>NZ_JBITPN010000046.1:0-81765 GCF_050467985.1 Brevibacillus sp. NRS-1366 | reverse complement strand
CCACGTTCCTGAACGTACCATTTATTCATTGTTTAAGGAATTAACCAACGAAGCAGAAGAAATACTAAACCAGGTTGCTGATTCTAGCACTGACGAAGAAATTAGAAAGTTTCTTAAAACCATGAAAGTTGCTGACATAGAAGAGGATTATGTTAAGCAAGTAAAATCAGTAATTTTCCAGGACATCTCAAAGAGTTTTGAAAATACGCTTTTCGAGCATGGATGGGTATTTAGTTTTATGTTTAGAGAAGGAAAGAACATAAGAGCATCATCGAGGAAAGATGACAAATCAGCAATCTATGGAGCGAAAGTATACTGGAATCTAAAAGAGCTCATTCATAAAGCAGGAAAAATGCAAGAATGCGGTTTTTTTTGGTACTTACCTAAAGAGGGTAAAGAGAGTTTCGTACAAGTCCGTATTGAATCAAAGAGCGACTGCTTCGTTTTAGATTATTACTATAAAATGAGAATCAATCGAAAGGAGAGGGAGGAATTTGTATTACAAAAAATTGCAGACAATCTATTCGGAAAACGAACTGAGTAAAGAGTTTTCCATATCTCTACTTGATCGATTTGACGATTTTCTTAGACGTAATCATAAAAAAGACTACTTAAGCCCTTATCAATTTGCTCTAGAAAATGATATTTCCGTGGAGCAGAGTGTCCGTTTCTTGATGTATTACTCTGGTAAGGAAGGTATTCTGGATGTTCTACCATTTGTGGATTGTTTGAGCCCCACATGTCACAGTAGCCGGATCTTTCTAAATGACATGGATGAGTATCTGGATAATCGAGTAATATGTGAAGACTGTGGGCGAACTTATTCCAAAGAAAATATACTTCCATTTATAAAAGTGTATTTTGATATTAAGGACGGTGTTGGCATTCCGCCTGAAAAGAAGTGATTGGAACGGAATGATCCCAACTCAACTTACCAAGTGCTTACCGGGTTGCCTGATAGTTTAAAGCCTCGCTCCCCCTCATCCTTAAATGACACTGAAACACAAATAAATCGAACTAACGTTACACCTGATGAAGGGGAGCAAGAAGCTTCTGTTGATTTATCACTTGTCTTGTCAGCAAGTGATTCAACAAAAGGAAAACTAATTGAAGCAGCCGAAAATTTAAGAAATAACATATTGGCTGTTCTAAATGGAGAGTAAAATGAAAGCTAGAAAGAACGATTTACTAGCCTGTTACTCATTAGGTTTTTCATTAGGGTGTTATGTTGCCTTTTTGTTACTAATTTTTTCTTTTCCTAAGTTATTCGACAAACCAGCAGATATTTTTCTGACATCTATCTCAAGCCTTCTCGGCACATTAATTGCTGGTTTTATTGCGTATAGAGTCGCCTTCTCTCAAGTGACTTTACAGTAAAAGACCCTAAGTATATTGAGATGTGCTTATCAAGCCTCCTATCTAACTGTAATTCGTTCAGCTCTGAGGTAGAAAAATTGAAAATGTCAACAGAAACATAAAAAAAGGGACAACACTGTGGTGTAGTCCCTTTTCGTTTAAGCACACCTTTTGACATTAATATCTCATTCTCAATACAACGAGCCGCATACGTAGCCAGCTTGGTGCCTTTTTCCACCTGGTAGCTCTCGATCGCTTTGATCAGACCGATCGTACCGATGGAGATCAAATCTTCACTGTCTTCACCAGTGTTTTCGAATTTCTTCACGATGTGTGCGACCAGCCGCAAATTGTGCTCAATCAGCTTGTTCCGCGCATAAGGATCGCCTTTGGCCATTAGTCTGAGGAACTTTTCTTCTTCCGTGTCAGGAAGCGGTTGCGGAAATGCGTTGTTTTTGACATAAGCCACAAACATCAGGAGTTCTTTAAAAACCAGGGAAAGCGCCGCAATGATGCTGGACATGGCTGCCACCTCCACGTCTGGATTAGCTTACTCCTATGCTTATGTGGGCAAATGCCTACGCGTGCATGTACGCTTGAAAAACAGCGGAGATTCTGTAAAAACGCGCCCCCTCTATGCACGTACTGCCAAAGACAACGCTGGGTCCATTCGCGTCTTACAAAAGTGTGGTTTTCAAATTACCGGTGAGGACAAGGGGTTTTCAGCATTTCGCAGTGAAGAAGTGGAAGAATTTATTTTTATCCTTGATAGTAGTGACAGCGATACTGAGCCCATCACAAAAATCTAAAATCTCGTATTCGAGAATAATATGCATGGAATATTATTTTTTTATTCCATTTATACACAATATGCAAGAAAGGTATGTCCAATTAACCATTAACTATGGTAATATTTGGTTAATAAGCCATTATTAACAGGAGAACCATAGATGATTAGGAGATCTGTGCTAATTGGAAGCAGTCTTGTTCTTTTGATAGGAATCTTTATTTTTAACGACCCCCCCTCCTTTTTTTATGCTGATTTACCTTTCCAATCCCTTTCCAAACAGACAGTCATTTTGCTGCTCAAGCAGTCAGATGAACAGATGAATAAATTGGCCTTCGATGAGGAAGTTGTTTGGTATGGAACGATAGCAGACCAAGGCAAAGAAATTGACAGACTTGTGTCAGGGATGAAAAAGGATGGATGGTCGTTTTTACATCAGGAAGGCTCAGGCTACTTTTTTGAACAAGGCGATGAAAAGATAGTTATCACATCAGAAACATGGTCAAACCATTTTGTATTGTTTAAGGTCCCTGTCACACGGCATGCTATCACGTTATCGAACAATTAGTCTATTCCCACAAGTAAATATTTGGTAAAATAATCATCAGGAGGATGGTTTATGAAAACCTTTTGCATGCCTTTCATCCTTATGATCACACTCCTCCTGGGATGCAGCAATGGTCCATCAGAGGAAGAGATGATTCATGAAGCGATTCGGATGGCAACCTCCGTCAAGAAAATGCATTTTGATGTACAAGAATATCATGATTACGATGACTTCGACACTTGGACAAAGCGCGCCGAAGCATTGAAACCGTACTATACGGAAAAAGCTTATCAAGTTCTTCTTGCCAACCGCGAGCATACGCTTCCTCTTTATGTGGCCTCTGAAGAGCGCGCCAAAATCTCGGTGAAGAGCATGTCGATGTCCATCAAGAGTGAGCCCAATCAGTTGGAAAAACTGACCTTTCACTACACGATGACGGTCACTGTCACCTACGAGGACGATGACTCCTCCAAAGACATACTCATCGCAGGTCAAATGGATATTGTGCAAGAAGATGGGACGTGGAAAATTTCGCGTGACTGGGACGATGGTTCATTGCTAAAAGAAGCGCATCGAAAAGGAGAATCATAACGAAATGCTGGATTTTGGAGCGGTCTCTATCGAATGGAAAACGATTGTATTTCAACTGTTTGTCTTTCTCTTGTTTCCCGTCCTTCTAGTTGCTGGTTGCCTCGGTATCGTCAGAAGCCGGTATAACGAAAAGCAGACGAGGATTCGTGACTTGGAAAAACGCATTGAAGCATTAGAAAGAGAGAGAAATGATCCCAAGTCCTAGCTGTAAACGCAACAAAAAGGGGCCTATTCACTCAACCATGGTTCACTGAATAGGGCCCTCCTTGCTTGGCAAGGCTGATGACGCTCGAAGCGGGCGCTATACCCTGCCATCGCCTTTCTGAATCTCAGCTAGCATTTATCCGTTTTTTCGTTCAGAGATGTACAGCTCTGCTTCCAGTAAACGATCGACCAATTCACTTTTCGATAGGCGTGAATATCTTTCTCTCCTTTCATTCCAATCACGCTCTTCTGCTCCATTTTTGTTTGAAATAGGACTTGAGGTTGGTCCAGCGTGATTGTTGGCAGCCTTCTTGAAACTAGCAAACTTTAGGTAGTACTGGTATAGTTCCTCATTTGCTTTAACTGAATTTGCATGGATTCCTTTTCTTTTTGGATCTAATTCTTTCGATCTGGACTCAATATTTCGGTAAGACACTCTTTCGCCATTTTGATATAAGTGATCGATGGCTTCTTTCCCTAAGTGGAACGTCCGCTTCTTTTTGGCGAAGTACTCTTCCTCCAGCCAACGGGGAGGATTTCCTAATCCAAGCAATTGTGTCATTTCCCGCATCCTTTTCAATCAGTTCTTTGGCACCTACGATAAAACTGCCTGTCCTTCTATGGTGTTTGTCTCATCATTACTCAAAACAATTGATGCCAAAATCATACCTTCTATGACATGATCTCCTTTTTCAACTTCAACCGCATCCACGTAGCCGGTGACAGGTGAGAAAATGTCTATGCTTTTTCTGCCGTCAACGAGAGTGAAAAGTGATTCTCCTTCTTGAACCCGATCGCCCGAACGAAATAAAATCCGTTCAATTGTGCCAACGAATGGTGAAATGACGTCATACTTTAAACCCAATCTGCTCACCTCGACTTATCTTCTCTTGAATTTCCTGATACTTCCTGCTGATGGTAGACTGACTTACTCCCAGTACTTTGGCTGCCATGGAAGTCGTCTTGAATTCGTCCATGGCCATTTTGATCAGCTGCTCCTCTATCGCTCTCGTCGCTTCTTTTAGTGGCATGATCTTGGTCATATTCTGCTTCAGAAACTGTTTCTTCCTTTTTTTCAATAGAGGGGTGATATGGTGAGCTTCAATGAGATCTTCATCGGCCGTGACTACCATTCGCTCAATAATATTTTGCAATTCGCGTACATTGCCTGGCCAGGAGTATGATTCCAACAGGTCGAGGGCATCTTGGGACAATTGGGTGGACCGATCGTATTTATCATTAAAGGTTTGCAGAAAGTGCAAGCTGATCAGCGGAATATCCTCTGGGCGGTCCCGCAGGGGAGGAATCACGACTGGAATGACGTTTAGCCGATAGTAGAGGTCTTCGCGAAACGTACCTTCCTCTACCATTTTTTCGAGATTCTTGTTTGTTGCGGCGATAATCTGCACGTCAACCTCCACTACCTCAGATCCGCCTATCGGGATGATTTCCCTCTCTTGCAAAACCCGCAGCAGCTTTACCTGGAGATTGAGCGGCATCTCTCCGATCTCGTCCAGAAACAGAACACCTTTGTGAGCCATTCGAAAATAACCCGGCTTCCCGTTAGCGTTTGCCCCGGTAAAGGCTCCTTTTTCATAACCGAACAATTCACTTTCCAAGAGTGTTTCCGGGATCGCCCCACAATTCACTTTGACGAATGGATTGTTGTAGCGAGGACCGAGCTCATAAATCGTGCGGGCAAACACTTCTTTACCTACACCAGATTCCCCGGTTAGCAGTACAGTCGAGGAGGTCTTCGCGATCTTATGGATATATTTCATTACTTTTTCCATCGGCTCGCTAGCATAGATCAATTGCCGGTTTTTGGAATATTGCTGCTGATCACGCAGATGTTCCAGTTCTTTCTTGTATTTTTCGGATATCTTTTTCACCTGGAGCAGCTCTTCCTTGAGCATTACGGTCTCGGTGATATCACGCAGCGCAATGACGATCCGCTCCAGCTTCCCGTTATCGTCAAAGATCGGATTGCCTACTGCGAGCACATTCTTGCCTGATCGGCTTTCCTGCGTAACGGATACTTTTCGTTTCCGCTCTATGACCATTCTGACGATAGAGGAGAAAAACAATCCCTCATGCTCAAGCTCCATCAGGTTCAGGCCGATCAATTGTTCCTTGTTAATCTCCCAGAAGTCTTTTATCAGATTTCCGCTATAACGCAGCAGAATGCCTTTTTCATCTAAAACAAGAATTTCATCGTAAATGGAGGAGAGGATTCCCTGAAGATCGGTGTTGAGATTTTTGACGTATTCCATCTCCATCGCCATTTTCTCAATGAAAGGCAAATCCTGTAGAACGATGGTGGCTCCTGTGATAGCTCCTTGCTGGTTACGAATAGGACAAAAATCGGCCAATACGCCGATTCGGTCATTGACAATGATATAGTTTAAGACCGTTTCGCCGTGCTCTACAACTTTGAGAAAAACATCTGGATCCAATAGCTCCCCTACCCGCTGCTGCCGCAACTCCTCTGGGGTAACCCGAACCATCCTCAGTGCTTCGGAACTGAAATTCTCAATTCGCCCTTCTAGATCGGCAATAATGATGCCCATGGGAATTGAGTTGAGCAGGGAGCGAATCCAGTCCGTATGGGCAGATTGATTGGTCAAGAGATAATGCAAAATATCCTCGCGATGCAAATAGCCTTCGTGTCTACCCTCTCGATTACGTATGACGACGACTTCTTCCCCAAACACTTTGAAAAAGTCGAGCATGTCCACTTCCTGTTGAAAGAAAGCGAGATTCGTATGCAAGGGAAGCTCGCGAACCGTTTTTCTCATCCATTCCGCATCGCTTTGAAACGGGATCAAATCCGTGTTTCGTATATAGGCAACAAGATTTTCTTCGCTCTCGGGATCGGTTACAAACACATAACGTTCGTTGAACCGTGACATGATGTCCCACACTTCATTCGCTGAAGATTCAAACGATACGGCGTACACTTTTTTAATGAACCATTTTGAAACCATAGGTCCTCCCAATAATGCTTGGCTTGTGTTTACTATTATACTCGGGGCTCCCATGGAGAAGAAAGGGCAAAAGAAGACTGGGGTGGGCAGTCTTCTTCGCTCATTCTTACTTATATTTTTACGAGGGGCAGCACTTTTTTGAATGTCTCGATCACTTGATCAGCCTCTTCATAGGTAATGGTGAGTGGTGGTTCGATACGGATCGTTTTCGCATTGATCAGGGTACCGGCGACCAGGACCCCATTATCGAACAACCCTTTGGATACCTCATAGCCGATTTCATCATTATGGAACTCTACGCCAATCAACAAGCCTTTTCCGCGCACTTCCTGGACTTTGTCGCTGTGAGCCGCAGCCGCTTGGCGCAGTCCTTTCAGCATGTACTCGCCCATTTCCACGCAACGATCCAACAGATTTTCCTCGATCAGCACGTTAAAGGTCGCAATAGCAGCCGCGCATGCCAACGGATTTCCTCCGAACGTGGTGGTCTGTACGAACGGATTAGGGAAGAAGCTTTTGAAGACTTCCTCTGTGGCTACTACAGCCCCAGCAGGCATGATGCCGCCGCCAAACGCTTTTGCAAGGCACAAAATATCCGGTGTGACATCATAATGCTCGCAGCAGAACATTTTTCCTGTACGTCCCATCCCTGTTTGCACTTCGTCCAGAATCAGGAGAGCTCCGTATTGATCGCACAGCTCACGAACCTCTTTCAGGTATCCATCCGGTGGCAGATTAACGCCGCCCTCCCCTTGGATTGGCTCCAGAATGACGCCGGCAATCTCTTCGCCGACGAGCGCGCAAGCTTCAAATGTTTTGCGCAGCATGTCGATATCGCCGAAATGCACGTGGCGGAAGCCTGGGATCATCGGCAAAAATGGTTTGCGGAACACCCCTTTGGCAGTCGCGGACAGAGCACCGAGGCTCTTGCCGTGAAACGCTTTGGTCGTTGCGATAAAGGTCGTGCGTCCAGTATGCATTTTGGCCAGCTTGATTGCCGCTTCCACTGTTTCCGTACCGCTGTTCGCAAAATACGCGTATTTCAGGTCCCCCGGTGTTACGTCAGCCAAAATTTTGGCAAGCATCGCACGCAGCGGGTCGAGAAGGTCTTGGCTGTGCAGCGGTTGACGGTTAAGCTGGTTGATAACCGCTTCCACTACCTTGGGATGGCGGTGACCTACGTTGTAAATCCCGAAGCCGCCGAGGCAGTCAATGTATACCTTTCCGTTTACATCCATAAAGGAGTTCGGACCTGCATCCTTCCATTCAACGGCCGCAAACTGACCGTCTTTGGTTACGGACTTGCGGTATCCGAGAAACCCTGGATTGACGTGGTCACGGAAGTTTTCAACCGTCTGGCGCGTAACCCAAGCTGCTTCGTCCTTGGTAATATCGTTTTTGGCAATCAAATCGAGTACTTGCTGGGTATAGGCATATACCTCTTGATATTGTTCTTTCACCTGTTTGTTCACTTGTTGGCTCTCCACTGTTTTGCTCATCTTGTAGTCCTCCTGATCGGAAAAGAGTGATTAGTTTTCAAACCAGCCGGTTGGCTGCACTTGCAGGTTGATGTTGATTTGCTTTACTTCGGTATACTCATCGAAGCCATACGTACCCAAGCCGCGACCAATACCGCTTTGCTTGTATCCGCCCCATGGAGCTTCATTGTACGTCGGATGATAACAGTTGATCCACGTAATGCCGGCACGCAATTTCTTGATGACGCGCATCGCCTTGGCGCCGTCCTGGGTGAAAACACCGCCTGCCAGTCCGTATACGGTATCGTTGGCAATCCGGATGGCGTCTGCTTCGTCCTTGAAACGCTGGATAACCAGTACAGGTCCAAAAATTTCTTCCTGAACAATCTTCATGGACGGATGTGTATCAGTGAAAATGGTCGGCTCCACGAAGTAGCCTTTTTCAAGACCGTTCGCTGTAATCCGGTTTCCACCACATAGGAGACGGGCTCCCTCAGATTTCCCAAGCTCGATGTAGTGCAAGACTTTTTCCATATGAGCGGCACTTACGACTGGTCCCATTTCTGTGGCAGGATCGTCACCAGCGCCAACGCGAATTTTTTTGGCCCGCTCCACTAGTCTTTCAACGAAACGGTCATGGATGCTATCCTCAATGAGCAGGCGAGAACCAGCTGAGCAGACCTGACCTTGATTGGAGAAAATTCCGAATAGTGCGTAGTCAACAGCCGTTTCGAAGTCAGCATCTGCAAAAACGATATTAGGTGATTTACCACCGAGCTCTAGTGATATCTTTTTGATATTGCCTGTTGCTGCCTTCATGATGCTGCGTCCTGTTGCCGTACCCCCTGTAAACGAGATTTTGTCTACGAGGTGGCTTTCAGCCAGTTCGTTTCCTACCGTTGCGCCAGCTCCCAGGACCATGTTGGCTACGCCTTTAGGAATGCCTACTTCCTCGATGATCTCAAACAGCTTTTGGGCGGTAACCGGCGTTACCTCCGAAGGTTTGAATACAATCGTGTTTCCGGCTGCAAGTGCAGGAGCAATCTTCCACACGCCCATCAACAAAGGATAGTTCCACGGCACGATCAGTCCGCATACACCAACTGGTTCACGTACTACCATGGCTTGCACGGGATCAGCCACGTGGTAGGTTTGCCCATCTGGCTTGTTAACTAATCCTGCATAATAGCGGAAGCATGCCGCCGCATCTGCCACATCAAAGGCCGTTTCCCGGAGCGGTTTTCCGTTGTCCAATGTTTCCAATCTGCCGATTTCATCTGCACGCTCTTCAAGCTTATCGGCAATGGCCAAGAGATAGCGGGCTCTCTCTGCTGCCGGGATATCTGACCAGATCCCGCTGTCAAATGCTTCGCGGGCGATTTGAATGGCGTGACGGGCGTCGTCTACATCCCCTTCCGCCGAGAGCGCAATCACTTTTCCATTCGCGGGATTCACGATCTCACGGGTCTTTTTGCTTTGTGCATCAACCCACTCCCCATTGATGTACATCTTCAGGTTTATCATGCAACGAATCATCTCCCTTCCACTGTTTGCATTCACGTCTACTTCTTAAAGCAACTATCGTGCCAATCAGGGACCACACGCATTTATTGAGCCATTCCGGATTTCTGCACGAATGATCTATTCAAAAAATCATAAATTATGCAAAAATGACTAAAGCATTACTTTTTTTCTTCCTTGCTCTGCTGCAGGGCAACCAATGCGGCAAAGTCGTGAATCAGCGTGGCAGCCAAAAGCGACGTGATCTGCGCCGGATCATATGGAGGAAGTACCTCCACCAAATCAAATCCGATGTAGTTCAGCCCTGTCAGGGAGCGGATCATCTGCAGTGCTTCATGGCTAGTAAAGCCCCCCACTTCGAGTGTGCCTGTTCCGGGTGCAAAAGCAGGATCGACAAAATCAATGTCAAAGGTCAGAAAGCAAGGAGTGTCCCCGATCTGCGTTTTGATTTGTTTGATCACATCTTCAAAACCACGGTTTCGCAGCTCTTGTGTCGTGATTACGTTGTACCCCAGTTCATCGCTTGCTTCCAGATCTCCGGGGTGGTTCAGTGTCCCTCGAATCCCGATCTGGAATACTTTGTCCGGCTGCAGCAGCCCTTCTTCATGAGCCCGGATAAATGGTGATCCGTGCCAATATTTCTCCTCGTAATAGGTATCCCACGTATCCGTATGGGAATCAAACTGGATCAAGGCTACTTGTCCATATACTTTTTTGGCTGCACGCAGCGAAGCCAATGTAATCGAGTGGTCTCCACCTAAACCAATCGGCACGATGCCTTTTTTCATCAGATCGAGCATTGCCTCTTCCATCAATTCGTAGCTGCGATGAATATTGTGCGGAATGACTGAAACGTCCCCGATGTCGATCGCATTGGTATCATCAAACGGATACACTTTATGCGTCGGATGATAAGGGAATAACGTCATGGAAGCCTGACGAATGGCTTGCGGTGCAAATCGTGCGCCTACGCGAAAAGAAGCTGCAGTATCAAATGGCTGTCCAAGAATCGCTACCTTGGCATTCTCTCTCGCGGATGGCAAGCGCATGAATGTACCTGTCGTGCAAAACTCTGGTTTTACGTCTGGTGAAAGTGGATATTGCATGGTATTGCGTCCTCCGTTTGTAGTTTGGATTTGATGTAGGTCATTTCTTCTACAGCGTTGGACTGTTGGCAATGGCGAAATCCACTACCTCTATCTATCATTGCATCCGGTATACGGCAATCGCTTTGCCGCAATTAGGAAATTTCCCTTCAAGACGAGAGGGATAAACAATTATTGTCTAGTTCCGATCCAACGCTGTTTCTTCCTGCTGCAAGGTCATTTCCGCTGATTGACCTTGTGCTGGAACTAAGATCATAGACAGCAGGACAGCGATGAGGAACAGCTTGTTTCGCATCATACGTGACCACTCCTTGTTTCCTTTCTTCCCGCATGTAAGCGTTTTTTTGTTCGCTGATTATTTAAGCATAAATCATGCCAGCATTCTTTTGGGACAACGGATTGAAAAGGAACATTTTTTATGCAAAATTTCATAATTTATGCATTTTTGCATAAAGTAGAACCAAATAGGAAACGCGACTTAGACGAGCCAGAAAAAAGAGTGCTGTCCCATGAACAGCACTCCTCACATGTTTCACTCAGCCATGGCATTGCGACTCTACTTTATCGCATGTTCTTGTCGCCGGATGGTTCAATCCACCCAGCCTCGCACCCGTGCCGCTTCCGCCAGCCGCCTTACCGCTACCATATATACAGCCGTGCGCATGTTTACCTTGTATTGAAGCGAGGTCTCATAAGCCTTGCGGAAGCTTCTCTCCGTTTTCTCCTGAAGCATCTTGTCGACTGTCGCCTCGTCCCAGTAAAATCCCTGATTGTTCTGCACCCATTCAAAATAGGAAACGATCACTCCGCCAGAATTGGCCAAAATGTCAGGAACGACGATAATCCCGCGCTCCTGCAGGATACGCTCCGCCTCTGCCGTAGTAGGTCCATTCGCTGCTTCGATAACGATTTTGCACTGCAGGCGCGGTGCGTTTTCTTTCGTAAGCTGTCCGCCCAATGCCGCCGGAATCAGAATGTCACACGGCTGCTCCAGAAGCTCCTGGTTACTGATCTTGTTTGTAAATAGCTGCGTGACCGCTCCGAATGAATCTCTGCGCTCGAGCAAGCTTGGGACGTCCAATCCGCCTGCGTCGTAAATGGCCCCGTTCGCATCGCCAATCCCGACAATTTTCACGCCCTGCTCATACAAGAATTTCGCCAGGTAACTACCGACGTTCCCAAATCCCTGGATAATCACTCGTGCATCCTGCGTTGGAATCCCCTTCATCTGGGTTATCAGGTTGTATATATGATAGAGACCTTTTGACGTAGCCGTTTCACGTCCAACGGATCCCCCCAGTACCAAGGGCTTGCCTGTGATGAAGCCCGGGGACTCGAATTCCCTGATTTCACTGTACTCGTCCATCATCCAGGCTATAATTTGCGGGTTGGTAAACACATCCGGGGCCGGAATATCCTTAGTCGGCCCAACTATTTGACTCACAGCCCGCACATATCCACGGCTAAGGCGCTCCAGCTCGGCTGTACTCATCTGACGCGGATCGCAGATGACACCGCCTTTTCCCCCGCCATACGGCAAGTCAGCAATGCCGCATTTTAGGCTCATCCAGCCTGCAAGTGCTTTCACTTCGTCTCCGGTTACCTCGGGATGAAAGCGAATGCCACCCTTGGTGGGTCCTACTGCATCGTTATGTTGAGCGCGATAGCCGGTAAACACCTTCGTAGTCCCATCATCCATCCGTACAGGAATTCGCACCGTCAAAAACCGGAGCGGCTCCTTTAAGAGTTCATATACCGCCTCTGAATAACGGAGAAGCTCGCATACCTCACGCAAATGATGCTGGAATTCATGGAGCGGATTGCTTACCTCTTCTTGAAGCTGGATGATTTCTTTTACTTGCACCGACATTGTTTAACACCTCATGACCCTTTATTTTGATGCTGCATCCTGGAGATAGTAGCAATTCGTATGCCAAGCAACCGGATTTCACCGTAGTCAGTCAAATGCATCTATTTCCATTATTCAAAAATGGGTAAAGTATGTATTTTTGAATTAACAGGAATCTTCAAGCCATCTGATTCCGTCTGGGAAAACCCCTAACAATCAGGATTACTCCACCTTGGCACATCAATTGCTAGTAGCTGCAGATGCAAGTATACGCATCACGTACATCAGAAGAAAGGGAGGCTGAATCATGAAGGAAAGAGTGGCAAACAGAGGGAGCCACCGCCATGCTGCGGGGGGAGTCGCACGATTATGAGATAATGGTTTATTTATAAATAACGAAACTAAAAACGCTTTCATCTTCTACAGCAAAGGGGATTGGTCATGCAAAAAAGCCTGGAACATACGCACATGCCCGCAATGAAAAGAAGTCTGAAACTATGGCAAGTCATCGTATTGGGACTGGGGTATCTAACTCCCCTTACCGTTTTTGATACCTATGGAATCGTCACTCAGGAAACCGGGGGTCATGTCCCTACTGCTTATATCCTAGCTCTGACGGCGATGCTTTTTACTGCATCCAGCTACGGAAAGATGGTCAGAGAATTCCCGGTTGCGGGCTCTGCCTACTCCTATACCCGTCAATCAATCAATCCCCATCTAGGCTTTCTGGTCGGTTGGGTTTCTCTTTTGGACTATGTCTTCCTGCCTGTCATTAATGTGCTGCTGGGAAAGATCTATCTGTCCGCTGCCTTCCCCATGGTTCCTCCATGGATTCTTGGCATTTTGCTGGCAGCCATCACTACCCTAATCAATTTTCGCGGTATTCAGTCAACAGCTAATTTCAACACACTCCTGGTCCTTTTCCAGGTAATTGTCGTAACGATATTCGTTTGTTTAAGCATTTCCCACATCACCGCAGCATCGAGCGGCGGGGCTCCCTTTACCGTCAGGCCGTTCTACGGGGAAGAGATCTCGTTCCCCACTCTGCTTACCGGAGCGGCGATACTATGTTTCTCGTTTCTTGGATTTGATGCCGTAACCACGTATACGGAAGAAGCAGTAGATCCAATGAAAACCATTCCGCGCGGCATTTTCCTGGTGGCGTTGATTGGTGGCGTTATTTTTATCACCACTTCCTATTTCACGCAGCTTGCCTTTCCTACGATCGATTTATTTCATAATCCGGAATCGCCTTCTCCGGAGATGTCCTTGATCCTTGGACAAGATCTGTTCTACGCCATCTTCTTGGCAGGAAGTATCACAGCCGCCCTCGCATCCGGGATTGCCTCCCATACGAGCGCTTCTCGCTTGCTGTACGCAATGGGCAGGGAAAACGTTTTGCCGAAGAAACTATTTGGCCGGTTGCATCCTACTAGAGGAATTCCTGCCCGCAACGTTTTTTTTGTCGGAGCAGTTTCGCTAGCCGCCCTTTTCCTTGATTTGGAGACAGCGCTTGCCTTTATCAATTTCGGTGCATTGACCGCCTTCACCGCAGTCAATGCCTCTGTGATCGCCCATTACTATATTCGCAAAAAGAGGCGTTCTCTAGCAGATACCTTTCATTATTTGATCTCCCCGTTGATTGGATCTAGCTTCGTCGTCTTTCTCTGGTTCAATCTGGATAGTCATGCGCTGACACTCGGGCTCATCTGGACACTGGCTGGGATTGGCTATCTCTTGGTGTCCACCAACTTCTTCAGAAAAAAGCCGCCTGTCATTGAATTTGAGGAAGCCATTTAACCAGCCAAGCCATACTACACTTTCATTCAGGAGTGAACCAAACCATGAAATTTGACTACCTGTACGATCAATCAGAAAATCTGCTCTCTCGATTTGTCACTTTTGCTACCGAGAACAATCGTTATGACCTCGCATTCTTTTACTCCCAGCATTTTGATGGTAAAAATATTGTGGTATCGCTACAAAATATGCGAGCAGCCCTGATCTCCTCCGATGACATTTCACACGACCAAAGCTGGATTCACTCGCTGGATATCCGACCGGAGGATGTTGGAATTGTCTCCCATTTTCTGACCAAAGCGCTCTCCTCTCTGTTTAAGCATGATGACCTTGACTGATGTAAATCAGAAAAAAAAGAAGCTGATGCCTAGGTACACGAAGCATCAGCTTTTTTACTTCCGGAACACGGTGGTCGTTTTCGTTTTGTATTGGATTTAACGATCTGCCGTTTCATAAACGATCTTGGACAGCAACACCACGGGAGAATAGTCGGACATTTTCTCACATAGAAAAAACGCTTCCCGATAGAGAGCGTTGAAGCTCGTCCCAGGAAACGTTTTCTCTTACACCAATACAGACAGTTTTTTCAGCATATGGTTAAACATATGCCCACTGAGCATAATCGTCCCGTCTTGACGATAACCGATGGCTTCGTAGAGATGACGAGCGCGATTGTTCTCTTCATCCACAAGCAAGGATACACAGTCATACCCACGGCGCTCGCCTTCTTTTTCGAATGCCTCTAGCAAAATCTTCCCAATTCCCTTGCCTCGGCAGTCACTTCGAACGACGACCGTGTCAAGATAGAATTCGTCGTCTTTGGCCTCTTTCACGAGAACAGGAGTCTTCCCTGTCAGACGCTCCACATGCTCAATAAACGGTCGGTCCAATACTTCTGTCTGGCTGCCGTGATAACACAGCAACAATCCAGCTGGTACACCTTCATCCATTGCGATTATGGCATTCTCATAACTGAGTCGATTATTTTTCTGAGCAAAAAATTGGCTCATCATTTGTATAGCATCATCGGCCCCCGTTGCTCCAGTCAAGGTGTGTGCGATATCGCCAATCGCATCATAAATCAGCGGTGCTGCAAAGGCTGCATCTGTCGGTTCCGCTTTGCGAATCATGCTACTTCCTCCTAGTCCCTACCATGTCACACCAATTGTTATCGTTGCGACACGCCCCTTGTTTCATCCTGTGACAGGGTGCGCTTCTTTATTGTGTCACAAAAAACAAATAGGGTCGAGCGATCTAGGCAATCGTTCACAGATCCTCAAAAAATGGAACCGCTCTCAAGTTCAAAGAGCGGTTAAATGGCTTGATTGTTCTATTATCCAATCATTTTTTCAATTGTGAGCTTTCGCTCGAAACGCAAATCCAAAAATTCTTCACTACGCCGTACCAACGGTCTCATCGGTTCATCGGAATGAATCAGGATGACTTCGACTTCTTCTCCGTTGCTTAGGCGAGCTTTTGCACCGACGTACAATAGCGCAATATAACGGACAAACTGCGCGACAATCTCGATGTTGAGTGTACCCTCACATGCTTCCTTCCATAGAAGCTGTGCCGCTTCAAAAGGAGATGTTCTCCCTTTGTATACCCTGTCTGAGCAAATCGCGTCAAACATGTCCGCCACAGCCAAAACCTGACATTCCCTCGGGATTTCATCTCCCTTGCGCTGCTCGGGATAGCCGGATCCATCCAGCCGTTCATGATGGAGGAGTGCACACAAGGCCAACAGTTCTGAACTGCCCTCCATGTCCTTAATCATTTCATAGCCATACTCCGTATGCTTTTTCATGATCGAAAATTCTTCCACCGTCAGTTTTCCCGGTTTCAATAAAATTTCTTTTGGCACACGCATCTTTCCCACATCGTGTAAAAATCCAGCAGTCCCCATAAAGGCTACGCGGTCTTCATCCCATTTTAATAAACGGGCAATCAGCGAACAGAGTATGCCCACATTCAGCGAATGTCGATAGGTATAACAATCTGCCCCTTCCAATACATACAAGGAGCGAAAAAAACCTAACTGCTTTTTTGACTGTTCTGCCACCTCGCAAAATATGTCGGAAAATTGTTCTAACTGAGGTGTTCCATTATGACTGATTTGGTCGAATAACAGCCTTGTTTTATCTAGTGCCTTAACATACGCTGCGACTACTTCGTCATTCGCTTCTAAATGAAATAGTTGCGTCGCAATTTGCTCTCCAGTTCCCTCAGACAGGACCTGAATCACATTTACCTCACTAATTCTTTGCTTGAGCAAAATGGGTACATGGGCTTCGGTAATCGTCGTCTGTTGGCCGAGCAACAGGATCCCATTCTCTGCATAAAGGTCATCTGCAAGAACGCGCCCGATCAATGTGTGATCAACAGGAGCAAGAGGCATAGAATCAACCTTCCAATCTAGTCATTTACTAAATTATAGAAAGAAAGGATGTCGGATACAATCACTTTTTGTCATTTCCCAACTTTTTGACACGGGGGGACCTTCCATCAAGCAGATACATACGATATAAGGCGAATGCTAGTGGCAATTTGAAGGAGGGACACCCGTTCACATGACGACGCTTTACATCACACCCAAAGCGTGGAAACAGATTGAACAGGCGGTAAGAAAAAAACCCTCACTGGAGACAGGAGGGGTGATGATGGGCTATTCGCTCGGTGAAGATTCGTGGGTCGTCACATATGCAAGTGAGCCCGGCCCCAAAGCGATCCACCAGCCCAATTCGATCTTTTTCGACGACAGTCATTTGCGAAAGCTGGTTCGCAAATTAAGCAGGAATCGGCAATGGCAATATATTGGAGATTGGCATAGCCATACGATCAAACGGCTTTCTCCCAGTAAAGGCGATAAACGAACCATTTGGACGAAAGCCACCCAATCCATGTACATGTCCTCCTCGCCTCTGATGCTGATCGTGGGACTTGGCAAGCAGAATCAGATCCAGGCAAGAGGCTTTATTCTCGGGAATACCCTGAGAGAGGTCGGGAAGATTGAGCTGTTTGATCGGCAAGCTCATCGACAGCGCGACGGAAAAGCTCCATAGCCTGGTTTTTCCCCCAACTAGGCTGGTTTTCGGCGACTACACATATGGCGTACCTAGGATCATCCGCCGGGGCGTATCCAGCAAACCAAAGATGATTGCTTGACTGATTCTCTCCCCCCAGCTGTGCGGTCCCGCTCTTTCCTGCAACTTCCCACGCGGCTTCCTTAAGTGTCTGCCCCGTGCCTTCCGTGACAACTTTCTGCATCATCTTTCGCAGTTTACTCGCAGTCACGTAATCAATCCCAGATGCAGAAAGCTTTTGCTCCGGAAATCGATAAAACGATTGTCCGTTTCGATACGAAATCTCACTGACGAGCCGCACCTGCGTGGGCGAAGAGCCGCGCAAGATTGTCACCATCAGGTTAGCCACTTGCAGAGGGGTCACCCGTACATCCCGCTGACCGATAGCTGTCTGAATCAGAACTCCTTCATCACGGCGGGATACTCCCTCGGCAAATACTATGCCTCGTTCTTCTCCATCTATTTGCTTGAAGTCGTCGAGCTTAAACAAATGCGAGGTAACATGTCCTACCTGTTCAGACAAGCCCAATCGGCGGGCGTACTCTTCCAGCTTTTCTCCGCCTACCCGCTTGGCAATTTCAGCAAATGCAATATTGCAGGAATGCGCATATGCTTCCTCCATCGTTACACTGCCGTGCCCCTCTTTTTTCCAGCATGAAAAATGATACTTTCCATAATTGCCTGTGCACATAAAGCGATCTGTCGGCAAGATCACACCCTCTGCCAATGCTGCTGCCGCTACAACTGTCTTGAATACGGAACCAGGGGGCAGCTGTTTCACCACTCGATTTTTCCAGTCGCCATTGTTGCTGCTCACCTTGGTTTGATCATAACCCGGGCGGCTGACACTCGAAACGATGTCTCCATTTCTTGCGTCCAGCACAACGATGCTTCCCTCGATTAATCCAACCTGATTCGCTACACGTTCCATTCTTCGCTGGATTTCTACATCCAGCGTGGTAGCCAAGGACAATGGATAATATTCATTCGATTGTTTCGTATACCGGATATCCAATCCGCGGAGCGGCTTTCCTTGCCCGTCCACATAATAGGACAAAGCAGACGGCTCCACCCCTTGTAAAAAGCGATCAAAACTCCGCTCCAAACCAGTAGCCCCCACTGTGCTCTCCGCATTCATTTTGCCACTGGCCCATTCATCTGGATAAAGAGACTCCACCATGCGTGGATTTTTATGGATGAAACCAATCACGTGTTTAGCCACTTCATCCGACCGGTACCGCTCAGTAACCGCCAATGCGACAATTCCCGGAATCGCGAGCGCATTTACCTGTTCGGACTGCCGTTCTGTGAGCACAATCAGCCCTCCTGCCTCATTTCGCAAGAGCAGCGGCGCCCTTGCTTTTTCCATGATGGTTGCCAGCCGTTCTTTTGGCACTCCAACCACATCAGACAGGCGAACGAGGCCATCAGTACCCTCCAAGCTCCCACGAGCAAGCGGAAACAGGATCAATGCCAGATGTTCTTCTCCCGTGAATGCATACCCATTGCGATCTACAATATCGCCACGTCCACTGTGAAGGATAATACTTTGCTGCCGCTGCTGCACCGAGTTTTTTACCAGGTCTATTCCTCGACGTGAAAAGCGATGGGGCGATCCGATTTGAATCCACCACAAGCGTGCAAGCAGGCCAACCCAAATGAACGTCATGGAAAGCAGCACCAGAAAATGACGCCGTTTGATTCGCTTCTCAAGCTGCATAAGAGTCACCTCCTTCGCTTCTTTATCCAGTATTTCCTGAATACAAAGGAGGGAAACGGGGCACAAACAAAAAACACGCCAAGAAAATGGCGTGTGTAATCGATGAATCAAGGTTTAGGCAATTGTTGTTTTTCCAAGAGGATGTTGCTTATTTTTGTTGACAACAGATCAAGTGCCACCCGATTATAACCACCTTCGGGAATGATGACATCGGCATAACGCTTGGTCGGCTCGATAAACTGCAAATGCATCGGTCGCACTACATTCAAGTACTGGTTCACTACAGAATCCAGTGAGCGGCCACGTTCTTCGATATCCCGCGCGATTCGGCGAATGATTCGTACGTCGGCGTCCGTGTCTACAAATACTTTGATGTCCATCAGATCGCGAATACGTGTGTCTTCTAGTATTAGCATGCCTTCCAGGATAATGACATCCTTGGGGTCAACCTGAATGGTTTCTTCTTTGCGGTTGTGAACCTTGAAATCGTAAATTGGCTTTTCGATGGCCCTGCCGGCAAGCAGCTCCTGTAGATGGACAAGCAGCAAATCATTATCAAATGCAAAAGGATGATCATAGTTCGTCAGCGCGCGCTCATCCGCACTCAGGTGACTCTGGTCCTTGTAGTAAGAGTCCTGTTCAATCATGGTGACGCTGTCATTTTGGAACTGGCGAAATAACTCCTTTGCTACAGTGGTCTTTCCGGAACCACTGCCTCCTGCTACCC
Source organism: Brevibacillus sp. NRS-1366 (assembly GCF_050467985.1). Lineage (NCBI taxonomy): Bacteria > Bacillati > Bacillota > Bacilli > Caryophanales > Paenibacillaceae > Brevibacillus > Brevibacillus sp. NRS-1366. Next base: position 62,009 of record NZ_JBITPN010000046.1, on the reverse strand, counting down.
CTATCAGTACGGGGTTACCCATGCTTCATGTCTCCCTTCAGGCAATCCTCAACACTGTTTATTCACCATGCCCTATATACTCTTCTTGAGGCTGACTGCAAGTCCGTCGCCTACCGGAATAAAAGTCGTCTCCAAATCGGGATGTTCCTTAAGATGCGTATTGAAAGCAAGCAGTTTGTCGACCATTGGTCGTTGGCGCTTGCCGGCTTCATCAGGTGAAGCTACAAGCCCGCGGAACAAGATGTTATCGCTAATCACCAACCCTCCATCACGCAGGAGAGGTAAGTATAAATCGAGAAAGTTCCGATACTGGCCTTTGGCTGCATCAATAAACAAACAGTCAAACTGATACGTTTCAGGAAGTCCCAGTGTCGCATCCCGTGATAAAATTTCAATGCGATCTGCACAACCAGCTTCTTTGATGTTTGCACGCGCTCGTACAAGGCGTTCCTCGTCTATATCCATCGTCACAATCCGCGCACCAGGGGCAGCCTCCGCCAACCAGATGGTAGAATAGCCAATGGCTGTTCCTACTTCGAGAATGGACGTCGGTCGATGAAGCAAGAGCAGCATCCGCATTACTTGGGCAGAAGCTAGCGCAACGATGGGAATGTTTTCTGCTGCCGCCTCCTGCTCCAAACGCATCAACAGCGGGGAACGTTCGGGAACCAGGCCCGACACGTATTCATCTATCGCCGGATTGGTAATCATGCTTTCACTCCTCTACTTTACAACCGAATAATTATAGCATACCTGATGCAAAAAAACAGAGGAAACCTGGTTAGTTTCCCCTGCTTTTTGCGTTATTCGCGTTGTGCTCCTGCAATGTTTTCGAAAAATAATGCTCAGATGTTCCGTCTTTTTTGGTCACATAGAAAAAGAAATCGTGCTTGGCTGGATTCACGACCGCTTCCAACGATAACCTCCCTGGATTGGCAATCGGTCCAGGAGGAAGACCGGGGTTCACATACGTGTTGTAAGGACTCTTTACTTTCAAATCGTCGTAAGTTAAACGGTCCCGTTGTTTCCCCAAAATAAACTGGACGGTAGCATCGGCCTGCAATGGCCACTTATCTTTGATGCGATTGAAATACACACCTGCCACAATCGGGCGCTCCTTGTCCACTGTCACTTCCCGCTCTACGATCGAGGCGAGGTTGACTGCTTCATCTTGCGTCAGGTTTCTCTTTTTCAGCTCATCATTCCACTCTGGCTTCCACTCCTTTTGGAATTGAGCCAGCATGCGTGAAACGACTTCGTTTGCAGAAGCACCTTTTTTGACTTCATACGTTTCAGGGAATAAATACCCTTCTAACCGATATTTTCGATCTGCTGTTTTCGGGATCGCAGCTACAAAAGGAAACTCTGGAAAATCCCCTTCGTTCACTTCTTTTAAGAATGCCGCTTTCTCTACGATCCCTTCCTTTGCGAGATGATCCGCAATCTGCTCCACATTCCAGCCTTCGGGGATGGTAAAACGCTCAGCATTTACTACTGTATTTCCTTCCGCCATCGCTACGAGCATGGCATCAATGGTTTGTCCAGTCGTAAACTGGTACTCGCCTGCCTTAAGCTGTGGCGCTACTCCTTTATACTTCACATAGTAGCTGAACATGTCAGCATTTCGTATAAGGACCTGTTCTTCTAGCAGCCGACCGATTTCCCGCACGGATGAGCCTGATGGGATCGTTACGTTTTTCGTCGTCGGACTGCCTGCTACCGGTTGTAATTGCTGATACACGTACCACGCTACTCCCCCAGCAGCCAGGACGAACAGCAAGAAAAGCAGAGCGATCCATAACAGGACTCGTCCACCTCGTCTACGCCGCCTTACAACGGGTCCTATAGCCTGGAAATCAGGCATCTGTGACTTTGGTTTCAAGCTAGAAATCCTCCCTTTAGGGTTTCTTCTCTCCATCTTATCTATTATACAGGAGGTGTCTCTTACTGTCACGGCATAGGACATTATGCCGAATAAAGACGAATTCGACAGGTTTTTCCAGAAGATCCGGACAAAAAATTGCTGTTATTGGTAACGAGTTTGATGAAGTAGGAATTGACAATCAACTTGTCCTAGGAGCAGACGAAGAGATATTTGAAATGAATAATGGTTGTATATACTGCACTGTTCGGGGAGATTTCATTCGCATTCTCGGTGGCTTAACGGATACAAAAATAAAGGGTAAGGTAGATTTTGATCGTGTACTGATTGAAACTACCGGCCTAGCTGACCCCGCTCCAGTAGCCCAAACATTCTTTATTAATGAGGAAATGGCTGCTTTTTTGAAACATCCTTCTTGCCTGCCGATTGCAAAAGCATTACGGGAATGAATCGATCCGGCACGCTTAACCACTCGGGCGATACGGGGACAGACTTTTGCATCTCAAGTCGTTAATTTGGCATAAACAATAAAAAACAAAGTTACTTCTCCAACGATCAAGTAGTTAGGCAGAGAGAAGAACAAATCCACCGTAAAAAAAACACCGAGTAACCCTAAGAATAACGCTAAATGGTAGAACCTCAATCGTTGGTTGACCTGTCTGTATTTATGGAAGACCAGCGAGGTTGAAAGAAAGTAAACCAGCACCGATCCAAAAATAAAGCTTAACATAAATAAATCATTTACTTGTTTCAAAAATAAAAGTTGGATTGAAGCAGCAATCATGCACATGGATAAATAAATAAACAAATGGCCGTATATGATGGTCTGCCCGGCCGTCTCTATATTCTTGTCCACTTTCTTTTCCACATTATCGAAGTATTGCCACCATATCGCAATTATTAATACAAAAGTTATGGAAGCGAATAAAACAGATTGCCAAGTCATGTCCCCGGACTGCAGGACGGCAATTATACTGATTACGGATTCACCAAGAAGAATGAGAGTAAACAGGGAGAAGCGCTCTAATAAATGAGGCGTATGGATAGGACTTTTCACCAAGTATTTCCGGCCGATTAACGGTAACAAAATGTCTACGGCAATGCCCGCATAAAGAAGGGCATAACGAATCCACGAGTCAAAAAATAAGGAGAACGAAGATACCAAAAGTCCAATCCAAAAGCGGCTCCCTAAATAACGGGCAGTGACTTTTCGATCAGCTTCTTCTTTCTTATGTACCGAAAGATACTGAATGGCTGTAACGGCCCTTAAACCAACGTAGCCTATGAAGAATGGAACATAGTATTGATCAAATTGAACCGATAGGCTGGCCGTCATGATGAGTACAAAAAATAATTGCAGAATCAAAAATAGCCGGTGCGAGAATAAATCTTGCCCAAACCGGTTAACAAAGAGAGTTTGACCGACCCAAGCCCACCAGATCGGAACAAAGATGAGAACGAATTTGGTTAAGTATTCTATCGGAACTATTCCGGATTCGACATGTAACAAGACATGACCCGCTTTCGATACGGCCGCGACAAAAAGCAGATCGTAAAACAGCTCCAGCCAGGTAACCCTCTTCTCAGCTATTAGTGTGCCCTGTTGAAATCTCGATGCCTGTTTTTTCATCGTTTTGCTCCTTTGATCTGATGCACCCGGTCACTCACGGAAGGACTGAGATAAACGGTAACTAACGACTCCCCGCTCGGCAAAATACCGGAGGATGCTTCTGACTCCTCAGCAAATCTTGCAAACGCGCAGCCATATCCGTTGAAGCGGTATAAATCATGATCTTCAACTCCGGATCGGTCGACGGCTCAATCATTAGTGAAGTGTGTGCAATTTTTCACCTGATCCTGATCTTGTCATTGCTTTGGTGTAAATAGGAAGCCCTTAGTCTAACCCTTTCGATTAAGACGGCCAGAAGTTACCCGCTCCTCTTTGATGATACTGAGAAAGGTGTTTCAATCCCTATAGCGTGCTTTTCCTTAGTTACAAAGCTTTCGTCGGACATCCCGGGCTGCTGGAACGCCGTGAAGACCACCTCGCAGCCGGAGCCGTTGGGAGCGACCCGTATCGGATTCAGGATCGTTTGGCCGGTGGCGACGGTTACCCAATGTTCCGCGACGCCGTAATCGTGTTTGATGTCCCAGCTTAAGCAAGCCATTCTTGCATTGTAACTCATCCGGCAGCTAAAAGATTGAATAACTCGGACATCCGCCAAAAAGCCTTTTCCTCATACCAACGCCCCAAGGCTTGTCTCCCGGATGTGATTAATCCAACCGGCCTGGTTCAATTGGCTGAACTCGATTGCAAAGCAAAACGCGAGGCTGCACCACAGCGCGAATATAGGCGACCCTGGCTCTCCATCGCCGCGCGGAACGCTCGTTAAATGTGCTCATAGGTGTCGTCCGGTCAGCACTCCTCCAAGACGGCCGATCTGTCTCCATAAACTTTGTCCAAGTGCCTTTCTCCCCATAAGCAAAAGCTCTCCAGAACCGTTTTAAAGCTCAAACCGTATTCGCTAAGCTCATACTCCACTTTGGGAGGAATTTCATGGTAAACGATCCGGTGGATGATGCCATCCTTTTCGAGCTCGCGAAGCTGCTGCGTCAGCACTTTTTGTGTGATGTCGGGAATTAATCTTCTCAGCTCATTGGTGCGCTTTTTGCCGGTTGTCAAATGGTATAGGATGATGCTTTTCCATTTTCCCCCGATGACTTCCAGCGTGACCTCTATACCATTGTGATATTTTTTCAAGATAACACCACTCCTTCCTTCCCAAGGTAATATAATCAGTATAAAAATGATACTACAGAACCAGAACCTGAATGTACCTACGGCACATTTAAGAACCTATGGTACTTTTAAGTACGTACTTCACAGAGAATTTTCTACCATCCATAATAGCATCTGTAACCGGCCATTGACTACCGCTTCGAACTGTTATCCGTAGAAACCGCCGGGAATATGTCATAAAGGAAGGTCGTTAACCTATGAAAGCTCTTGTCACCGTCACTCACCCTCGCAAAAATTCTCTTACGTACGCTGCGATGAACCGTTTTGTGGATGGGCTGAAGCAAAACAACCACGAAGTAGATCTGTTGGACTTGGACCGCGACGGATTCAATCCTGTGTATACGGCTGAAGATGAGAAAGATTGGATAAATCCGGACAAAATCTACTCTTCCGAGGTTCGCAAGGAAATGGACCGGATTGCTGCGGCGGACACGCTTGTTTTCGTGTTCCCATTATGGCAGTACAGCGTGCCTTCAATGCTTAAAGGGTACTTGGACAAAGTATGGAACATGGGGCTGTTCGGGAAAATGGGTAAGAAAAAAGTGCTGTGGATCTGCCTGACCGGCGGGGATCAAGAGCATATGTCAAAATACAACCGCGAAGAGATGCTGACGCACTATCTCAATGTAGCGCTTGCTGGCTACGCCCGAGTGAAGGAATCCAGGGTTGAGCTACTATACGACACCCTTTCGGAATCCAAGGAGCATATTGAGAGTTTGCTAGAACGCGCTTATCAGCTTGGACGCGAGTACGAATGATAAGAAAACCTTGCCCCATCAGGCAAGTGATCTTGTTGGAAAGTGTTCAATGAAGGTAATAGAGGTGTACGAGGGAGTGGGGTATCTCCTTCCCTTCGCTGCCCCGCCCCAGGTATGATTTTGGCGATCACAAGGCTCGATCTTATCTGCCGCTTCTACGTCCCTAAATTAATCCAAAAGAAAACTATTGTTAACCGAGAACGCTTTGCTGATCAACCTTGCCCTGCTGGAAATGTTGACAAGCTATTCGCTGGTAGCTTAATCATAACCTTTCTATTTTCGAAAGCCTGCTGCGCTGAGGTATAATAGTTCAAAACAAAGGGGGCGGAAAGCGATGGAGTGGTTAATAGGTCTGGCCTGCAGCGCTGGGATTGCGGGGACGGCTTATTCAAAACGGTTGCTGTCCGGTTCCGGCTTTTTCGCGGCGGTGATGTTGGGCACGGTGATGTACGCGCTCGGAAGCGCGGTCTGGTTCGGCTCCCTCATCGCTTTTTTTGTTTCGTCGACCTTATGGTCCAAGTGGAAAAAGCATGCAAAGGAAGAGGCAGAGAGCGGTTATGAGAAAACAGGGAGGCGCGATGCCGGCCAGGTGCTAGCTAACGGAGGGCTGGGGCTGCTGTTATGCGCTGCAAATTGGGCGTGTCCGCATCCGCTTTGGTGGTACGCCTTCCTCGGCGTTATGGCGGCAGTCACAGCCGATACTTGGGCTACAGAAATCGGTGGCTTGAGCCGGACGCCTCCGAGATCGATCAAGACGGGTCGGCGCGTTCCGCCTGGCACGTCCGGAGGGGTTTCTGGCCTCGGCGTGGCCGCTTCGCTGGCCGGCGGCCTTTTTATCGGCGCCGTAGCGTGGATGCTGCTTGCGGTGCCCGGCCAATCCGCGCCAGATGCGGCCGCGGCGGCTCTTAGACCGGTCGCCTGGGTCGGAATAGCCGGTCTGGCGGGCATCATAGGGTCGCTGGCCGATTCATGGATCGGTGCGACATGGCAGCAAATGTACCGTTGCGTCGCTTGCAGTCGCGAAATCGAGCAGGCCCGCCACTGCGGCAGGCCAGCCGTGCGAATCCGCGGTCGCGCTGGCTGGAACAACGATGCCGTCAATGTCGCCGGCTCGCTTGCAGGCGGCACGTCCGCCGTCTCACTGGCGCTGGCACTCGGCTTAGCTGGAATGTAAAAAACCGGAATGACTTCGTATCGCCGAACGATGCCGAGTCCTTCCGGTTATTTAATAATGGAACCCAGCTCCGTTACTCTAGTGGTCATCCTTGTTACCACTCACATGTCGAATGACTATTCACGGTGTAAAATAGTCCCTATCTTTAAAAAGAATGAGGACTTTACGTTCACTTCGTAGGAATATGTTTTACATACCGCGGTTACCTTACCGGAAATTTTTCTTAAGTCATCGCGCCTCTCTCTTACATAAGGGATCCCCTTCAAGGATAGCAGGGAAGCCGAGCTGCTGCCTGTTCACTTGAAGGGGATTTTTCAGTCGTGATGGGAGAAGAACTATTCTTCTTCCCCGTTTTCTTCGTTTTCCGTAGTCGCTTTGGCAGTTTGGTCCAATGCCTCTCCCTTTTCCGTGATGGAATATCCATGCATATTGCTTCCATGATAACCCATGTCCGGTTTTTCGTTTGTAGCGCGATCATTCATTTGCTTCACCCCTATTTTGCCTGGAAGGTTTGGAATCCTGCTGCACATACGGATTGTCGACGTCATTAGGCTCCTTGTCCAGATTGGTGCGGATTGCGAGTATCGGGCTGGTTGGAGGCTGTGCGATCAGTCTGTCATCCAGTTGTTTGAAATCAGGCAGGTCATTTCCGGGATTGTCATACATGCGCTTCTCCTCCTTTACGGGTTAGTATGTCCACAACCTTCCTGGAAATTTCCTCAAATGGAAAGAGAAACGCGATCTTCACCAAGCCTTCTTTGAAATAAACCCTTAGCTCGGTTTCAACCGAACAAAGGCGCGCGGACTATTCTGCACCCACCAAAAGAATCCGTTGCGGGGTAAGGTTTCATCAAGTTTTATTGCCACCACATCATTTCCCACTTACGTTCACTATGCTGACTTATAGCTTATCAAATTCTACTCCGTATTTATTGAAGATGGCCTTGTATTTATTTTCGAGGCACTGGTCATAGTATCATAGAAATGAATAACCTCTTCCAAACCACTAAGCAGCGTTTTTCTCAAATCATCCATATTCGTATCAGGAGTGATTGAAAATTGATCTGGAATAGACTCGGCAATTTCCCCAATTCTTGCTCTGAAGTGACACTCCGCTTCTTTTGGTGTTGTCAGAATCTCTCTCGATTGTATCTGTACTAACTCTGCTGCATAAATACCGCAGTTCACTATCCGGTAGCTTTTTCACTATTCTCCCTCTATGTAGAAAAGGCAGCCGGTTGTTAACCGCTGCCTTTATGTTTGGATTGTTGATCTATCGAACCCGATAGCTCAATCATAAATCTGAGTACATTTATCTTGAAAGTGCCTTCAAGGTATCCGAAATGGGCTTTCTAGTGCATATTTTTTATGGGGAATCGTCATGGAATCAGGTTTACACCAAGAACTGCTGAAACAACAAGGATTTGTATCAAATGAAAATTTGCTATAAAAACAAGGCATTAAGACAAGTAGTGGAGTGAGCTAAAATACAGCTCACTCCTTTTTGCTAGCTAAATAAATATATAGACATTACTTTATTTCACCGAAAAAGAGGATCTTATAAAAATGTTTTAACGTCTATTTATTATTTCCCAAGCATTGGTAGATGCTTTCGAGTATGATAAGTGAGTGCCAATGCAATGCACTGTTTGAATTCATCAACTGGTATTTCATCATTTTCAGCAAATACTATCGCTCGATTACCTTCATAGTTGAATAAATCTCTATAAACCTCTTTAAACGTATCAACTAGCTTTGTATTACAGTTAAAATACATGGCGTATTGATCTGGGCTTGACTGTTTCCAGCCTATTCTAATTGTACTCCCTTTTTTTGTGATATAACTAGGCTCTCCCCATTTTAGCGTTTCATCCACATGATCAACGCCTTCTGTCTCTATTGCCGTATCCAAAATTAACTGACGAAGAATCAATAGTCTCGACTGAATGTGTTTAGGATACTGTTCGAATACTTCCTCCACCTTGGTATTTTCAATTGCACTCATATTGATCATTCCTTTTTTAAAAATAACAAACTAGTCAACAAATATTTCTAGGTACTCCATCGTACAGATTCAGTGTTTTAATAAATTTCTAAAAGCGATTCAAGTTGTCTGGTACAACATGGCAGCTATTTTATCGAAATATAAATTTCTGCTTGTCCGTCCTCTGGATTAATATCCTTGCTATAATATTCAAAATCACCTGTGAATGCTCGGTTATTGGCTGGCTGTTGTGACCATTGCCAAATATCAGCCCAAGTACGCTGCACCATCTCTATAATTGGTCCACGTTCTGTGACGAATACTGCATATTTTGCAGCAGGAACAGTAAATGCTTTTATCATATCTAGGTTTTGAAGCTGTAATGCTTCCTGTACATGTACGCTGGCCATTACTTCATAAAGTCCCGCATCTCCCTGTTCATAGTTGAAGTAACAGTTATATTACTCAATAGCCATAGACTGCTAAAAGTACCGGCGGTGTAGTTCTCGCCGGCGATCGCCGTGCAGCTGAGCATATATTTGAGTGGTTGATGCTTTTTCATACCCCAACATTCCCTGAATGAAATCTAAAGGCGCTCCGTTATACCCTTGCCATTAACCATTGCAGAGCAGTTCTCCCAGTTCAGGTCTTCGATGTTTAGTTTTTTCTCCACCTCTCCAACTCGGCAGCCAGTACTGTAAAGGAACTCAAGAAGAGCCCTCTCCCTTAGAGAGTGACAAGAGATCTTCAAGTGATTGACATCTTCCTCGACCAAAAACTTAGGAAATAAGTTTCTTCATAGGCAAAGCGGAAAAGAGATCAACAAAACGAATATGATGTCCTATGCTGCTCGGCTTCAACCGATCAGATTGCTTCGCTAAGTATTCCTTTAGCAAAGTTAAAGTGATCTCTGAAATATCCAGGTCGCCGAGTTCCGTCACCAGCATTTTGTGCTGTAGAGCGTGCTATTCAGTCTAGTTTGCTTCAAATGGAAGGATTTAATTTGTCTAAATTAAACTAGCGAACCCGTTAGCGTAATGAGTCTCATCTAAATTCAAGAGTTAAACCCACTCCAACCTCCACTACATTCGCCACATCTGATAATGCAATTTTCGATTTCAAATCTGTACAATGACAAGCATGTAAATATTTCGGTTTGAGCGTCTGAAAATATTCCACGGTTTTGTTCATCTGATGTTCTCCAGGGTTTAGCAGATGAAATCCTCCGATTATATCGAGAATCCTATTGTCTCCACAAACTTTTTTGGCATACTCAATGGTATTGCAGATTCCTGAGTGTGAACATGCAACAATGATGACAAGACCGTTTTCAGCTTTATAAACAAGTGCAGAATCATCCAGCAGGTAGTCCTCTGAAATTTCGCTATCTCTTGCAATTTGTCCAATAGCGCTATCCGCTTCAAAAGGCATAGTCCTTTCAATTTCACCTAGGAAGACCAACTTCTCCGTCAGCCACACCGGCTTTTTGGTGTATTCCAATTTAAAGTGCCTAGTGATTTTCTCAGCAGTTAGCAAACTCCCTATTTCTTCACCATTCAAGAGTTTGCTGTAGAATACATCAGGATGAGCAATAATGGTTGGAAGTCTGAATTCTAAATGTTCAAGTTTCGCTTCAGAAAACATTCGGATGAGCGGATCCAATCCCCAGGTATGATCGTTATGTCCATGTGACAGCGCAACGTAATCGAGTTTTCTCAAATCAATTCTCATCTTTTCTGAATTGCGAATGAACGCATCTGAGTATCCTACGTCGAATAGTATCCTCTTACCTTCATCTTCGATTAAATAAGAAACAGCTGGCTCACCAACAAAGTAGCGGTCGATATAAGTGTTATTATCAACCAGCACAGTTAATTTCATTGAGATATTCTCCTCTTCATGTCGTAAGACCTAATGTCCCTCCATAAAACCAAGCAATTATATTATACCGAAATTTCTGCCACTAAATGAACGAATGCTGCCCGTTAAAAATATCAAGTGCAACCCAAAAAGCTCGGGGTGACACTCACCTTTATGTAAGTACCTGTACTAAAAGTGCATACTTACATATTTGCAGTGTTAACTTTACACTCAAGAACAGAAATAAATAATACTTTCAGGAGGACAAATCTTTGAAAACTCTTGTTATCGTAGCACACCCAAGCATAGAAACATCCATCACTAATAAGCAATGGGTAGAAGAACTCAAAAAATATCCGGATAAGTATACTGTTCACGAGTTGCATAAGGTTTATCCTGATGGAAACATAGACGTGGAAAAAGAACAAAAATTGGTTGAATCGCATGGTAATCTTGTTTTGCAGTTCCCTATATATTGGTTTAATTGTCCGCCTCTCCTTAAAAAATGGCTTGACGATGTTTTTGCTTATGGCTGGGCTTATGGTTCAAATGGAGGCGATAAATTAAAGAACCGCAAAGTTTCTTTAGCTGTATCTGCCGGAATTAAAAAAGAAGATTATAGTGAAGTGGGAAGATATCGCTATACACTTGAACATTTATTATCTCCTTTTGAAACTACTTTCCTTTACTGCAATGCAGATTACCGATCGTTCTTTGCGTTTTATGGTACAGAATATGAGCCGTCTGTAAGCGAATTGGAAAAAAGCGCACAAGATTATTTGAATTTTGTTGACAACCTGTAATAGGTAGCTTTATTAAAGCTATAAAAAAGAAGTATTTCCTTGTACAGGAGATACTTCTTTTGATTTAAACAAAAAAGCTATCCTATCGCTGTACAGCCTCTAGAGCTGGCAAATTGTTTTTCTCTCCCCAGTCGCACATCATATTTAACACCGGAATGAGAGAAAGACCACGTTCAGATAATGAATATTCAACTTTTGGAGGTATTTGAGGAAATTCCTGGCGTATGATAAGGCCATCTGCCTCCAGCTCTTTTAACATGATGCTTAGCGTTTTAAAGGAAATCGTACCGATACTTCGCTGCAGCGCATTAAACCGCATAACCTTATTTTCAGACAGCCAATACATAATGATCATTTTATATTTACCGCCTATTAAAGACAACGTGTATCCAAAGCCAGTGTCTTTTAGTTTCACTTCAGGTGGAACACAGGTTTCGCGCACAAGTTACACTCTCCTTTTGATAATTATAGGATATAAATATGCACACTTGACATAGATCATTATGCAATCTTATTGAAAGGATGTAAATCGCTATAAAATTTGCTCGTACGAACGATGTTTAAGTCGAAGGAGGGTAACAAAATTGGCGACGAAGGTTTATTACGTTAAACGGCCCGTTAACAGTCAGTCTAGATCATTATTTTCTTAGTCTAGATCTATATTTTCATCGTTTATCAAGACCAAATTTTAAAATTATCAATGAAAATACGCTATTTCACATAATATTCATGACTAATATAAATTATTTACTTCCTTCTCCCTATATACAGCAGATGAGATGAAATTCCCAAAATGGATGGATCATTAGCAGAGGTAATCAGAAAGTTAACCAACTTTTCATATTCACCTTGGTCTGTCCAATACTGTTTTTGCTCGTTGTTCAGCATTGCTCCGATGCTAGAAGAACCAATTAAATCAATGGTTTGAAATCCGCTCTTCTCCATGAAAGGTTTTATTTCATCAATGTTGAAATAATAGGCTCCTGTAAATCGACCTTTATCATTATGATTGAAAATCCCATTTTCATATAACTCATGTATTGAATCTATGTTGTCATTTGGTTTCCAATATTGAGGGAACTGTAATGATGTAATTGTCATTCTCATTCGACTTTGGAATGCTACAAAAACGATACCGTTCCTCTTTGTCACACGAAACAATTCCTTAACTGCTGAGACTCGCTCCTCTTCTTTTTGTAAATGATATAGAGGGCCTAACATGAGAGAGGCATCAAACTTCTCGTCTGGTATTCCGTCTAGATGTGTTGCATTCAACACATGAAAACCATTAAATTGTTCGGTTAATCCTAACTCAGATACCTTCTGCTTAGCAATTTCAACTAGCTTAGGTGTTAGGTCAGATAGGGTTACGTTATATCCGAGTGTAGCCAACTCAATCGCGTATTTACCTGGTCCTGCGCCATTATCTAGCACAGTTCGAGATGTAGCTAAATACTGTTTTATATAATGCAGATTAATAGTAAACTCAAGTGGTTCCCTATCCAACCTTCCCCACTCATCAAATTGGGAGTAATAATCAATAACGTTTTCCATCAACCAAAACACCTACCTTCATTAAGTTGTTTTTTATTGTAGAGAATAGAAAAAACCTATCGCCTACAAAGAGGCGATAGGTTTAACCTTCGCGGTACCACTCTTCTTGATCATTGTTTTAATAAAAAGACAACGAATCTTAGAACCCAATTACGGAGGGTTAGCCGTTAAATTATGCCTCTAACTCTGGAGGAAGAGAGGGCATCAGGACCCTCTCGCTCGTTTTTAAACTCCTTCTTGTTCCAGATCGGCGATCAACGTTTCAAAAGTGGCTTCTACTTGCTCCCACTCTTCGTCGTCTTCGATTGGTTGAAGCATGTCCGTGCCATCATAACGGAGGAAATGAACTTCATACTCCTCGTCTTCCTCTTGATCGACCGGCACAAGCACCAGATAGCTGCGATCTTCAATATCAAAGATGTACATAATGCGGAAGTCACGCGGCTGCTCTGTGCCTTCCTCCGTCAGGGCGATCACGTCGCCCACTTCAAACTCCTCCATCATCTCTTCACTCACTTTCGGTCACCTCGATTTCGCGTCCAAATATCCTTGCAGGATTAAAGTGGCCGCCATTTTGTCTATAACTGTCTTGCGCTTTTGACGACTGACATCAGCAGAAATCAGCATACGCTCGGCTGCCATCGTCGTCAATCGTTCGTCCCACATGTGAACCGGAAGAGATGTTCGTTCCTCCAAAAGCTTGCCAAATGCCTGGCACATTTCAGCCCGCGGACCAATCGTCCCATTCATGTTTTTCGGCAAACCTACAACAAAAGCACCCACTTGATACTGAGCGATTAATTCGTTAAGGCGGGCGAAGTCTTTTTCCTTAGATTGTCGCTTGATGGTTTCTACCCCTTGGGCAGTCCACCCCAGCTCGTCGCTGACCGCGACCCCAATCGTCTTGTCGCCAACATCTAATCCCAAGAATCGTGTCATGTTATCAGGCCTACTTGCGCTCGGACAAGTAAACGGTCACCAACTCTTCTATGATTTTGTCCCGTTCCAGTTTGCCAATCAGGCTGCGTGCGTTGTTGTGGCGTGGGATAAACGCCGGGTCGCCAGAAAGCAAATAACCTACGATCTGGGTGATCGGGTTGTATCCTTTTTCCTGCAGGGCCTTGTACACCTCTGTCAAAGTCTCTTGCACATCCACCGCATTCGCTTCCTTAGGCACCGTGAATTTCATGGTATTATCCAACGAACTCACAATCAACACCTCGATTTCCTCTGTTCCTTCTTTTTTGAAAAAGTTGCTTGTTATCAACTGTATTCGACTTTGGTCGACTCTTTCCTGTCAATCTCGCAAATTTCTCGCGAGTAATAACTATTTTGCAACCGCTTGACTCTTCACCAAATCAGCTACCGCATCGAGTGCTTCCTGCAGCTTGGATGGGTCTTTACCACCTGCTTGCGCCATATCAGGACGGCCACCGCCGCCTCCGCCGCAACGGCCGGCTACTTCCTTGATGATTTTACCTGCGTGAATTCCTTGGTCCATCAGGTCTTTGGTTACGCCAGCTACCAGGTTTACCTTGTCGCCGTCTACTGCCCCAAGTACGATGACAGCGGAGCCGAGCTTGTTTTTGAGCTCGTCCACCATGCCGCGCAAGTTGTCCATGTCTACGGCAGACACACGGGTTGCGAGTACGTTCATGCCATCTACCTGCTTCAACTGTTCGGTCAAAGACGCTGCTTCGATATTACCCAGCTTCGCACGCAAGGACTCGTTCTCGCGCCCTAATTCTTTCAATTGTTGCTGCAAGCCTTCTACACGAACAGGAGCTTCGGCCAAGACTGGTGCTTTGAGCGCGTGCGCTACTTCTTTGAGTGTAGCAAATTGCTGGTTGAGGAATTGGTAGGCACCTTTACCAGTCACAGCTTCGATCCTGCGAGTACCTGCACCGATTCCACTCTCACTGACCAGCTTGAACAAGCCGATTTCAGCCGTGTTGCTGACATGGCATCCACCGCAAAGCTCCAGACTGTAATCGCCTACCTTGACGACACGAACAACATCGCCGTATTTTTCACCGAACAATGCCATTGCACCCATTGCTTTTGCTTCTGCCAGCGCTTTGTTGGAAATATCGACAGACAGATTCTCCCACACTTTTTCGTTTACGATGGCTTCGATTCGCTCCAGTTCTTCCGGTGTAATCGAGCTGATGTGAGTGAAGTCAAAACGCAGTCGCTCAGGAGATACCAAAGAACCTGCCTGATTCACGTGCGTTCCCAGCACATCCTTCAATGCTTGATGCAGCAAGTGGGTAGCTGTGTGGTTTTTTGTAATAGCAAGACGGGATTCGCGGTTTACTTCGGCGCGCACTTCTTCGCCTTTGCGCAATGTTCCGGCTTCTACGAGCACGGAATGTACGTTTTGACCCATTGGTCCTTTTTGTACATCCATCACACGAGCTTTTACAGAATCAGAGACCAAATAGCCCTCATCGTTAATCTGACCGCCAGATTCCGCATAGAAAGGCGTCTGATACAGAATGACTTGAACAGTTTGACCTTCTTCCGCTTCATCCGTCAACTGGTTATCAAAAATGATCGCTTCCACTTTTCCTGTTGCTACCAATTCATTATAACCAACAAATTGACTCGTAACCGTCAAATCGGATAATGGACCGCCTTGGATTTGCATACTGTCCACGTCTTGACGAGCTGCACGGGCACGCTCGCGCTGTTCTTCCATTGCCTGATCAAAGCCATCGCGGTCTACAGTCAGCCCTTGTTCATCGGCAAAGTCTTCGGTCAAATCAACAGGGAATCCATACGTATCGTACATTTTGAACACGTCTGATCCGGAAAGCTGTGTTTTACCGCTTGCCTTGGCTATCTTCACCATTTCGGAAAGGATAGCCAAACCGTCACCCAATGTCTCATGGAAACGATCTTCCTCGGCACGGATTACTTTTTCAATAAACGCCCGCTTTTCCACGACCTCTGGGTAGAATACGCCCATCATCGTTCCTACGGTTTCGGTCAGGCTGTACAGGAATGGTTTCTCCACACCCAGCTTTTTACCCATGCGCACGGCACGGCGCAGCAGACGGCGGATGACATAGCCGCGACCTTCATTGGAAGGAAGCGCTCCGTCCCCAATCGCAAACACAACGGTACGAGCATGGTCAGCAACTACTTTTAACGCTACATCCATCTCCGCACTCTGTTTGTATTTTACTCCGGAAATCTCGCTCGTTTTTTCGATCAGCGGGAACAACAAGTCCGTTTCGAAGTTGTTGTCCACTTCTTGAATGATGGAAGCCATACGCTCCAGCCCCATACCGGTATCAATGTTTTTCTTCGGCAGTGGGGTGTAAGTGCCATCTGGGTTGTGGTTGAACTGAGAGAATACCAGATTCCATACTTCCAGATAGCGTTCGTTTTCTCCGCCAGGATAGAGCTCTGGATCATTTGGATCATTGCCAAAGGCTTCGCCACGGTCGTAGAAAATTTCCGTATTCGGACCGCTTGGGCCTTCTCCAATATCCCAGAAATTCCCTTCCAAACGAACGATTCGCTCTTCAGGAACACCGATTTTTTTGCTCCACAGCTCAAACGCCTCTTCGTCTTCTGGGTGAATCGTAACGGAAAGCAGTTCCGGGTTGAAGCCAATCCATTTCGGACTGGTCAAAAACTCCCATGCCCATTCAATGGCTTCTTCCTTGAAATACTCCCCGATGGAAAAATTGCCGAGCATCTCGAAAAACGTATGGTGACGAGCTGTGCGGCCTACGTTTTCGATATCATTGGTGCGGATTGATTTTTGTGAGTTGGTGATGCGTGGGTTATCCGGGATAATACGGCCATCAAAATATTTTTTGAGGGTCGCTACACCGCTGTTAATCCACAACAGGGAAGGATCGTCGATTGGAACCAAGGGAGCGCTCGGCTCGATGCGATGCCCTTTTTCCACAAAAAAGTCAAGAAACATCTGACGAATTTGATTACCTGTCAGCTTCTTCATCTACATTCTCCTCTTCAAAAAATGAAAAAAGCCCCCATCCCCTCAGGGACGAGAACTGTTTTTTCTCGCGGTACCACCCTGCTTACAGGCTCGCTACACCAATCCGCGCCAAGGCCTGTCGCTTTACGGGCGTATAACGGTGCCAAGCCGCCGGTTTTTGCCCGGTCTTAGGAGTAGCCTTCCGTTGCACTTCTTCTGGTCGCCCTCTCAACCGTGGAGCGTCCTCTCTGTAGAAGGTTTGCAACATACTCGTTCCCTCATTGATCAATGCCAGTATTGCTTTGTTCGTATTATAAATTTTTTTAGCGATCACTGTCAACTTTCATGCATCATGACAGCAATTCTACTAATGATGACTTTGCACACGGCAAGAACCGGGACTGCAAAAATCAATCCGATTATCCCTCCGATCGCCTCACCAGCCAATAGCGCCATGATAATCAGGAGTGGATGGAGATGCAGCGAACGTCCGACAATATTCGGAGACAAGATATTTCCCTCCACCACCTGGATGATCAGATTGACGCCGATCACCATAAGAAGGGTCTTCGTGGAAATCGTCAAAGCAACGACAACGGCAGGAGCTGCGCCGATCAAAGGTCCAATATAAGGGATGATGTTCGTCAAACAGACAAACGCTGCCAGAACGAAAGGATATGGCATTCCGATCCACCAGTAGCCTAAATAAGCGAACACGCCTACAATTAAAGCGACCATCATTTGTCCATGTATGTAATTTCCCAATGATTCGTTGATGTCACGAAGCACTGCGAGCACCTGTTTTCGATAGGCACGGGGAACAATCGACATCCCGGTCTGATGCAGTTCCTTCATGTCTTTCAATAAATAGAAGGCGATGAATGGGACGACTGCTAGAGCAAGAAATTTTCCTAACGAGTTGCGCGCATTGTTGACCAGCTTGGTCACCGAATGCGATATCCCTTCCTGTGACTGGATGATCACACGATCCACACCATGTGAGATACTGTCGGGCAAAAAGTACTTATGCGCCTCCCACTCGCTCAACCATTTATAATACCATTCGCTGAGCCTAGGTAAATCGTCTGACAGCTCCACCAATTGGGTCGTAAAGATCGGTATGGCATTCACTATGGCAATCGTAATGACCAGTACAAAAGATCCATAAATCAATAATACCGCTATCATGCGTGGAACCCTTCGATTTTCCAGCATCTGTACGATCGGATGCAGCAAATAGGCAATCACGAGTCCCACCAGAACCGGGACGAATACTTCTTCTAAAAAATGCAGGAATGACGATACGACAGGGCGGAGCAGCCATAGCAGGTTACCGATGATAAGCAGTGTGATGAGCCAAATAGCCGCGGCAAACAAGCGGCTGCGGCGAAGTTCCTCCATCTGGACACCTCCTCCCTTCCGTTTCCATATTTAATAGGTTGTCACAGTCACACAAAAATCATGTACCCTATTGACACATCAGAAGCATCGAAGTAGTATGGAAATACAAGAGGATATCTCCAAAGGGGAGTAGCTTTTACGCAGCATAGTCGTCATTACGGGATTTATCCCCGGCTATGTTGGCAACATGTTTTTAATGTTGTAAGCAAGACCTTTGCCTAACAGGTAAAGGTCTATTTTTGTGTTCTAACGACCTTTGCCTGTCCAGGGAAAGGTCGTTTTCTTTTTGCCCTTTGAGCCACACTACTAGGAGGTATCAAGAAAACGGCCAGTGGATTATTCACTTCCAAAGGACGAGGAGGAGGAAGAGAAATGGAATTGTTGTTAACCCCTGAGTTTTGGTCAGCACTACTTTCTATCATTGTTATTGATTTAGTGTTGGCCGGTGACAATGCGATTGTCATCGGAATGGCAGCTCGCAATTTGCCTGCCCATCAACAAAAAAAAGCCATTATTTTGGGTACTGTCGGAGCGATCGTCATTCGTGCTTTGGCGACTCTGGCCGTGGTCTGGTTGTTGAAAATACCTGGCTTGCTCTTAGTCGGTGGATTGATCCTCATCTGGATCTCCCTCAAGCTGCTGGTACAGGATGAGGGTCACGACAACATGAAAGCAAGCGGAAGTCTGGGAGCAGCTGTCTGGACGATTATTGTAGCTGATACGGTAATGGGGCTAGATAACGTAATCGCGGTAGCAGGTGCCGCACATGGTGACTTTTTGCTGGTCATCATCGGCTTGGTCATCAGTGTTCCGATCATGGTATGGGGAAGTACCATGATCCTAAAAATCATGGAGCGTTACCCTGTCGTCATCTATATTGGTTCCGCAGTACTTGCCTATACGGCAGCAGGCATGGTAACTACCGAGAAGTTCCTCACCCCGTTCTTTACTGCTTATCCATGGGTGAAATGGTTGTTCATCGTTGCAGTAGTGGTTGGCGTACTCTTGACCGGCCGGATGAAAAGCCAGCAACAAAAACGTCTCGCAGAACAATCTTAATTAGACAGAAAAAAAGCGCCCGAACTATCATACGTTCGGGCGTTTATTTATGTTCCGCCAAGCAGGCATTTTACTAATTAACGGGTAACAGCACGCATCATCTTGCGGCTTGTCTTCAGCATACGTCGTACATCACGCATCGAAAACGGCAAGCGATTCCAATTCAGTGAAAACCGACTGCGACGACGAGGAGCCATCAGATAACCGATGACAGCCACAATACCGCTTGTGGCGAGAACGCGCAACAGGCTTCGAATGAACAAGCGTGCCACCTCCAGTTGTTTTTTGCCGCTCACATAAACTACATGTTTAATTGAGCGGAAACCGTTTGATCTTCAATAAACAGATCATTGAGCGAATGCAATGAGCCATCTTCTTCTACCTGATAGACAGAAGCGATTTGCTCATTTGTTACGCTCATCTCTATAAAGCAGTTCCAGCAGTAGTACTGATTGGTTCCAATCTTCCCCACGTCTTTGGAACTGCAATTCGGGCAAATGACACGCATCACGAATCCTCCCTTTCACGCCTGGCACGATCCTAGTCCGGCACGATCAGGTTTTCTTCCCCGACGATGACGGAAGGTGGTGCGGACAAGCGCTTGCGCCCTTCTGTAACATCCGCTAACCAACCATTCGATAGTTCGTACCCTACAAGTTTCTCCCAGTTCGCAGAAAAGTAAACATCTTCCAATCTGCCTAGGAGTGCTCCGGAAGCGGTGATCACCGCTTTTCCTTTTAATTTTGTCTTTCCCGTCACGAATCCGACAGGTTCCAGAGCGGCGAGATGAGGCAAGGGCGTGATCGCGTCTTTTCCCGATACGGTAAGGCAGGACTCCCCTACCGCATGAATGTGTTCGGTAGGAATATAGGTACCTGCATGGAACCAGCCCTGTTCGCTCAGCAAGACTCCTCGTACATGCCAAGTGGAGTCGCAAAGAATGTCACGAACGGTACCAATCGTCTCTCCTGTTTGTAGGCACACGACGGGCAGACCGACTGCATCCAATGCCTTGCGCATGTGGGACATCCCCCTTCCGCTTATTTAGTATCGGGCGAAAAGGATTTGTCCATTCGGCGCAAATGGTTCCAACCTTACTCCAGCTTCAACCGTTCTTCCAAATAGCTGTACCTGATACCTTCCTCATCGGTTTCTACGGCTGCGCGGAATGCATCCGGTTCTCCGCACATGATGAGAAATGACTTGCTCCGCGTGATCCCCGTGTAAACGAGTTTTCGCCTTAGCATTCGGTAATAGCTTTTGACAAACGGCATAACCACAATCGGGAATTCGCTACCCTGCGATTTGTGCACCGAACAGCAGTAGGCAAGCGTCAGTTGATGATAAGCTGAACGCTTGTACACCACTTCCCGGTTATCGAAGGCAACGACCAGCATCTCTTCGTTCTCTGCGTTTTCGTTTGGGAAAAAAATAGCTACAATTTCACCCATGTCACCGTTGAACACCTGTTCTTCGGCATTGTTCACTAATTGCAGGACCTTGTCTCCTGTACGGAAAGCCATTTCCCCAAATTTTACTTCCCGCTTCTGGGCGGTTTTTGGATTAAACAGCTCCTGCAATTCTTCATTCAACCGGTTTACACCGGCACTTCCTTTATAGATAGGGGCTAAAACCTGAACATCTTTTGCCGTATACCCTTTTTTTACGGCTCCGGAGCAAATTTGTTTCACTGCTTCGGGAACATCTTGTGGCGAACTTGTGAAAAATCGACGATCAGGGGTTGTATGGAGCAAATCCCCTGGCACGGTTCCCTTGCGGACATCATGCGCTAAACGGATGATAGTGGACTCCTCTGCCTGTCGATAAATTTCGGTCAACTGCGCAAGCGGCAAGAGCCCGGAGCGAATCATGTCCAAGAGCACATTGCCAGGTCCGACAGACGGGAGCTGATCAGGGTCCCCCACCATGATGATTTGCATGTCATCAGGAACGGCTCGGAATAGCTGGTTGGCCAGCCAGATATCTACCATGGACATTTCGTCTACGATCAAAAGGCGGCCCCGAATCGGATGCTCAGCATCATGCTCAAAGCTTTCCCCTTTGTAACCGAGCAAGCGGTGGATGGTCATAGCCGGCAGACCTGTCGTCTCGGTCATCCGCTTAGCAGCACGGCCCGTTGGAGCGACCAGCAAAATAGGAAACGGATTTTCCTCATCGTATTTCTTCAAATCGAGTGACAAGCCATGAAGCTGTGAAAATACACGGCAAATTCCACGAATGACCGTAGTTTTACCGGTTCCTGGTCCTCCCGTTAAAAGCATAAGACCTGATGTAATTGCCTGCTCAATCGCATCCCGCTGCGTCTGGGCATACGTAATCGCCAACTCATCCTCTACTGCACCGAGCGCACGGTAAAACTCTGATGTTGGGAACGTGCCAAATGAATCTCGTTGTGAAAAATGACGGAGCCGTTTGGCGAGCCCTAGCTCAGCAAAGAACAGGGAGGGCAAGTATACCCGCTCGTCCTCCCAAGCAATTTTGCTCGCGACAAACAGCGCTTCCACTGCCAGGGTAATATCCTCTATTGAAAATACATGTCCCCCACACTCCTCCAAGAGACGCAGTGTTTTTTCGCATAATTCTTCCACCGGCAAAAAAACATGGCCTTCTGAGTATGAAGCCTCTTGTAATACAAACAAGGCAGCAGCTTTTACGCGTTCCTCGGAGGAAGCCGCAATCCCGGTAGCACGAGCGATGTCATCTGCCCGTTTGAAACCGATGCCCATGATATCCTCAATCAGCCGGTACGGCTCTTCCTTTAGAACCGTCATGGTTTCAAGCTTGTAAGTCTGATAAATCCGCAAAGCCATGTTGACACCAATACCAAAGTCGTATAGAAATACCATCGCACTCTCCAGAGAACGATGTTCGATTACCGATTCATAGATGATTTTGGCTCGCGATTCGGAAATGCCTTGGATCTCTGCTAATCGCTCCGGATAATCCGCAATGATGGAGAGCGCGTCTACCCCCAGATGCTCTACGATCCGTTTGGCCATCTTTTTCCCGATCCCTCGGAACAAACCGCTAGCCAAATAGCGCTCTACCCCAGCAAGTGTCTTAGGTGTTTCACGTTCATAGCGCTTGGCTATATACTGTTGCCCAAAGCGAGCATGTGTCTTCCACTCCCCGTAAAATGTGTACAGCTCATCGGGATGAGGACGGGGAAAATTGCCGACAACGATTACTTCCGATTCTTTGATGGGTTCGGTAGTCTCTTCTATCTTTAGACGGATAACTCCGTACCACGTTTCTTCATTGTAAAAAATTTCCTGCGTTATAAATCCGCGTATATATGTCTCGGCAAACAGGGAGATCGTTTGTTGCTGCTCCTCCATCCTACCGCCTCCTTACTTGAACCATGCCCTGAATGGAAAAATCCACTTTACAACAAAGTGGATTTCAAGCTTGCACACGTTATTAAATTGTAAAACGTTTTACTTGTTCTGACAACCGCTCAGCTATTTATGGCAAGTTCTCGGCCGCTGCCGTCATTTCTTCTGTTGTTGCCGATTGCTCGTTGGAACACAAAAAACCGCTTGGCAGGTTTGCAACTGCCAAGCGGCTCTTTCTTGTATGTTTCAACGAGTACGACCTTACCGATCACGAACTAAGCGCTTCACAATATTGGCTATAGACTGGGCAGCAAGCCGGGCCTGGTCCACCGTGTTGGTGATCCCGAAGCTAAAGCGGATAGCGGAGTGAGAGATACACTCCTCCAGATTCATCGCGATCAAGACGTGAGAAAGCTCCAATGATCCGGACGTGCATGCCGACCCACTGGCAGCGGCAATCTGCACGAGATCCATATTCATCAGCATCGTTTCGGTTTGGACGCCAGGAAAACTGACGTTTAGGATATGCGGCATCACTTTTTCCGGGTGCCCATTCACATGATAGGCGATACCTTCCTTTTGCCAGACATGAAGCATCACTTCCTTCATCTGTCTGTACTTGGAAATCCGATCGTCCATTTCTACGGAGATGACCTTTGTCGCTTCTGCAAATCCAATGATTCCTGCGAGATTTTCGGTTCCAGCACGACGCTTGCGCTCCTGGGAACCACCGTGCACGAGCGGTGAAAAAGGCACCTTCCGCGCCAAGTACAAAGCACCTACACCTTTTGGTCCATTAATCTTGTGCGCCGATACCGAGAGCATATCTACGGGTAATTGCCTTACACGAACTGGCAGAACACCAAACGCCTGAACGGCATCCGTGTGAAAAATAATCCCTCTTTCACGCAAAAATGTACCGATTTCCTCAATCGGCTGGATGGTTCCCACTTCGTTGTTGCCATACATAATGGAAACAAGCACCGTATCCTCTCGAACTGCTTGCTTCAAGTCAGCCAAACGGACGGTCCCCGTCTCATCTACAGGCAGGTAGGTCACTTCAAAGCCTGCTTGCTCCAAATATTCACATGCGTGCAAGACGGCATGGTGCTCGATCTGCGAGGTAATGATGTGACGCCCCCGCTCCCGCTGGGCCATCGCCCCTCCTATGATCGCCATGTTGTCGGCTTCTGTCCCGCCGCTAGTAAAAATAAGGGATTGCGGATCCGCATCCATAAAGGCTGCAATCTGGTCTCTTGCCTTCTCAAGCGCTTTGCGCGCCTCTCGGCCAACACCGTGTACGCTCGATGGATTCCCAAATACTTGTGTCATATACGGAGTCATCGCCTCTACGACACGAGGGTGTACAGGCGTAGTGGCGGCGTGGTCAAAATACATCATGTCAGACACTGGTGTCACCTTCTACTAGCATTTTAGGTAATGCTTGATCCCGGACTATATGAACGTCCGTTTAAATGTAAAACATGTAGTTATCAGCATGTCCATCATCTTCAAAGCTGATCAAATCCTGCAATGAAGTTGAATCCAATACAGCCGAAATACTATCCCGAATACGCAGCCACAGATGGCGCTTGGCTGGATCTTCTTCCTCTGCAAATTCTACCGGGCTGATTGGACCTTCCAAAACGCGAATGACATCTCCTGCCGAAATTTCTTCCGGTTGCTTCGCCAATACATAGCCACCGTAAGCTCCACGAATACTTTTTACCAAGCCCGCATTTCGCAGAGGCGCAATCAGTTGCTCCAGGTAATGCTCGGATAAATCATGGCGCTGGGCGATGCTCCGCAATGAAGTCGGTCCTTCTCCGCAGCGATTGGCTAACTCCATCATGATCGTCAGCCCATAACGTCCTTTCGTCGAAATCTTCACGTTTAACAACTCTCCTCTTTATTAACGATCTACCCACTTCCGCGAGCCTACATGACTTGTCGCTGCAAGGACACACTAGCATCTTAGGGGGGTGAAAGCATAATGGCAACGAACAAACGCCGAGAACGAGGACGTAATCACCCGTCCGAAACCTTGTACGACCAACCGGCTGGCACAATCGCCCACAAAGCCCGCTATGGAGCGAGTGAACAGAGCAAACAGCCTAATGAAAATGGTGATTTGCCTAACAAGCCAGGTGGAAACGTACGTACGTAATCTCTTCTCCCCCTTATTCGGGGGAGTTTTTCTTTGGAAGGCCACGTCCATCCAGCTTTTGCCGCTCTTCCTGGAATCGACGGATGTGCCGTTCATAGCCGTGATCTTTGGGCTGGTAAAACGAATAGTTTACACCGTCAGGCAGGTACTGTTGTGGCACGTATCCATATGGATAATGATGCGGATACAGATAACCCTGACCGTGTCCCAGCTTTGCTGCTCCTTTATAGGCGGAGTCACGCAGATGGATAGGCACTTGCTTATGTCCATCCGTGCGTATACGATCGAGAGCGGAATTAATGCCGTTATAAGCAGCATTACTTTTGGGAGCAGTAGCTAGATAAGTCGTTGCCTGGGCTAAAGGAATCCGTCCCTCTGGCATACCTACCAGCTCCACTGCCTGAAAACAAGAAATCGCAACCGTGATGGCCTGCGGATCAGCATTTCCGATATCTTCGGACGCTGAGATGATGAGGCGTCGAGAAATGAACCGCGGGTCTTCCCCGGCATCAATCATCCTTGCCAACCAATAAAGCGCTGCATCAGGATCGGAGCCGCGGATGGATTTGATAAAAGCGGAAATAGTGTCGTAATGGTTATCGCCGCTCTTGTCGTATCGAACGGCTCTGCGTTGAATAGATTCCACTGCTACGTCCAATGTCACAGTAATCCGTCCATCAGTACTCTGCGGTGTCGTAGTAACCGCCAGCTCCAATGCATTGAGCAATCGCCTTGCGTCTCCTTCGGCGTATTGGATGAGATGCTCAGAAGCCTCAGATTCCACCGTGACCCCAAGCTCTGCCAATCCGTTTTCTTCATCTGTCAAGGCACGATCCATCACTTGCTTCAATTCCTCATGCGAGAGCGACTGGAGCGAAAAAATCTGTGATCGGGACAACAGTGCCGGGTTCACCTCAAAAAAAGGATTTTCAGTTGTTGCCCCAATCAATGTAATCGTTCCTTCCTCCACATAAGGAAGAAGAGCATCCTGCTGCGATTTGTTAAAACGATGAATCTCATCTACAAAAAGAGTCGTTCTCTGCTGATCCATAACCAGTCTTTCCTTGGCCGCATCCACTACTTTTCGAATGTCTGCTACCCCTGCCGTTACGGCATTCAACTCCGCAAAATACGTTCGAGTGGAACGAGCAATTACTTTTGCGAGAGTTGTTTTTCCTGTGCCCGGCGGACCATAAAAAATCACCGAAGACACCTGATCGGCTTCAATCGCACGGCGCAACAGCTTCCCAGGCGCTAAAATGTGGGATTGGCCGATGACATCCTGAATCATTTGTGGCCGCATCCGGGCAGCCAATGGTTTTTGCTTGCCGCCTCCCTGTTGGTCGTAGGCAAACGAAAAAAGATCATCCATGGTTCACTATCCTTTTGCAGGCTGCCAATCCAACAAGTCTCGCACAACGACACTGGCCAGAATCAATCCGGCTACAGAAGGCACGAAAGCGTTGCTCGCTGGTGGCTGCCTTACTTTGCTAATTGGTGAGTTCGGGTTGGACACAATCTGTTCACGGACATCGGACCGCACGGTTACAGGAATCTCTCTGGAGTAAACGACCTTGACCCCTTTGTAGATTCCGCTTTTCCGCAGCTCACGGCGAATGACCTTGGCGATCGGATCATAGCTTGTCTGGGAAATATCTGCAACCTCGAAGCGTGTCGGGTCCATTTTGTTGGCTGCACCCATACTTGAGATAATAGGAATGTTTCGTCGCTTTGCTTCCTGAATCAGATGCAGTTTGGCAGACATTGTATCCATCGCATCGACGATGTAGTCCAGCTCATGGGCAAAAAATTGATCTGCGGTTTCTGCATTGTAAAACATGTTGAGCGTGACTACTTCGCACTCTGGATTGATGGTCGCAATGCGTTCTTTCATCAGCTCTGCCTTTTTTTGTCCAACCGTATTCAGTGTAGCGTGGATCTGGCGGTTGATGTTAGTGATGTCTACCGCATCCTTGTCCACCAATACCAGCTTACCCACGCCAGTACGAGCGAGGGCTTCAACTGTGAAGGAGCCAACACCGCCTACTCCCAGTACTGCCACGCGGCTATTTTTCATTTTTTCCAAACCTTCGGGACCGAAGGCCAATTCACAACGGGAAAATTGATGAAGCATCGCAAATGTCACCTTTCATTCGTGAGCAAAATTATTGTCAATCGGAAAAGTAGGATTCAAGAGAAAAAAGAGCCCCATTATGCCGTGTTACTCCTTAGTTTTGAACCTGCTCATCGCAGGTGGGTGTCTTGCCCAACTGTTACAGACGTCCACCGGGTGGAGGCATGCCTTTACAATTGCGGACGAAAAACTCCCTAAAAAAACTTTGTGGCTCAAAACTATCGGATGTCACGAACATCGCAGGGCTTTTACTTAGTATTACCAATGTATCAAAGAGTGATGCGGCTCTGCAAGTCGATTACGCTTCCACCTTTTCTTCTTCTGTTACCGTAGTTGCGATGGAAAGCTCCGCCAATTGCTTTGGAGCTACCACATCTGGTGCGTTTACCATCAGGTCGCTGGCACTCGCTGTTTTCGGGAATGCGATCACTTCACGCAGGTTGGTGCGTCCTGCGAGGAGCATGATCAGACGGTCCAGACCGAGGGCGATACCGCCATGTGGAGGTGTACCGTATTCGAATGCATCCAGCAGGTGGCCAAACTGCTCACGCGCTTCTTCCTGACTGAAACCAAGTGCGGCAAACATTTTTTCCTGTACATCGCGCTTGAAAATCCGCATGGAGCCGCCGCCCAGCTCATAGCCGTTCAGGACCATATCATACGCTTGTGCGCGGATCTGACCTGGATCGGTGTCAAAGAGGTGCAGGTCTTCGTCTTTTGGGCGAGTGAACGGATGGTGCAGAGCTACATAACGTTTTGCCTCTTCATCCCACTCAACCAGCGGGAAGTCAACAACCCACAGGAACGCAAATTTGCTTTGGTCGATCAGACCCAGCTCAGCACCCAGCTTGGAGCGAAGAGCGCCTAATGCGTCAGCAACTACTTTTGGTTTGTCCGCAACGAACAGGAGCAGGTCGCCTTCTTCTACCGCTAGACGCTGTTTCAATTCGTTGATCTCTTCTTCTTTAAAGAACTTCGCGATCGGACCTTTTACCTCGCCGTCCTTGAAGCCCATATACGCGAGGCCCTTGGCACCGTAGCGGGCAGCGAACTTCTGCAGATCGTCCGCCTCTTTACGGGAATAGTGACCGCAGCCTTTTGCATTGATTGCTTTTACCTGCCCGCCACCTGCTACGACACTGGCAAATACTTTGAAATCGCTCGTTGCCACGATGTCAGCTACATCTGTCAGCTCCATGCCAAAGCGGACGTCCGGCTTGTCAGAGCCGTAGCGCGCCAGTGCATCCGCGTAAGTCAGACGCGGGAATGGAGTCGGTACATCCACACCAATCGTTTGTTTGAATACGTTAGCGACCATCTTTTCCATCATCGGCAAGATTTCTTCCATTGACAGGAAAGAGGTCTCAATGTCCACCTGGGTAAATTCAGGCTGACGGTCAGCACGCAGGTCTTCGTCACGGAAGCAGCGTACGATCTGATAGTAACGCTCCAAACCGGATACCATGAGTAGCTGCTTGAACTGCTGTGGCGATTGTGGCAGTGCATAAAATTCGCCTGGATGTACGCGGGAAGGGACGAGATAGTCACGTGCACCTTCTGGTGTGCTTTTTGTCAGCATCGGTGTTTCTACTTCCACGAAGTCGTTCTCATCCAAGTAATCACGGAATGCTTTGGCTGCCTTGCTGCGAAGCAAAAGGGTGCGTTGCATCTCCGGACGGCGCAAGTCGAGGTAACGGTATTTCAGACGAACTTGCTCATCTACGTCGATGTCGTCCTCAATTTGGAACGGAGGTGTTTTTGCTTCATTCAAAATTTGGATCTCAGAGATGTGGACTTCGATTTCGCCTGTTTGCAGCTTCGGATTGACTGCTTCTGGCGCGCGGTTTACGACTTTACCTTTGACGACCAGAACATATTCACTGCGAACCTTGTCTGCCTTTTCCCATGCTGCTTTGTCGTGCTCTGGGTTAAATACGATTTGAACGATGCCTGTACGGTCGCGGAAGTCAACGAAAATAACTCCTCCAAGGTCACGACGCTTTTGCACCCATCCATTCAATACAATTTCTTGTCCTACATGTGCTGTGGTTACTTTTCCGCATTCTACGGTACGATATTGCCAAGACATCTTGATATCCCCCACTCGGTTGTTTTAGTTTGTATGGTTTCTTTTCGTATTCAGTGCAGCAACAAGCTCTTCTTGTTTGAGCTCTTGCTGTTCACCTGTAGCCATCTCTTTCAAGACGACTGTGCCATTTGCCAATTCAGACTCACCTATGATTGCTGTAAAGCGGGCTGATAGACGATCTGCCTGCTTCAGCTGCGCTTTCATTTTGCGGTCCAGGTAATCCAGCTCGGCGGCAATTCCGGCCTGACGCAATTGATCCACCAGAACAAAAGCTGCTGTCTTTGCTTCCGGCGTCTGCACGACCACGAAGCAGTCGATTCCTCCGGCGATTGGCAGCTGTACGCCCTGCTTTTCCAGAGCAAGCAACAAGCGCTCGATGCTCAGTGCAAACCCGATGCCTGGCATATCATCGCCGCCCAGTTCTGCTACCAATCCGTTGTAGCGTCCTCCGCCACAAAGCGTCTCTACTGCGCCAATCTCCGCCATCTTGATTTCAAAAGCAGTCAGTGTGTAATAATCCAAGCCACGAACCAGACGCGGATTGACGTGGTACGGAATATCCAGTGCGGTCAGATAGCCTTTTACTGCCTCAAAATGTGCGGTTGACTCTTCGCTCAAATAATCCAGAATCGATGGAGCATCTTTTGTGAGCGATTTGCACTTTTCATTTTTACAGTCGAGTACTCGCAGCGGATTTCGGTCAATGCGAGATTGGCAATCCTCGCAAAGCTCGGAACGAACGCCGTTCAAATGAGCCAGCAAATGCTCGCGGTGACGAGCCCGGTCTTCCAATGTACCTACACTGTTCAGCTCAACGCTCAGTCCGGTCAGTCCCAGCTCCTGATACAGGCGAATGGCTAGGCCGATTACTTCAGCGTCAATTGCGGGATCGCTGGAACCAATGGCTTCCGCACCAAACTGAACAAACTGGCGATAACGTCCCGCTTGCGGACGCTCATGACGGAACATCGGGCCCAAATAGTACAGCTTGGTTGGCTGATTTGGAACGCCATACAGCTTGTTTTCGACGTAAGAACGGACGACGCCAGCCGTACCTTCCGGGCGCAGCGTCAATGCATCCGTACTGCGCGGGTTGGCTACGCTGTACATCTCTTTCTCCACGATATCCGTTGTCTCGCCTACACCGCGCTGAAACAGCTCTGTGCTCTCAAACAGCGGAGTGCGAATCTCTGCATAATTGGAGCGGCGGCATAGATCGCGGGCTTTGGCCTCTACGTAGTGCCACAGCTCTACAGTACCAGGCATAATATCCTGTGTACCGCGGGGGATCTGGATTCTAGTCATTCCTCTCGAACCTCCATGTCATTTGAAAAACTTGGGCTACGCCAAACCTCTAGGATAAGGGAGGGCTATCTATGACCAAATAAAAAAGTCCCCCGTCTCCTGACATTTAGCAAATCGCCGCATGTCAGGGACGAGAGACTGGTTCTACTCCCGTGGTGCCACCCTGTTTGAATAGCCGTATGGTAACAAAAGGCTATCCCACTTATTAGCCGTTAACGCCGGCGAACGCCTGACAGTTACTGAGGAAAAAGTCATCTTTTTACCTGTTCACTGTGGTCTTCGGGGATGTCATTCACCAAGTCGTCATATGAAAGCACTCTCAGCCACGGCGCTTTCTCTCTGGTTATCCGGTTCCTGGGTACTTGTTCCCGTCATCAGATCTCAATCATATTCAATCCAAAAGCTTATTGTGAATCATAGCAAACCAGAAAGCACGCGTCAACAGGCGCACTATAAAACTTTTTTTACAACCATTTTTAGCCTTGTGAAACAGTCGGCTTTCCGAAATAAATCTCATCCAAGTCGCGTAATTTGTTTTCTACCAGTACCTTGTAGGTGTCATTATACGTCTTCGGATCTTTGGGATTAGGAAAGCGTGACAGCTTGCGGCTCCCCGGCGCCATTAGCTTGGAAACCGCGCCACAGCCCAGACCCAAGATGGTTTGAACCTCTTCCATGATCATGATGTTGTAAATACTTTCTTGACCAGGCTTGGCATAGCCTACATTCTCCAGGTTACCCAGGATGTTTTTTTGGCGATACAGATAATAAGGGTCGTATCCGTTTGCCTTCGTCCAAGCGGAAGCCATATCCATCATTTTGCTGATTTCATCGCGGCTTGCTACTTTGTAGCGTTCCTTGTTCTGCGTCATTTCCGACGCCCGCTTGAACGACAAAGTATGGACCGTCAGCGAGGCAGGCATAAGCTTCTCCACCTCCTGGAGACTGTGTGCCAGCTCTGCTACTCCCTCGCCTGGAAGTCCAATGATCAAATCCATATTGATGTTGGATAGGCCCATTTCCATAGCGAGATGGTACTTTTCGATCGTTTCCTCCACGGTATGATGGCGTCCGATGGCCTGAAGCGTTTCCTGTGTAAACGATTGGGGGTTGATGCTGATCCGATCTACCTCCCAGCGCTTCATCACATCCAGCTTCTCTTTCGTAATCGTATCGGGTCTGCCTGCCTCGACGGTCAGCTCACGCACGTCTTCCATATGTGGAAAAGAGCGGTGCATCGTTTCGAACAATTGATTCATATCATCTGCCGTAATGCTCGTCGGTGTGCCTCCGCCAAAATAGATGGACGTAATCCGCTGGTCATTTTCCGTAAGCCACTCGCCCATCCGCTCCAGCTCATAATGAAGCCCCTCAAGAAAAGGATTGACGGACGCAGTATGACTACGAATCGCATAAGCAGGAAACGTACAGTATGCACATTTCGTCGGACAAAAAGGAATGCCAATATAGACCGACAGCTCTCGGTCAATCTGATACAGGTCAGGTACAACCTCTAGCTGCTTGTCTACGATCTCTTGCAAGAGCCTCAGCTTGTAAGGACGCAAAATCACTTCCTGCTGCAGTCGGCGGTGTGCATCTTCCCTGGTCACTCCTGCTGTGTTCAGTTGGTGGAGTAGTTTGGTCGGGCGAATCCCTGTCAAAATTCCCCAGCCCTGCTCGATTCCCGTATATTCTTCCAGCATCAATAAAAGCGTGTAACAAAGTGCCTGCTTGGCCGTTTTGCGCATCGCTTTTTCATCACGATCTGCATAGTTCCGATTTACTTGATGAGTCAATTGTCTGCTACCATCGAACAGTTCCCCCGATGCCAAGACGCCCTCATCACGCACGGTCAGGGTAAGTTTTATTTTCAGCCCAGCTTCACTTGTCCATTCTGGAACAAACGAGAGCTTAGGATCTTCGTAAAACAATGCGAGAATCAAGGAGAGTTCCCGCTCAAACGCGTGTCCCACGCATGTAATCTGGATCATGGAGTTCACCTGCTTATTAAATATGCCACTCCTCATCTTAGCTGACTCTATCCTCTTTGGTCAACCCAACCAAGTGGCAAAGCCGACAGGGACACTCGCTAACTCATTTGCGTTTTTTACGTAAATGCTGGACATCTCTGACACTTGGAGTAAATTCCTTCGACAACTCTACATCGTTTAGAGACGCTTCTTTTTCCAAAAAATCATGAAAATCGACAGAAAAAAACTTTCGATTTACTTCTTGGGCAAAGGTCTCTTTGCTAGACTGCCTCACGCTTAATTCCTCCTGATTTCCTAGTTTCTTTTTATTATTGCCTCCAACTGGTAATCGCAATCTGGAAATCATTGAGGAAGTTTGTCGGATGATGCAGGAAAAAGAAGGATATAGAGCGAAGTGATTACTTTGCCAAAAACATGCAAGAATTAATTTTTACAGATAGGAATTTATGAGAAAGGATGTCTACCCGTGTTTGTTCGTCAAAAAATCCTGAGGACGCTCCTGACTTTTCTTTGCGCCGTTTCCATCCCCGTCTCTACAGCCTGGGCCGCCAGTTCAGTTCAGGTCACTGTGGACAATCTCAATGTCCGTTCAGGTCCCAGCCTCCAGGACACTGTTGTCACTACCCTGCCGAACAAGACTGTATTGCCTGTGGTTTCTACCAAAAACGATTGGATTCAAGTAAAATTGCCAAATGGCGCGTCCGGTTGGGTCGCAAACTGGCTAGTCACCACTGGGCAGCAAGCTTCTCCACCTGTCGCCCAGGTGGAGAGCAACACGACCAATCTCAATGTCCGTTCCGGTCCTGGACAAACCAACGCGATCGTTGCAACCATCAACCCTGGTACACGCTACAACATCGTGCAAAAGAACGGAGAATGGATCCAAATCCAGCTCACTGCCCAGAGCAAAGGTTGGGTAGCCGCTTGGTTGGTCAAGGAAAGTACAGCCGGACAATCTGGCACAAAGCCCACTGCAACACCTCCGCCCGCTCCTAACCCAAGTAACAGTGGCGGCAGCACGTCAAGTACGGGTGGAGCACAAACGAAGCCACCCGCCGTACAAAGCGCCAGCTTGACGCTGGAATTCGCACCGTATGTGTACGCGACACCTGATGCTACAACGCCAGCAATCGGCCAATTGCATGCAGGTGAAACAGTCAAAGTCATAACCAAGCAAAATGGTTGGATTCAATTCCCATACGATGGAGTCAACGCGTGGTTTACTACGGAACAAGGATCCTCATCCAATATTCCTAGCCCTGGTGCCAATACGGGTGCGACGCCGTCAGACATCTTGCCTGAAGCGCCATCAGCAGGACAGCCAGCAACATCATCCAAGCAAACGGCTACCGTCCAAACTGACGGTCTAAACCTGCGAAGTGAATCCAATACAAACAGTTCGGTCTTAGCTACTCTCCCAGTCGGCAGCAGCTTGACCGTATTGGAAAAGCAAGGTGAATGGTACCGTGTGACGACACCAGCAGGACAAACGGGCTGGGTCGCAGGATGGCTCATCACGGTATCTCAACCGGCCATGCCGACACCAAGCGGTCCCTATGTCACTATTGTTAATCCGGATACAAATGTGCGTTCTGGCTCTAGCACGGAGCACGAAATTATCAAGCGGGTGCAACCGGGCGAAAAATACAGTATTGCCAATAAAGAAGGCGAATGGTTCCAGGTTGCCTTCACTGACGGGTCCACCGGATATATTGCCGGATGGCTCGTATCTGCAAGCGGTGTCCCTGCTGTCATTCGCGGAAATGAACTGGTCGGAAAAACCATCGTTGTAGACGCAGGTCATGGCGGTAACGACAATGGAGCAACTGGCCTCAGCTTCTCTACCTTGGAAAAAACGGTAAACCTGCAGGTCGCTCTCTTGCTTAAAAACAGGCTGCAATCCTCAGGAGCCAATGTCATCATGACACGTGCCGACGACCGCAAGCTGACTCTTCAGCAGCGTGTAGATGTGGCGGTAATGAACAAGGCGGATATTTTTGTCAGTATCCACCATAATACTCATCCAAACACTGCTACGAACGGTTCTATCGTCTTTTTCTACAATCAGGGGAACTCTAGCAAGCTTGCTTCCCTGGTTCAAAATGAACTCGTCAAAGCTACCAGCTACAAAGACTTGCAAGCCCGATTTGGCGATTACTTTGTTCTCCGGGAAAATTCTGTTCCCTCCATCTTGGCCGAGATCGGTTTCCTTTCTAACTACAACGAGGAAATTCGAGTTCGCTCGGAAAAGCAGCAGGACCTTGCCGCCGAAGGCTTGTACAAAGGGATTATTCAGTACTTCAGCTCACAAAACAATCAGGGAGGTTAATTCTCCCGCCTAAAAAACCCCCTGCCAGGAACTGCACCGCAAAATTCAGTTGCGCGTGTAGTCTTTGGTACAGGGGGTTTTCATTGTTGTATGTAAACTGAAGATTTTAATAAGAGGGGCGTCTCTCCCATGGCTCGACACTACCAACAATGAATTGTGGTTCGGCCGCTTGGATTGCTTGAATGACTCCTTGGGCAATCTCGCCGTTTGTAAGCCAGCGTGATTCCTTCTCCCCACAAACAAACCCGAGGATAATCCGGTGATAGGTGCACCCGATTCCCTCAGGAACGACCGGCGGGTTTCTCCAGGCACGGCTTCCGCATACGTGATAGAGATTCCACTCTTTTTGCGGACGCGACAGCACCTCTCCAATTGTAGGCAGTACCTCCGGAGCTGTTTGATGGATCCATGACACAACGAGTTGTATGTGCCCTTGCTTTGCGACGAGCTGTTCCATCGCCTCGCGCAAGTAGTCAGACTGGTGATAATCGAGTGCAAGCAGCGTAAATGACTCTGGATGAGAGGACCCGTCTCTGACCTCTTCTAGTTTTCCTCGGTTTCTTCCAACCACAGTCACCTCATAGCCTTGTTTTGCGAGCCAGCGAGCTACTTCTGTTAACATCCCGCTTGCTCCCACTACTAATGCTTTCTGCGCCATGCCCTCTCCCCCTTGGCGGATCTCTATGATTCTACAATCAGCGTTACAGGTCCGTCGTTTACGAGTCGCACATCCATCATAGCTCCAAAGCGCCCTGTTTCCACGTGCAGGCCTTTTTCACGCAGCTTGGCGTTGAACAGCTCGTACAACGGTTCTGCCTGCTCAGGGCGTGCGGCTGCCATGAAGTTGGGGCGTCTGCCTTTTCGACAATCGCCATATAGCGTAAATTGGGAAACGGACAAAATTTGTCCTCCCGTCTCGAGGACAGAGTGATTCATTTTTCCTTCCTCATCTTCAAAAATCCGCAGATTAGCAATTTTGTCAGCCACGAATTCTACTTCTTTTTCGCAGTCCGCTTGGGTGATCCCTACCAGAAGCATCAGTCCATGTTCAATCTGTCCGACTACCTCTCCTGCTACTGTTACACTTGCTTCTCTCGATCGCTGTACGACTACTCTCACGTTCGTTGATCCTCCTTCGCCTCTAACTCACCTGGTTGATTTAAAAAACAGAACACCCAATCCACGAGGGATCAGGTGCTCAATATCCTGCGAACCGAATAAATGTCTTTGATGCGCTTGATTCGCTCCACCACTTTTTGCAAATGATCCACATTGCTGATCGAAATCGTCATGTGAATAGTTGCGACACGGTTTTTATCCGCTTTGCCGCTAACTGCCGCAATGTTCGTTTTGGTCTCCGCCACAACCTGCAGCACGTCGTTCAAGAGGCCGCTGCGATCATTGCCAGTGATTTCGATTTCGACGTTGAAATTGTGCTTGAAGTCTGTGTCCCACTCGACATCAATCAGCCGCTCCGAGCATTCATCCGCCAGCACATTCGGACAGTCCAGCCGATGCACAGACACCCCACGGCCGCGAGTGATAAAACCGATGATCTGGTCGCCTGGGACAGGGGTACAGCAACGGGATATGCGTACTAGAAGATTGTCTACACCGCGTACCTTGACCCCTGATTCACTTTTTGCTTGATGGGCGGGATTGGGTTTGACCTCGGGAATCGTCGGATTCTGTTCTTCCCGTTCCCGGCGCAGCTTGTCGACTAAACGGGTCGCAATCTGTGAGGCTGTAATTCCACCGTAGCCCACAGCCGCAAACATGTCCTCAGACCCTTGAAAGTTGAATCTTGCGGCCGCTTCCTTCAAGTTCGTCTCAGTCATCGCTTCTTTCACATCGAAGCTGCGTGCCTTGATCTCCGTTTCCACCATTTGTTGACCTTTGGCAACATTCTCTTCGCGTTTTTCTTTTTTAAACCACTGCTTAATTTTATTGCGGGCATGTGCTGACTTGGCCATTTTCAGCCAGTCCTGACTAGGTCCGTAGGAATGCTTAGAAGTCAGGATTTCGATGATATCGCCCGTTTTCATCGCGTAATCGAGCGGAACAATTTTGCCATTTACTTTTGCACCAATCGTCCGGTTACCGACCGCCGAGTGAATTCGATAAGAGAAGTCCAATGGCACAGAACCTTTTGGCAGCTCCACCACGTCCCCTTTTGGCGTAAAGACAAACACCGTATCAGAGAACAGATCTTGCTTGAGGCTCTCCATGAACTCCTGGGCATTGGGGGCTTCCTCTGAACCGCCCTCGATGATCTCACGCAGGCTGCCCAGTTTCTCGGCGAACGAGCCTTGGACCACGCTCTTGCCTTCTTTGTAGGCCCAGTGTGCAGCAATCCCGATCTCTGCGGTCTGGTGCATTTCCCATGTGCGAATTTGTACTTCGAGCGGTTCTCCCTTGGGCCCAATCACCGTGGTATGGAGCGATTGATACATGTTGGTCTTTGGCATCGCGATGTAATCTTTGAATCGTCCAGGCATCGGCTTCCACAGCGTGTGTACGATACCGAGCACCGCGTAACAGTCGCGGATGTCATTGACGATAATACGAAGCGCTAACAAGTCGTAGATTTCATTGAACTGCTTATTCTGCTTCGTCATCTTTTTAAAGATGCTGTATATGTGTTTCGGTCGTCCCGAAATTTCCGCCTCAATGTTCAACTCGCCGAGCTTTTCCCTGATCGTATCCGATGCTTCATTCAAATAAGCTTCCCGTTCAACCCGCTTTTTTTGCATCAGATTTACGATTCGATAGTACTGTTGCGGATTCAAATAGCGGAGCGAAGTATCCTCCAGCTCCCATTTGACAGAAGCAATCCCCAGACGGTGGGCCAAGGGCGCAAAAATTTCGAGAGTCTCATCGGAAATCTCACGTTGCTTCTCTTCGGACATGTGCCTGAGTGTCCGCATGTTGTGCAGCCGGTCAGCCAGCTTGATCATAATAACCCGAATGTCCTGTGCCATGGCAACCAGCATTTTGCGGTGGTTTTCAGCAAGCTGCTCTTCTTTTGACTTATACTTGATTTTTTCCAGCTTAGTAACTCCGTCAACCAGAAGAGCCACATCAGGGCCAAACTGCTCGCGGAGATGATCTAACGTAATCTCGGTGTCTTCCACGACATCATGTAAAAACCCCGCCGCGATTGTTACTGCATCCATGTGCAAATTGGCGAGAATACCCGCTACAGCAATTGGGTGCATGATGTACGGAACACCAGATTTTCTCACCTGGCCCTCATGCGCTTTTTGGGCCAATTGATAGGCACGTGTAATTAAGTCCAAATCCGATTGGGATAGATATGTGCTTGCTTTTTTTACTACCTCATCAATGCCGGTAATCATAGTTCCCTTCCCTTATCCTCTCATTAGAAAACTTGGCTTTGCCAAGCCTTTTGGCGCAGGCAGGGCCTTAGTTGCACTTTCTACTATTTGAAGACATTCGATTGAGCTGATCCGAACCAGAAAATTTGGCTATGGTATTTCATCTATTATCTTTTAAGTCGTTCGTATTGTAAAGGTGCTTTCCCTTGTAAAGTATGAACAGCCCACAAAAAAACAAAAAAACGGGTACGTGACCCGTTTTTGCTCGACCATTAGTATTGAATAAGGGATTTAATAGGAACATCGCCTATTTTTTTGCGTCCATCCAAATAAGACAACTCGATGAAAAAGGCTGCACCCACTACTTTGCCGCCGAGCTGTTCGATGAGGTTGATCGTTGTTTCGATCGTTCCACCAGTTGCCAAGAGGTCATCCGCGATCAGTACGCGTTGTCCTGGTTGAATCGCATCGACATGCACGGCTAGCGCGTCTTTTCCATACTCCAAATTGTAGTCTGCCTTAATGGATTGATAAGGCAGCTTGCCCGATTTGCGGATCGGGACGAATCCAATGTTCATTTCATAGGAAAGCGGCGCCCCTACGACGAAGCCGCGCGCTTCCGGACCGGCAATCACTTCCGCCCCCACTTCGTGAGCAAATACAGCCAATTCCTGAATCGCTGCGCGATAAGCAGGACCGTCTTTCAGCAGAGTCGTAATATCCTTGAAACGGATGCCAGGCTGTGGAAAATCAGGAATGACGCGAATATATTGTTTGAAATCCATGAAAAATTCCTCCTAAACGGTGGCAGGCTCCACCAACTGATGAAACGATTGAAGCAATCCATCCGAAGATGATAACAGTAAATCAGTAGCCAGCTGGGCCTCTTCCTGCCACTGGGCATAAAGAAGAGAGCTTTCCAGCGGCCTTTTTGACGTAGAGCTTAGCAGTCGGTACTGCTCGGGCTCCGCCGCCAAAAACTCAAGCTCAAGAAAAATAGCCAGCATGCCGTCCAGCATAGGTTGTTTCCATTTAAGCTTGCGTGCCAATGCATCCAGGTGGATGTGCTTGACTACAGGTACCTGTACGAAAAATTGATACAGCTCTTTGAAATGCTGACGTCCCGGACAGGAAAGCCGCTCCATTCCCAAATCTGGGTCGCCAAACAGGCAGTAGATCCGCTCCGCATGGTGTAACCTTGAAAGTATGGCTGTAAGGTCAACGCGTCGCTTTGGCAAGTCGTACAGGATGACATTTTGGATAACAGTAAAATCACATCCACTCTCATCACGGCCAATGAAATGAAGGGTCTTCCTTTGTTCCTCAGTGGCCCCGTGGGCTAACAGATCATAACTATCCTGTCGAAACAGTACCGTTATCGAACCCGGTTCAGTCGCGAGCTCCAGCCATTTTTGTGACTTGTCGCGACTCCCACGCAAGTCAAAGATTTGTTGATGGGGTACAGACAAATCCCGAATCGTAAGCTGAGGCTTGCGGTTTCCATTCCACTCGTTCACGGAAAGCTCACCCAAGACTTGAAATCGTGCTTTTGGCGTCACCTTTTTGGTCACATGCGCCCAGTTAAAGCCGATGGCATCAACAGTAGCATTCGACCCGCTCAACGAGCATTTCAAGTGATTGTCATCACGGCCAATCGTTCGCATGCCCACAGTCTCCACATTTTCCAGCATAACCAATGGCGTAGGATTTCCCATCCCATAGGGCGCGAGCTTCTCTAGCTGCTCTACTGCATCCAAGCTTATTTCTGCTATGTCCATGGAAACATCTACTTTGGTCATCGGGATAAAATCATCTGAGGAGAGCCAAAGACCAGCAAGTTCGTTCAGTTTTTGCCGCAGCAAATCAAGATTGCCGACCGGCAGCGTCATCCCCGCTGCCATCGTATGCCCGCCATAATGGGGGAGCCACTCCTTGCAAGCAGTTAAGGCCTCGTACATGTCAAAGCCGGCAATGCTGCGTGCAGAGCCTTTCGCTGTCCCCTTTTCGGGGTCAATTCCAAGGACGATCGTCGGTCGGTAAAAGGTCTCGACTAGACGAGAGGCGACAATGCCAACTACGCCGACATTCCAGCCTTCCTTTGCCACTACAAGCACATTATTCTCATCTGGCGGATAAAGCTCCCTCACCATTTGGACGGCTTCCTCTGTCATCGCCGCAACCAAATCCTGTCGCTCGCGATTCAGATCGTCTAAAGCCTGTGCACATTGTTCAGCCTCATCCAGATCCTCTGTCGTCAAAAGCTTGACGGCCGACTCTGCGGTCTCCAGCCGCCCGCTCGCATTTAATCTTGGACCCAGCGC
Organism: Brevibacillus sp. NRS-1366; assembly: GCF_050467985.1. Lineage (NCBI taxonomy): Bacteria > Bacillati > Bacillota > Bacilli > Caryophanales > Paenibacillaceae > Brevibacillus > Brevibacillus sp. NRS-1366. The sequence continues at coordinate 21,749 of NZ_JBITPN010000046.1, read as the reverse complement.
AAATCCCACGTGACCGGCTGACAAAACGCTGTCTGAAAGCCCACAGACGCGTATCAGCGCCTGCAGACCCAAGTTGCACGTCTGATTTAAGCGCTTTAATCCTTCTCGGGCAAGAATGCGATTTTCGTCAACCAACGGGACCAAATCAGCAATCGTACCCAGTGCTGCGAGATCTGCCAGATGCAGTGGAGGTTCACCCAGCAGGGCATGCCCTAGTTTAAAGGCAACCCCTACTCCCGCCAGCATGTCAAATGGATAGGGACAACCAGGCTTTTTCGGATTAATCACAGCAAATGCCTCCGGGATGATTGCCGGAGGTTCGTGATGGTCGGTTACAATTACGTCAAGACCCAGCTGTTTAGCATACTCCACCTGTTCTACTGCACTAATCCCGGTATCTACTGTGATAATCAGCTTATAACCGCTTTGCTGCAGCTGCGCCAAGGCGTCTTTATGTAACCCATACCCTTCGGTAAACCGGTTAGGGATGTAATAGTCAAACACAGCGCCCAGTTGGCGCAATACATGTACCATTAACGATGTAGAACTTACGCCATCCGCGTCATAATCACCGTAAATGAGAATCGGCTCCTGCTCTTGGATGGCCTGTTGAATACGGTGCACGCTTTGTTCCATTCCATCTAGCAAGAACGGATCATGAAATAATTCCGGACCTGCCTGAAGAAAATCTCGGGCCTTTTGCGATGAGTCGATGCCTCGAATGACCAGCAGCTTGGATACAAGCGGAGCGAGCTGACATTCGTCAGCGATCGTTGCAGCTAATTGTTCATCGTAGGCGGCCAGTTTCCAGCGTGTTTTCGCTTTCAGCATGAGCGTTCCTCCAATCAATCCTCATTCATTATAGAGGATGAAGCAGGAGACTGACAACTAAGGATTAATGTGAACGAAAACGTCGCGGACCTCAGAAAACTTTTCCATGATCTCGTGTTTAACCTGCTTACCAATGCGGTGTCCCTCTTCTACCGTAATATGCGGATTTACACCTATTTTCACATCCACAATCAGGTAGTGTCCATGCTCTCTGGCCCGCAGGGAATCGATTCGCGTCACGCCAGATACTTGCAAGATAGCCTGACGCAGCTCCTGCGTGTCATCATCATGAAGGACATGGTCCAGTGTGCTGTGTATCGATTCCATCAAAATGTTGTATGACATCTTCAGTACAAGCAAAGAAACAAAAATACCTGCTGCAGGGTCTAGGTACAACATCCACGGAACGCCTAGCCACCCACCAGCAATAGCGCCGCCAATCCCTATCAGTGCAGCAAACGATGAGAAGACATCCGAACGATGCTCCAAAGCATTGGCAATCAGCGATTGGCTCTTCAGCTTCTTGCCGAGGTTGTACTTGTACCGGTACATCCATTCTTTTACAATCATCGAGCCGATTGCTGCCCAAACTGCAATAAATCCCGGTGCTTCCAGAGGAGTAAACAGTGATTTGATCGACGAATTTCCAATTTCAAAACCGACGACCGCCAGCAAGACAGACACGATAATGGCAGATACAGACTCTGCTTTCCCATGGCCATACGGGTGATCCTCGTCAGGCGGACGTTCTGCTGCCCGCAATCCAATAAGCACAGCAACCGATCCGACCACATCCGAAGCAGAATGAACAGAATCCGCAATCAAAGCCTGAGACTTGGCAACTACCCCGACAAGCAGCTTTACACCTGCAAGCGCGAGGTTTCCAACAATCCCTACCCACGCAGCAAACTGAGCCTTGGCCAGACGATCATCTACCATCTGTAGTCCCTCCCTACATGGAATCACCCTGATAAGAGTAGAAAACCGCGGGGAGCTACCCCCGCGGCCTTTGTATCTGCCTCTCGAATTTTGAGCAGACAAATTACGCTTCTTTTTTCTTTTTCAACATATTCCGCTCTTTCAAGTTTACCCAAATTTGTGCGGCAATAAAGATCGAGGAATACGTTCCACTCACCAAACCGAACAACAGTGCGAGCGAGAAGTTGCGAATGCTCTCACTACCAAGTACGGCCAAAGCCAAAGCCGTAAAAAATACGGTTGCAACTGTATAAATGGAACGACGCATCGTTTGCCAGAGCGAAACGTTTACGAGATGCTCAAGCTCTGGAATGGTTTTAGACTTCATCGTTCTTAGGTTTTCCCGAATCCGGTCAAAGATTACAATCTTATCGTTAATCGAGTATCCAAGAATCGTCAGGATCGCTGCAATGAATGTGATATCCACTTCTAGGCCTAGTACAGAGAACAGAGCGATCGGAATAAACACGTCATGCAACAGACCCGCAACACACGCAATCCCGAAGAGCCATTGGAAGCGAATGGCAATGTAAATCACGATGCCTACAGCAGCGATAGCAACCGCAATGGCTGCTTTTTTCACCATTTCACGGGCGATCGTCGGGTCAACAGATGAGACTTGCTTTGTGACCTGATCACCGAACTTTTGTTTAAGTGCTGCCTCTACCTTCATCATGGTATCAGACGAAATCGTTTGATCAAAACGAGTGAATGCTTGGTTTGTACCGTATGGGGTTACTTTCGTAAAAGCAACATTCGGTAGCTGTTCTTTAATGACCGCTTCGACTTCTTCCGGCTTAAATTCTTTCCCCACGAAGATATCAAGACGTGTCCCTGCTTTAAAGTCAACGCCCAAGTGAAGCCCTTGGATCAGCATAAACAAGAAACCGATAATAATGATCGCAGAAGAGCCGATAAAATATTTGCGGCGATTCTTTACGATGTCAAATCTGACAGTTGTATTTTCTGAATTAAAGCTCACCGATCTCACTCTCCTTTACCCCGAACCAGAACGGCTTTTTAAACATGTTGGAACGGACCACCAGCCACAGGAGGAAGCGAGACCCAAACACGTTGGTAATGATACTGACGATAATCGTCATAGCCAATACGACTGCGAAGCCTTGAACAGAGCTTGTCCCGAAGAAGAACAAAACCCCTGTTGCAATCAGTGTCGTAACGTGGGCATCAATAATGGTAATCAGCGAGCGGCGCTCACCTGAACGGAATGCAGACAGCACTGTTTTGCCAGAGCGGAGCTCTTCTTGAATGCGCTCGTACGTAATAATGTTGGCGTCGACGGCAATCCCGACCGCAAGGATAAACCCAGCAATACCAGGCAGGGTAAGCGTCGCGTCCATCCAGTCGAGAACGACCATACAAAAATACGTAAAGCCAGCCAGGGTGATGTTTGCGATCATGCCTGGCATGCGGTATACAAACAACATGAAGAAGAAAATCAAGGCCGCACCAATATATCCGGCATAAACGGTTTTTTGCAATGCCAAAGCACCGAGCGTCGCACCAACTGATGTTACCTGCTTCTCAATCAGTTTCGCTGGCATTGCACCGGAATTCAGCAGGTCAACCAATTCCTGCGCAGATTCTTGGGTGTAATTACCGGTAATCTGTGCACTACCACCCGTGATAACACTTTGAATCGTTGGATTGGTTTGCATATTTTCATCCAAAAAGATGGCCATATGCTTGCCCAAATTGGCACGAGTGACATCCTCCAATTTTTTCGGATCAGAAATTTTTAGAGTAACCAATGGACGTTTCAAGTCATCGTATCCAACCGCAGCCCCATTAGGAGCCAAATCGCTTCCCTGCAACAGGATTTTCCCAGCCTCGTCGCGGAATGTAAGCAACGCAGGTTTGCCGATCAATTCACGCAGCTTGTCCTGATCCGCGGATTGTGAGGCAATTTGTACACGAATCCGGTTTGGCAGCTCGGTAGCGATAACCGGCTCTACCACACCGCCAATGTTAATGCGTTTTTCAATCATGTGCGCAGTTGATTTTAAAATCTCCATATCAACCTTGTGTCCAGCCTCTAGCGGTTCTACCTCGTACAGAATCTCAAACCCGCCCTGCAGGTCCAGACCGAGTGTGATGTTCTTTGCCACCTGTGTGATCGTTGTTGACACAAGTGTGCCAAGCAGCCCTACAACAACCAGGAACAGGAGGAACCTTCCCCATTTTATCATAGCAGTAATACCCCTCTTTCCTTACAAGGTCCCGTCCTAGACGAGAAACCAATATGCCCATTATAGCGAAGTATGAAAAAACGTGTCAATTATTGCTGGAAAAGCTAACCATGGTAACCAACCCCTTGTCGATATTACGCAATTTACGTATACGAATGTGAGGGGAGGAAGTTTCAATATAAAATTCCGGTACCTCGACTACGAGTTTTTATACATTTGAATCATCAGGTAATTCATGTACTTATTCGGCTTCAAGGACAGGATATCATTGACCAGACGATGCATAGCGGGGACTTCTTTGTACCCCTGTGTGACACACTCCCAGATCTCTTCGGCGGCCACGTTTTCGTAACCGAGCAACGCAAATTCTTCTGCTTTGCTCCGGCAAAGACTAGCTACTTGCCCATACCATTCCTGCTTTTGCGCTTGGTCCATTCCTGTTTCCCCCTCAAAGTAGTCATGCCGACAGCGGCACGTCCATATTCTTTACTGAGTGAATTTATCGAAAGCAAAGGAGCCTTCCATGAGACAGTCATTCTTTTACGGGACGGTCATCCTCATTATTGCTGGTGGCATCACGAAGGTGTTTGGCTTTGCTCACAGGATCGTACTATCGCGCATTATAGGTGCCGAAGGAATGGGGCTTTACCAGATGGTTGTGCCCCTCTTGTACTTTCTGATTACTGTGACAACATTTGGTCTGCCGGTAGCCATCGCCAAACAAGTAGCAGAAACAGAAGCGGCAAACAATCCACGTCTCACCCGAAAGTACCTGTTATTAGCATTATCTGTAGCCAGCGGGATCAGCATTGTCGTCTGCACCATACTCCTGGTCTTTTCTCACTGGATCGCAGGAGCGCTCTTTGCAGACAGCCGAGCCCATGTAGTCATGCTTGCAGCCATACCAATTATCCCAATTGCGAGTATTTCCTTGGTGCTGCGCGGGTATTTCCAAGGCAGGCAAAACATGGTACCCACCGCTGTATCCCAGCTATTGGAACAGGTAGTCAGAATGGCACTGGTCGTAATTATGACCATTACCTTTCTCTCTTCGGGGATCGAGTATGCCACAGCCGGAGCCGTTGCCAGCATTATTTTCGGAGAAGCCGCCGGACTTTTGTACATCCTCTGGCAATACCGGAAGGGAAGTAAAAAAACAGCCGCCCGGATTTTGGAAAAGCGGATATTATCAGCCTTCTCAGCAAGCAAGGCTAACATGGCTCAATTGATTCATGTTGCCTTACCTGTCACCATGAGCCGTGTCATAGGTTCCATTGCTTACGTCCTGGAGCCCATGCTAGTGCCTCTCGCCCTCGTTATTGCCGGATTACCTACATCGACTGCTACCGGTCTTTATGGACAATTCGCAGGCATGGCTGTACCTCTTTTGTTGTTTCCTACTTTTTTAACCTATTCCTTGTCCGTTTCCCTCGTTCCTGCTGTCGCAGAAGCCGCCTATCAAAATAATGCTCCTCTCGTGCATCGGCGCATCTATCAAGCAATGCGGATTACACTCGTCATAGGAGCACCATGCACAGTATTACTTACCATTTTTGCTGAGCCTCTCTGCGTTCTTCTGTACGGAAGTCAGTACTTGGAAGTCGGCACCCTTTTAAAGGAATTGGCTCCATTTTCTGTCTTCCTCTTCTTCCAGGCTCCACTGGCAGCAGCCTTGCAAGGCCTTGACTTTGCTCAGGTCGTATTTCGCAATACACTCATCAGTGCCATCATTAAAACGGCAGCCATGTTTTTGTTTACAGCCCATCCAGCATTCGGAATTCACGGAGCCGTGATTGCCATGAACATCGGCATCACCTTGGGGACACTCCTGCATTTTGCGAGCTTGATTAAAAAGATCGGGTTCACGATTGATCTGTGGGAATTCGGTAAAATTGGTGCCGCCATGCTGGCCATGGGTTACTTAGGTTCTTACATGGCGAATCACCTGTTCCTCGAATCATCGACAGGGCGCTTGCTTCTCATGAGCACACTGGCAAGCCTTTTGCTTTATCTGGTCCTGCTCATAGCGATGCGCGTCTTGGGGAAACAGGATGTGCGTCGCATCCCCTGGATCGGGGAACAACTCGCAGTGTTTTTCCCACGCCGCTGAGCTTTATTGCGGCTTATCTTTTTTATCCAAATACATGATCCCACGATCATCGATGCTGCAAAACGAAACCTCTCGTATGTCCTTGATACCGTATTTCCGAATTTCTCGCTTCAGCCAAAGCTGGTTTTGACCGATTTTGTGCAACGCCTCTTCTCTGACCTTGCCATCTAGAATCAATGGAATCGGAAGTCCTTTATAAAAAACCGGACCTGTCGGCTTGCTGTCTGGGAGATGTAAGTCTTCCCGTGTAACGCTTTCCTTTGGCTCCTTTAGAAAGACACTCATCTGACCTGTCGGTTCCATTACGGCAAATTCTACATCAGCAATGTTTTTGACATCCTTTTGCCTTAGATGCACCATGAGATCATCCATATTCAGCCGATTCCTGCGCATCGCGTGCTCTCTAATTTCACCGTTTTCAATAATCAAATCTGCGGAACCTGCCACGACATCGCGGAATTTTTTGCTTTTAAGTGCGAAGTAAGCAAGTCCAACTTCCAGAAAACAAATGAGCAGCATTGGTATGTAATAAAGCATGGCCGGTTTGTCAACGTCTTCAATCGCCAAAGCGGCCATTTCTGCAAGCATGATAGAGATGACAACATCAAAAACAGACAGCTTCCCCAACTCGCGCTTCCCCATGATCCGCAAAATGATCAGGAGAAAAAAATACGAGAAAAGGGTGCGTGGCAATGCTGTAGCAAGTTCTTCCACTTCACGACGCCCCCCTAAAGAACATTTGTTACTAGTCTTTAGCATAGGGGCGTCCAACTATTAGCGCCAATTACAGCCACTTTCTTTTGCGAAAGATTTTTAACATGGTAAACGTCATACCTAGCATGATTACCAGGGCTACCACAAGCATATACGGCTCTGCTTGCTCACCCAGCCAAGCAAATGTGTTCATACCGAACAGTCCCGTGATAAATGTAAGCGGCAGGATAATCGTGGAGATAATGGTCAGTACACGCATTGTCTCCGTTGTTTTCGCACTGATGATGGTGTAGTACGTATCCAATGTACCATTTACCAGATCGCGGAAGGTCTCTGTAGAATCAGAAATCCTCTCAAGATGGTCGGTAAGGTCACTGTAGAACGGAACGTTTTCCTCGGAAATGTCGAAAGAATAGCGGCCATTGACGTTGGCGAAGATTCGTTTTTGCGGCATAATGACACGACGAATCAAAATAATCGTTCGCTTCAACGCGAGGAATTCTTCCGTGATTTCCTCCATTTGGTGCTCATAAATCTCGTCTTCCAACTCGTCAATCCGCACACTAATCCTGTCGATAATCGGGAAATACTCATCGGTAATCCCGTCCACAATCGCATAAAGCAAATAATCCGGACCGCGGTTTAAATAGGAAATGTTACGATGGCACATAGCTGCGATCCGCCCGATTGTGTTCATCGGAGATTTGTGAATCGTGACGATGTAATTCGGGCCGAGAAAAACGTTCAGTTCTACCGTAGTAATTTCGTCGTCGCTCTCCTCATTGTAACGTAGGGCGTGAAAGACGAAGAAATAATAATCATCGTACTTATCGACCTTGGCACGTGGACTGACGTGCAAACAGTCCTCAATTGCCAATTGGTGAAAGTCGAAGATCTTGGCAATATAGGGAAGTTCATTGTTTCCCACATCATACAGATCAATCCAGAGCAGATCCTCAGGAGATTTCAGCCATTGATCCTTGGTAGCCAAATCAACATCATGAAACATTTTCTGCTCTGAGTGGTTGTAAAAGTAGGTTTTAATCATCTTTTTTCACCCCCGTCATGTTCCTCATCCATCATACGAAAATTCCCTTCAATGTTCAACGCGAAGATGAATACGTCTGCCAAGCCTCTCATATAGATGGTACAAACACTTGAGCAGTGAGGGGGGTAATATTGTGCGGAGTGCATCCACCTCTGTACTGACAGGACTGTTGTATACGACAGGTCTCGTCTTGATTGGCGCATTGCTGGCAACTATTCTTCTTAGCTTCACTAATATGCGCGAAGGTTCTCTGCCCTACTTTACTTATGTCATCAATGCCATTGGTCTGTTGACAGGTGGGTTCGTAACAGGGCGACGCTGCGGCGGCAAGGGCTGGTACTACGGCGGGTTAACCGGACTTTCCTATTTTCTCCTCGTGATTTTGATCGGCTTTTTAGGCTTTGATGCCCCTATGCAATGGAACACATTCCTCTTTCTTTTGGTAGCCTTTGCAATCGCTGGCATCGGCGGCATCTTCGGAGTAAACTCCGCAAATTCCAGCCACAAGCCAAAAGGAATCAAACCAAGACGCTAGAAGCCTTGGGTGTACAAAAAAGCAGGCGGGAGCTCCCCACCTGCTTTTCCTTTATGATTTGGATTCTTCTTTTGCTTCTTCGACTTTTGCAGGCTCACTTTTCGCAGCCGGCTCATTGCTTGCGGAAACTACGCTATTGATAGCTCCTCGATCGAACGTTACATTCACGTTGTGAGCGATGCGCAAGGTAACACTATCATCAGAAAGCTCCTGAATGGTACCATGCATACCACCAATTGTGACGATCTTGTCGCCTTTTTTGATTGCTGCGAGCATAGCATTACGCTGTTTGGCCTTCTTTTGTTGCGGACGAATCAGCAAGAAGTAGAAAATCGCAAACATGATAATGATCGGTAAAAAATTAGTTAAGCCATCCATGAAAATCCCCCTCGATTAAAAAGATCTATCTTCACCCAATCCATATTGAGCGAAAAACTGGTCGCGGAAATCTTGTAAGCGGTCTTCGGCAATTGCCTGACGCACCTGTTCCATCAACTTCACCAAGAAGTACAAATTGTGGTAGGTAGTGAGACGAATACCAAAGGTTTCCTCCGACTTGACCAGGTGTCGGATGTAAGCACGGGTGTAATTTTTGCAGGTGTAACAGTCGCAATTAGGGTCTAGCGGAGTAAAATCCTTAGCATACTTGGCATTGCGAATAACCAGTCTGCCTTGGCTTGTCATGCATGTCCCATTTCGCGCGATACGTGTAGGCAATACACAGTCAAACATATCAATTCCCCGGATCGTGCCGTCCAGCAATGCATCCGGCGATCCTACCCCCATCAAATAGCGGGGCTTGTTGGTTGGAAGCAGTGGAACCGTGTGTTCCAGCACCTCGTACATCATTGAAAACGGCTCTCCCACGCTGAGGCCACCAATCGCGTAGCCCGGAAAATCCATGGAAACGAGATCACGAGCACTTTGTGCACGCAAATCATTGTACATCCCGCCTTGAACGATGCCAAACAAGGCTTGTTCATTAGGGCGAGCATGCGCCTTCAAGCAGCGCTCTGCCCAGCGAGTCGTCCGTTCCATTGATTGCTTCACATAGTCGTACTCAGCCGGATAGGGAGCACATTCGTCAAAAGCCATAAAGATATCTGCACCCAAGGCATTCTGGATCTGGGTGGCTTCTTCTGGTCCGATAAACAGCTTTTCCCCGTTTAAGTGAGAGCGGAAAGAAACGCCTTCCTCTGTAATCTTGCGCAGGTTGCTCAGGCTAAACACTTGAAACCCGCCGGAGTCAGTCAGAATGGCACGATCCCAATTCATGAATCCGTGCAGTCCGCCCGCTTCCCTGACAATTTCATGGCCTGGGCGCAAAAACAGATGGTAGGTATTACTGAGAATAATACCCGCTCCGATTGCTTTCAGTTCCTCCGGGCTCATTGTTTTAACAGTTGCCTGGGTGCCAACTGGCATAAAGACTGGGGTGTCAATAGTCCCGTGAGGCGTGTGTAGTTTACCGAGACGTGCACCTGTTTGCTTGCATGTTTTGATTAATTCGTAGCGTACAGCCAAATCATTGCACTCCTCAAGCTATGTATGTAAGTCTTTCCTATTATAGAAAAACTTCTGAGTGAAGTAAACCCACCTGACTAATAAGGATACACTTATACAGGTGGGATGTTCACCATTTTATAGAATAAGCATCGCGTCTCCAAAGCTGAAGAAGCGATATTCTTCATGAACAGCGGTTTTGTACGCATTCATGACATTTTCTTTGCCAGCAAGTGCACTAACGAGCATCACGAGCGTAGACTTCGGCAAGTGAAAATTCGTTAATAGCCCGTCAAGAATCGAAAAGGAATACCCGGGATAAATAAAAATATCGGTCCAGCCGGATGTCGCTACCAGCCTTCCCCCATTGGCGCGCCCTATCGTCTCCAGTGTACGGCATGAAGTCGTTCCGACCGCGATCACCCGTCTGCCCTCTGATTTTGCCCGGTTCACCAGTTCTGCCGTTTCTTCGGGAACCTCATAATACTCCGCATGCATAACATGCTCTTCTACAGAATCGGCCGCAACAGGTCGAAAAGTCCCAAGCCCAACATGCAGCGTCACGTAAGCCAGCTGGATTCCTTTTGCCTCAATTTTCTCCAGGTAAGGCTTGGTGAAATGAAGACCTGCTGTCGGTGCGGCAGCCGAACCTCGCTCCCGCGCATAAACCGTTTGGTACCGCTCGCTGTCTTCCAGCTGTGCATGAATATAAGGAGGCAAAGGCATCGATCCTAATTGGTCGAGAATCTCGTAAAAAATTCCTTCGTATAAAAAACGTACAATTCGTCCTCCCGTCTCTGTTACCTCTTCGCACACACAGCGCAAAAGTCCATTTCCAAATACTACTTCCGTTCCCGGCTTCATCCGCTTTCCTGGCTTCACCAAAGTCTCCCAACGATCGTCACCGAGTGATTTTAGCAGGAGGACTTCTATTTTCGCTCCGGTCTCTGCCTTTTCTCCTATCAGTCTGGCTGGCAGAACACGGCTGTCATTCATGACAAGCACATCTCCCGGATGCAGATGATCAATCAGATCAGTAAAACGCTGATGTAAAATGTCTCCTGTCTGTTTTTGCAAAACAAGCAATCTGGATGAAGTCCGATCTTCTAAAGGATGCTGGGCAATCAGATGCTCCGGCAAATCAAAATCAAATTGTTGCACGTCCACGAATCGTTACTCCCTTTATGTCAGATCATGTGGCAAAGGACTTACTTCTCGATTGTCACATCCTGGTAATAGTGTTGCAAGATCTGTTCATAGTCATACCCGTTCTCCGCCATTGCACGGGCTCCGTATTGCGACACGCCCAGCCCATGTCCATAACCAGTGCCGCGGAACAAAAATAGCGGTGTCATTTGTTTGTCGCTTTGAATGATTTCTACATCAAACTTCGTGCTGCGAAGAGGAGTGCTTCCCTGTTGAAAAATCGAACGAAATGCATCCGGCGAAGATGCTGCTATCGGTGTACCGTTTGCTTCCATTGCGATCACACGTCCTGATGGACCTCGTGCCGTAACTTTCAGGCTTACGACGTTCCCTGAAATGCGCGGAGCCTTGTATTTATCCTGGCTCGCATTGATCATCACAGCAAGCTCGGCAGGGGTATATGGACCTCGTGTCCACGAATAGGCATTTTCCTCCGCCTCTTCGGAAATAACGGCAACCTCTGCACCGCTAGGCAGTGTGGACAACACCCGATGATAAGTCGTACTTGGACCAGAGCGCAAATTTGTATTCTCACTCGATATGACAGCCACTCTTTGGCCTTTTGCATTTTTCTTGCCAGTGTCTGTTACCAGATCGTTTCGCACATAACCAGTCGTTCCATCTGACGACATCACGCGGTACCATAGGTTTGCTCTTTCCATTGGGTACGTATCATCACTCATTACAGATCGCAAATAAGGGACCGGATTTCCCCATACCTCCGTACCATCCGCTGTCATACCGCCAGCGTTTGAATAGAACAGAGACTCGACTGGCTTGCCTTGGTAGTAAATAATTTCACCCCTCGTTTCGTCCACAGCTTCACGAACAACGTCGGATTCTTTTGCAATGCCGTAATACGCTTGTTCGATAACTGTGTCCGAAACATTTGCAATCCCGTACTTATTGCCTTGCCAAACCGCCCGTGTCCTCGACAGCACAGCCTGTGTTTTCAATGCTTCAACCGGCCAGTCTGGAGCCATTTCAGAGCCAACAACTCCATATAAATAGTCATCCATCGGCAGTTCATTAACAAGTGTGAGGTGACCATTGTATTCAGACAGCTCCATCTCGCCTCGATACATTCGCTGATCCCGCTCCACTACTCTGATCAAAGATTCAGAACCTGCTTTATTTGCCCGGGCAGTCAGCTTGGCTTGCGGGGAAAATACGTACTTCCATATGGTTTCATCTGGGGAACCGTACGCATCCTGCTTCAATACGACATAAGACTGACTGGCAGGCGGTTGATAGGAGAAGCCAGGAAAAGAGACAATTGCTTTGCGTGCTAATGCCGATGCGGCATCATAGCTAACCTCATCGCCGATCCATACCGCATAGTTTGCTTTTCCTCCATCTGATAGGATGACGGGATAAGCGGGAATTCCTTTCTGTTCGAATGCCGCCTGCCATTTCTGTGCTTCATTCAAGCTCTTGAATTGACCTGCTTCCATCCTAAAAGGGCCTTTTACAATCGGCTTTTGCCCTGTCGCTTGAGACACCGTTTTTGCCTGAGCGGTTGCCGTCTGATACGTGTCGTATGTTCCACTTACGACCTGGTAGACAGTCTGTCCGTTGCGGCCTGCTACCTGAATCGAACCCTCATATTTGCGCTGGCTCATTTGCTGGGCTACCTGTTGTGCGTGATTCCAGTCATTCGTTTCTAGAACGACAAGATGATATTCATCAACCCGATACCGGGCTGCATCTCCTTTTAAATCAGGTAACTCTGTTTTGCCTCCGGGGCCAGTCAGTGTTACTTCCATTCCTTTTTCAGTGGTTAACGTAACCGAAGGGACTACTCCCCGATACCCTTGCCCTGTATCCACAAAGAGCGCAACCCTGATGTTGTCGCTAGCAGCTTTTACAGGTACTTGTCCTCCCACGAGAGCAACTGTGATCAGGCCCACCGAAAGGACTCTTCCCATCCATTTCTTCTTCATGTCGTCCATCGTCCTTCCTTTCACCTGAATTCGTCAAAAATTGGCATCAACTCCCATGTTTTTCGACAATCACAAGTCATTCTCCTGCCCTTTTTCTCAATTTGGTACCAAACACCTCCACATTAGAAAACCTGGCTACGCCATACCTTTTGGCGAAGCCGCGGTTGCACTTATACTGGATAGGAATTTTATAAATTCCTATCTGTACAAAAAACCATCGGAACAGTCTGCTCCGATGGCATTGGCGTTTTCCTATTTAAACAAACGGAACAAGTACATCCCTAGGGACAGTACAATACTAATCACGATACATGTCACAACAGGAAAGTAAAATTTGACGTTTTCCTTTTCCACGACAATATCTCCAGGCAATCTTCCGAGCGGCAAGAAACGGCCGCCTAGCTGCCACAGCAGACCGATGACGATCAAGACAGCTCCACCAATGATCAGTAGCTTGGCTACAGGATTCACGATTTCATCTCCCGCCCAAAGTGTTGGTATGCGCTAGGTGTTAACACACGCCCACGCGGTGTCCGCTGCATGAAGCCAATTTGCATCAAATAAGGCTCACAAACATCTTCGACGGTTTGGGACTCCTCTCCAATCGTTGCTGCAATCGTATCCAGCCCTACCGGACCGCCATCGAAGCGATCGATGATAGCCAGAAGCAGCTTATGGTCGATATGGTCCAAACCGCAGGCATCCACTTGGAGCCTCTCCAGTGCCTCTTTGGCGATCTCCGTTGTGATAATGCCCTCGCCCTTAACTTGTGCGAAGTCACGCACCCGCTTCAGCAAGCGGTTCGCCACACGCGGGGTTCCGCGGGAACGTCGGGCAATCTCTTCTGCTCCTCCTTCGCGAATGACCACTTGGAGAATGTCTGCCGCACGAGACACGATGAATGCGAGCTCAGGCACCGTGTAAAATTCCAGACGATTCACTACGCCAAAACGATCCCGCAGCGGCGCAGAAAGCATGCCTGCCCGAGTCGTCGCTCCTACAAGCGTAAAAGGTGGCAAATCAAGTCGGACACTGCGGGCACTCGGTCCTTTTCCGATGATGATATCCAGCGCGAAATCTTCCATGGCAGGATAAAGAACCTCTTCTACGCTCCGGTTCAGCCTGTGAATTTCGTCGATAAACAGAACGTCCCCTTCCTGCAGGTTGGTCAGGATGGCGGCTAAATCCCCCGGTCGCTCAATGGCCGGTCCAGAGGTCGTCCGGATATTCACCCCGAGTTCGTTTGCGATAATCTGTGACAGTGTAGTTTTCCCCAAACCTGGCGGACCGTACAGCAAGACGTGATCCAGCGATTCTTTACGCATCTTGGCTGCTTCTATGAAGATCTTCAAATTTTCCTTAACCTGCTGCTGACCGATATATTCGTTTAAATAACGGGGACGGAGGCTCAGCTCCGCTGCATCCTCTTCCCAATTCATATGCGTCGTGATGATCCGCTGATCCAAAATCCTACCCCCTCATGAGCAAAGCAAGCCCCTGTTTGATGAGCTTTTCCACTCCATCGCCATTCTTGGCTTTTTCTGAAAGCGTATTTCTTATTTTTTGCAATTCGCCATCCGAGTAACCGAGGGCAGTCAAGGCATCCAGTGCTTCATTCAGCGCAGAAACAGCCTGTTCTCCCGCCGTTAGATCCCCTGCTGCTATCGTCAGAATCGCAGATGGCGTATATCCTACCAATTTATCCTTCAAATCCAGAATGATGCGCTGTGCTGTCTTTTTCCCAATCCCCGGAAATTTCGTCAAATACGTAACATTCTCCTGTTGGACAGCCATGACGAGCTGCTCAGGCGTCGCTGCGGCCAGAATCGCCAGGCCGCTTTTGGGCCCGATCCCGCTCACATCAAGAAGCTTTCGGAATAGATCTCGTTCGTCACGAGTAGCGAATCCGTAAAGCAAGATCGCGTCTTCCCGGACGTGATGGTGCGTAAATAATTTGATCTTGCTGCCTTCGTAGCGGACAAACTGGTAAGGATTCGGACAAAATAGTCGATAACCAATACCGCCCGTCTCTACCACTATGTATTCTGAATCCAGATAGCACAATGTGCCTTCTATAAAATCAATCATTTTTGAGCCCCTTCCGAAATGGAAATGAACGCCCGGAACTGTGCGTGCGTAATGGCTATTCCCAGTGCATCCGCCACGTCGTCAGGCTTTGGTATTTCTTTTAGCTTCAGAAGCATTCTGGTCATTTCCTGAATCTGCTTTTTCTCTGCGCCACCGTAGCCAGTCACCGCTTGCTTGACTTGCATCGGCGTATATTCATAGATAGGCACACCAGCCATCTCGGCGGCCAATAGAATCACGCCCCTCGCTTGGCTCACGGTAAAGGCTGTCGTCACGTTTTTATTGAAGTAAAGTTTTTCTATAGACATTTCATCAGGACGATACGTTTCCAAAAGGCTCTGCATGGCTTCAAAAATTTGTTTGAGTCTCAGCGGTACAGGTAAGCCCGCTTCGGTTTGAATACTGCCATATTGGACGGGACGCAATTGGCTGCCCTGTTTATCCAGAACCCCGAATCCAACGATCGCAATACCAGGGTCAATTCCTAAAATGCGCATGGTCCACACTCCGCTTGCAAAGATTCTACTCTCTACTGTATCACAAAGCGTCTAAAAAGCGAACGTGTATTTCCATGCAAATCACCAAGCCGGTAATATTGAAAAAACCTGCTCCCATAGATAGGGAACAGGTTATACGGCGTCATCATCTAGTGTTTGTTCATCCCTAGCAGGTCTGACACATCATGCTGCATATGGGCGTATTCGTCGACGCCACTTTGCATCTGCTCGTTAATCATGTTGATTTGGCGATAATTGAGCTTGTTGTGTCCTTGGTTCAATTGAACGTACAAACGCTGGTGGAACTGGTCTTTGTAGCTACCTCTTGGCATCGAAGACATGCTAAAAGACTCCTCCTTGGACCGCCGTATGAACACAGTATGGCAAAACAGCCAGGTGCTTATGATACCAAGATTTGCTCGTCATTTCACCGTGCAAATGGAGAAGCTATACCAGTGGAGGTGTTCAATTTGCGGCGTTCCATGCTGCTCCTATACAGTCTGATCCTTTTGTTCTCTGTCCTGCCTTTGGCGAGAGTAGCTGATGCAAAAGCAAAAGACGAAATCAGAATCTCGGTCTCTGTTTCTCCAGCGTCGATGTTTTTTTCTACCCTTACTTTTCACGATAAACAATTCGCTTCGCAACTGCTGCGTGCCAAGCATATACCGGCAACTCCACACCCGCATTGGAGTCGCGCTTATCTGACAGTAAATCAGCGCACTTTTGAATACGACCACAACGGGCATCTGTTTGCAAAAAACAAACCCAAGCAGTATTTGTTAAGCAAACAAATGAAAAATCGACTGGAAGAACTCGTGCTGGCAGTTGAAAAGGTTCACTACGGTCAGGCTGTACATTGGAATCAGGTAAAAAAGTCATTCGGACGAATGGACTATGCCACAGTCATTGATTTGGAGACTGGTGAACATTTTGACATCCAGCGAAGAGCCGGCAGTCGCCATGCTGACGTCCAGCCGCTTACCAAAAACGATACGATGATCATGAAAAACATTTACCAGGGTAAGTGGAGCTGGAAACGGCGGGCTATCCTAGTTGAAGTCGACGGCATTTATTATGCGGCGTCCATGCACGGCATGCCCCATGGTGCCGGAGCGATTAAAGGAAACGAATTTCCTGGCCACTTCTGTATCCACTTCTTGGGCAGCTCTACGCATCGCCGCAAGGAGCCTGATCCGAGTCACAGCCTCATGATCCTAAAAGCATCCGGGGCCTTGGCCGGCACGATGATGAGTGCTTTGCCAGAACAATTGGTGGGCTATTTTCTCACAGCCCTTCATGAACATGACGATCACGCGATGCGGATGGCTACAGATGGCTTCCCATTGCCTACGCGACTGGGTTTTGTTGTATCGGTAAAAAAAACGAAGGCGATCATCCCTTCAGATGAAGTCGGTCCGTTCCTCGTAGAGATCCCCGTCCAGGTCGATTATTTCACCGAAAATGGCGCCGATCAAGCCGAACGGTGGAATTTCATTCTAAGGCGTTCCTCGCCGTTGGAACGCTGGCGCATCGTGTCAATTGAGATGAAAAAATAAAGGCTGCCTCTATCCGGGCAGCCTAATAGTCTTCACTTAGCTGGAATTCTCCATACGTAGACAAAATGCTATTGTACTCAGCCAGATCACGCACACGAATGCCTCGCTTCAGATTCTCCACTTCCTCTTTCGACAGGCTGGCTTCCATCTTGGCTGTATTGATTCGATAAAAGGTTTGAACTACCTCTTGCTCGGCTGGAACGCCGTGAAACAAGGTCAACATACCATCTGCCGATATGCCGAAATGTCCGTTTTCCTTGCAGGTGGGCGCGATGTCTTGCTCCCTTTTCATGAGAATCATTTTGGTTGAATCAGCCGAAACGATCTCCCAGCCTTTATAATCCACCATCGTATCAGCGAGATGACTGATGCTCGTCGCCTTATGCTCTTCATCCCGCACTCCGCACAAATATGTCCGCGCGAGAACCAGTTTGTACGGCTTACCTGCCACTTCCACCGAGCTAGATGATCCTGTGGAAAACAATTGGCGCAATAGGCCTGGCTCCTTACCGCCGCCGACTAGAAAGATGCCCGCAAGAAGACCGGTCAAAAGCGCTACCGACCACGAAGCATACACCATCCACCTTCTATTTCTTTCCATAGCGTGATGAACCCCTTCTTCATTCTTTTTTCCTATTCTCGCCAGTAAAGAAAGGGGCCATACCTGAATCTCTCAAGATTCGTAATTTACGACATATTTACAGGGAGTATCTACCATTTAAGCTATTCTAGTGATAAACTATTTTTGCATGGCATTATTGTAAACTTATGGAGGTTATGCAAAACATGAAGAAGAAAAACAAACAAATGCTAGCTGCGTTTCTGCTAAGCAGTTCATTGGTTGTTGGCGCCATCTCTTTCCCTCTTACTCCTGTAAGCGCCGCATCCAGCTCCACTCTGAAGCTCCGCTTGTTGGAAACAACAGACATCCACACAAACATTGTCAATTACGACTACTATCAAGATAAGTCTACTGACGAATTCGGCTTTGCCAAAACGGCTACCCTGATCAAAAAAGCACGCGAAGAAGCTACAAACAGCATCTTGATCGACAACGGCGATTTGCTCCAAGGTAACCCGCTGGGTGATTATGTAGCAAAAATCGACCCGTTGAAGGACGGCGAGACACATCCCGTGTACAAAGCGATGAACCTCTTGAATTACGATCTCGGAAACATTGGAAATCATGAATTCAACTTTGGTTTGGAGCACCTTGATCGCAGCTTAAAAGGTGCCAAATTCCCTTACATCAACTCCAACGTCTACGTAGATGACAAAGACAATAACCCGAATAACGACAAAAACGTATTTACTCCTTATCAAATTCTCGAACGCAAATTCAAGGACGAAAGCGGTAAAGAAGTGACTTTGAAAGTAGGCGTCATCGGCTTCGTACCTCCGCAAATTATGCAGTGGGACAAAGCAAACCTGGAAGGCAAGGTTATTACCAAGGACATTATCGAGACTGCAAAAAAATTCATCCCTGAGATGAAACAAAAAGGTGCAGACATCATCGTCGCTGTTCCTCACTCTGGACTTGGTCCAGTAGAAGCTGCAGCCAACCTGGAAAACGCAAGCTACCAGTTGAGCAAAGTTGAAGGTATTGACGCGATTTTGTTCGGTCACTCCCACCTGGTATTCCCAGGTCCTGGCTTTGAAAACATCCCGGGCGTTGATGGTGCAAAAGGAACCATCAATGGCAAGCCTGCTGTAATGCCTGGCTACTGGGGCAACAACCTGGGAGTGATTGACCTAACTCTCACTCAAGCAAACGGGAAATGGAAAGTAGCTGAGTCCACTTCCAAAGCAATTCCTATCTACGACAAAGCAAATAAAGCTTCTCTGGCTGACGCCGATCAAACGGTTCTCGCTGCGGTAAAAGAAGATCATGATCACACAGTAGAGTGGGTACGCTCTGCAGTAGGAAAGACCGCTTCTCCGATCTTCAGTTACTTTGCCCTGGTTCAAGATGATCCGTCTATCCAGATCGTGACCAATGCCCAAAAATGGTTTGTTGAGAAAAATATCAAGGGAACCGAGTATGATGGCATCCCTGTTCTTTCCGCTGGTGCACCATTTAAAGCAGGCGGACGTAACGGCGCAAGCTACTACACCAACATCCCTGCTGGCACCATCGCTATCAAAAACGTTTCAGATCTGTACATCTATCCAAACACACTGAAAGCAGTATTGATCAATGGTTCCACACTCCAAGAGTGGCTGGAGCGTTCTGCTGGTCAGTTTAACCAAATTGATGTGAAAAAATCGGAAGAGCAACCATTGGTCAACGAGGCGTTCCCTACTTACAACTTTGACGTAATTGACGGCGTTACTTATCAAATCGACGTAACCCAACCGTCCAAATACGCGATTGACGGCACACTTGCCAACAAAGGTGCAAACCGCATTAAAAATCTGTCGTACAACGGTAAGCCTGTAAAAGCAGAAGATAAATTCATCGTTGTAACCAACAACTACCGTGCAAGCGGCGGCGGTTCTTTCCCTGGCCTGGACGGCTCAAACATCGTCATTGATTCTCCGGATGAAAACCGCCAAGTAGTAATCGACTACATCTTGAATCAAAAGGACATTAACCCTGCTGCAGACAATAACTGGTCATTCGCTCCAGTGAATGCCAAAGTTAATGTTACGTTTACTTCTTCTCCAGATGCGAAACCATTTGCAGAGAAAATGTCTAACCTGAAGTTCATCAACGTACTGGAAAATGGCTTTGCTAAATTCTCGATTGATTTGTCCAAGTCCGCTTCCAAATAAGGCAGACAAAGAAACATCCCTCCGAACAGAGGGATGTTTTTCTTTTTCGCACCAAGAATCTCATGGAATTATCCCACAAAGTGGTAATGCCCCCATGGCGAACGTTGAAAAATCCGTTCACCAGCTTCCAAAAAGCTCTGACGATTCCGGTACAGTTTGCCCTCCATTTGAAGAAGCTGCAAAACACCACGTGCATGATAACCAGGGCGGCTGCTGTAAAGACCTGTTACCTCACGCAAAAAATTATCCGGATAGCGTAGCAATTGATGGACCGCCCAGATTTGAGTATCGCTCAAGTAGTTAATTTTACTGTAAGCCTCCATCGCCTCTACAAACGAATCGATACGGTAGTCTTGCATCAAGAGCATCCGTGACATCAACTGAACGAGATCTACCAGCTGCAGGTCATGCCCTACAGTATCTAGATCTATCAGGTAGCAGCTCCCTCTTTGCGTCAAAAGAAAGTTATGGCTCGCTACATCGCGATGCGCCAATGTTCCCCTCTCCATCGCGGCAAACAATTCCGGAGTGAGCGGCAGCTTGTAAGCCGATTGGAGGATTTCCTGTCCATCTCTTATGACAGCCTCAGACATTTGCTGAATGATCTGCTCCAGTTTCGATTGGGGACCGTTTTGTTCAATGGACCATGTTAACCTTTCAAAATACTCTAATCGGCTTTCCCATTTGTCCAGCAGGGCCAGCTTTCCTTCATAGGCGTACGCCCCTGCGACGGGAAATCCTTGCGCAGCTACATGAAAACGCGCAAGGGTCTCCGCAGTTTTTTTAACATCATTTAAAGAACCATTATCGGCTTCCTGTCCATCAATCATTTTCATGATCGTGTAATACCGATCTTCATATGGAAATATTTTCGCTCCTGCCAGATCACAGACATAGTGAACCGTGTGCAGGAAGCCTTTTTCTCGCAAGGCATCAGCTAGCTCAGTAACCCAGACTGCCTTTTCTACCTGTTTGTAACCTTTGATGATCCAATGGCCCCGGTCCGTCTTCAACAGATTCACATTCCGCTTCGGTTTTACCCCGTGAATTTGGCAGCGAAACGCTTTTTCAAGTGAAGATATGAGTCCCTTGTTCATACCCGTCCCTTTCAATAAGCAGAGGATTCATCATGTCCATCTCCCCAGTTAGGCCATACCCCTTTTTCAGGCATGGAAGACATACACGGGGAGGGAGGAAACATCATGTTGTTGCGAAAAGGCTGAGGACCTCGGCTAGTCTTGTAATTTCCATATCGCTTATCATTCATCTCATCATCTGGGGGACAATCACACGATGACGAAGAGGACGACTCTACCTGATCTGGGCAAATCAGTCTTCTCGCTCGGTGCCGTTGTAATGGCGCTGGTGGACACGGCATCGGCATTGGCATTGATGGGAATGGCATCGGATAGGGCATTGGCATTGGTGGACACGGCATCGGAAAAGGCATCGGCATCGGCATCGGCGGAAACGGCATCATGTACGGTGACACTTGCGGGGGCATATGCTCGGGTCCCAGATAGGGTCTTTGCGGGTATGTCGGTCTTTTCAACGGCGCAGTACCAGGCGGACACGGTGTTGGTCGGCTTGGGCGCGTTTGCTGGTATGGACTCACCTTTGTCGGAGGCATTGGTCGTACCTGGCTCGGCGGCTTCATCGGCGGCAGTGGACTTACCTGCGTTGGCGGCTTCATCGGCGGCAGTGGACTTACCTGCGTTGGCGGCTTCATCGGCGGCAGTGGACTTACCTGCGTTG
>NZ_JBITPN010000045.1:0-122151 GCF_050467985.1 Brevibacillus sp. NRS-1366 | reverse complement strand
ATATGAGTATATAACGCGTTCGTCCGCGGAGATAAGGGCGAACCGGCCAGCCTTGAAATTTCCTTCTTGGGTCAAGGAAAGCAGGTTCCATAAAAATTTCTCATCGCACTTGAGCATTTCTTGAAATTCCATTAGGCCCCGGTTGGCTTTGTTCAATTCCCCGTCAAAACGGTACGCTCTCGGATCTGATTCAGAACCGTATTCCCCAATAGTCGAGAAATCCATGCTGCCCGTGAGATCGGCAATATCCTGTGACTTTGGGTCAGACGGGGCGAATGTGCCAATTCCGATTCGATTCTGTTCAGAGAGCAGTACCCTGACAACAGGGACGCGTTCAATGTCGCCGTCAAATTCTTGCTCTAGGCGGAAGCGGCAGACGGGGCACAGTGTGCCTTCGACATGCACACGATACTCAGCGACAAACTCTTCACGCAAGGACTCTGGAATCAGGTGAAGCGGTTCTTCATGCATCGGGCAGCCTTTGATCGCGTAGACTGCACCTTCGTCAGTGCGCGAGTACGCCTCAAGGCCCTTTTTCAACATGGTTACAATCGTCGATTTCCCACCGCTGACAGGCCCCATCAGCAGAAGCAACCGTTTCCGGACATCCAGCCGCTTGGCTGCTGGTTGAAAGTACTCCTCGACCAGTTTTTGAACCGCTTCTTCCAATCCAAACAACTCTTTATCAAAAAATGGATAGCTTGACATGTCACCTAATTTTTCACTGCCTGCTGACTGGATCATGTTGAAAATGCGAGCGTGAGCGTGCTGGGCAATCATCGGCCGTTGTTTGACGAGGTGGAGATAGTCCAAAAACGTTCCTTCCCATTGAAGCTGTTTCTTTTCAGCCCGGTAGGTTGTCAGCTTGTCCAAAATGCTCATCGTTCTTCCCTCCTTGGCAGATCAATATTCAGACAGGATGCCAAAAAGGCCCTCGTATCACACATACCGCCAAAGATGTCTTAGATCAATCGCAAGTGGATGGAGGGCCTTGTTCGCTATTATGATGTTGACCTGTCTTATTCCTATTATACCATTATTACGCGGAATTTTCTGTTTTTTTGTCGTATATGCAAGATCTTTCAAAATCGAGTAGGAGAGGGTGACTCCCCCCCCCCTTTCCTAAAGCTATTTCCCCTGTTCAACCAAGGCTATGATATAATCCTTTCTAGCAACCATTCTTTCATAATTTTCTAACAGCAGAGGTGGATACATTGTTAGAATCCATCAGAGAAGTATATCAAGCGACCCCATGGCTGGAAAACTTGCCAAACCAATGGGATCTTTTGAAAAAAGTCGGAACCCCGATGGAATGTAAAAAGGACACCATGATCTTCGAGCAGGACGACATAGCCGATTCCCTGTATTTGATTGCAAGTGGCAGAGTATGCCTCTATGCCAGCACGCCATCCGGTGAAGAAAAGGCTTTGGCCTTTATCGGAAAAAACGGCTTGATTGGAGAATACGACGCCTTAAGTAATCTGCCCCATACTACGAGCGCTATTACGGTTTCTAAAACGCTCCTCTACAAGACAAGCATCAGAGCGTTCAGAGAATTACTAAAGGAAAACTTTCATCTAGTAGAGCAGTTGCTCCATTTTGAGAGTCGTAAATACCGCTTACTGTGCGCCCAATCCTTACAGCTCAGCTACAGCAAAGCACCGCATCGCATTTGTGCCACCTTAATTCAACTGGCGCTCAATTACGGCTCTCCCCTTGAACATGACCAGATCAAGATTACCACTACCTTTACGCATCAAGAGGTGGCTAATCTCGTGGGCACGACGCGGATAACTGTGATCAACACGCTCAAATGGCTGGAACGACACCACATCCTTGTTAAACAAGACAAGTATTATGTGATAACGGACCTGCGTCGCCTGGAAGCACTCGTTCAAGATGAAACATGGAAGCTCAGTAAGCACGCTGAAGCATGATCGTTTGCTGACCTTCCTGTATCGCCTTGGCACCCATGTAGGCAAAAGCCTCAAGGTCGCTTGGCCTAATGACCGCAAATCGGTTTCCTGGCACCCAGCCCATAGGGAAAAAGGTTCGGCAATCTTGACCGTAAAAGCACCCCAGATCATAGATCGCCTGCGGGATACCGTTCCAGGCAAATGGCGGCATGAAGGTAAACAAGAGATCGCCTACCGCAGGAAAGCACGTTTGATTTTCCGGAACAATTTCATGCAGCGGCGTTGCAACGCAGCGCTCCTGCGGCAATTGGATGGACAGCTCCTTTCCCGTGTACATCGCGTGCTTGCAAAAAATTTGCAAAGGAGATTCGAGTATCTCCCAAATCGCCTTGCACGTAATCGGCGCTTTTTCCGTTAACAAATCTGCCCATATCTCAACCTGATGTTCTGGAAACGATAGTTTAATCTGATTTGGCATATTTTCTCTTCCTTCCATTAGACCACCCTCGGTTCTGGAATCAACGCATTTTGGCGAAAACGGTTCAGATGAAGCGGTGTGATATCGATAGTGGGTGTATTTCCAATGATCGTATCTGCTATGGTTTCTCCGATCGCAGGTGCCATCATAAAGCCATGCCCACTCATTCCAATCGCCTGATAGTATCCCGTTACTTCATCCACGCTGCCCAGAATCGCCTGATGGTCAGGTGTACTGTCGTAGGTGCCGTCCACATGGGTCCGGAACTCTACTTGTGCCAGGGGAGGAAACAGCTCCATGCCGATTTCTGCTGCCTTCATCTGGTAGTCAAAGCTATGGTATGGCGGCTTCATGTCATTCCCTAAATAGCTCAGATAGATCGTGCCGTCCGTCAGTTGCTTCGCCGCGAAACCTCTTTCAAATGATATTAGCAGCGGTTCTAAAAGGCGCTCCTCTATCCGATTGGTATACAAAATCCGGCGAACCTCTGGCTCAATCGGGATCTCCACTCCAATCGTTGCAGCCAGTTCTTTTGATCCGAGTCCGGCTGCATTGACGACCACTCTGCAATCGATTCTTCCCCGCCCCGTTTGTACGCCCACTACCTGATCTTTTTCCACGAGAACTTGCGGAACCTCATCCAGAATAAAACGGACCCCGAGTCGTTTGGCTGCTGCTGCAAAGCTGTTGGTCACATGATAAGCATCGTCGGCAAATCCATCGGTTGGACAGAATGAAGCAGACAAAAATGTGTCTGTATTCACGCCCGGAACAATTTCTCTGACTTCCTCCGGACTGATCATCTTGGTCGGGATACCCAAACTGTTTTGCAGGTGAATACTCGGTTGATAGTTTTGGGCTGCCTGTTCACTATGGAACAAGTACAAATAGCCTACCTGACGGAACATGATTTCATATTCCGGCTCCAGCTCGTCGTTAATCCGCCCATAAAATTGAGTGGCTGCCTTCGACATCAGGCAGTTGATTTCCGTCCCCCATTGCTGCCTGACACCACCGGGACAAATACCCGTTATTCCTGAGGAGATCCCTCCCTTATCAATCACCACGATATCCGAATAGCCTTTCTTTGCTAGAAAATAGGCGATGGAGCAGCCAATTACCCCCGCGCCGACAATGACGATTTCCGCGTTTTCTCTCAAGATGATGCCTCCCTCTCCTACGGTATTATCTAAAATGACAAGCTACGTAATGCTGATTCCCGATCTCCTTCTGAACTGGCTGGATTTCTTTGCAGATAGCCTCTGCTTCGGGACATCTGGAAAAAAATCGGCAACCCGCTGGCGGATCGACAGGGCTGGTCAAATCTCCTTTTAACAGAATTCTCTCCCGCTTGAATTCCGGATTGGAGGACGGGATCGCACTGATTAAGGCTCGTGTATACGGATGCTGTGGATTTTGGAAAAAATCGTCTTTGTCTGCTATCTCCACAATCTGGCCTAAGTACATCACCGCGATCCGATTGGAAATATGCTTTACCACACTCAAATTGTGTGTAATAAACAAATAAGTAAGGCCGTATTTTTGCTGCAAATCCTGAAACAGATTGAGCACCTGTGCCTGTACAGAAACATCAAGAGCTGATACCGCTTCATCCATGACCACTAGCTTGGGTCTGACAGCAAGTGCCCTAGCAATCCCGATCCGTTGACGTTGACCACCCGAAAACTGGTGCGGAAAATGATCCAGAAAATGCTTCCCCAATCCTACCTCATAGAGCAAATCCTCCATGAACGCTTCTCGCTCATTCTCACCGACTACCTGATGCAGCTTGATCGCTTCTCCAATGATGCTGCGAATTGTCAGGCGGGGATTGAGCGAGGCATAAGGGTCCTGAAAAACGATTTGCATGTCTTTTCGCTTTTCTTTGAGCGCTTTTTTATTCAGACGATATAAATCCTGTCCATCCAGCATGACCTCGCCTTTTGTCGCTTCAATTAAGCGCAGGATTGCCCGGCCTGTCGTCGATTTCCCGCAACCGGACTCACCGACAAGTCCCAACACTTCCCCACGTGGAATGGAAAAACTGACGTTATCCACCGCTTTCAAATAACTATTCGTCTTGGAAAAGAGCCCTTTTTTCATGGGGAACCATTTGACGAGATTTTTCACTTCGAGTATGTTTTCTTTCTGCATCGCTTGGTCCTCTCCTTACGTCTGTGACGATTCCCACCGCTCTGTGTACTTCCAGCAACTGACCTGACTCCCCTCATATTCGATCAGCGGCGGCTCTTCTATTTCACAGAGATTCTGCTTTTCATCGCATCTGGTACAAAAGCGACACCCCTTTGGCATTTCACGCAAGGTAGGTACGACACCTCTGATTGCTTGCAAGCGCTCGCGGGTCTGTTCCAGTGTAGGGATAGAATTCATCAGTCCCTGGGAGTACGGATGAAGCGGCTGGCGGAAAAAGCGTCTGACCTCTGCATATTCCACCACTTTTCCAGCGTACATGACTGCTACATGATCGGCTGCTTCGGCAACCACACCCAGATCGTGCGTAATCAGAAGTATGGAGGTTTGCAAACGATCCTTTAAATCACGCATCAGATCGAGAATTTGGGCCTGAGTCGTCACATCCAGCGCAGTCGTTGGTTCATCTGCGATCAGTAGATCAGGCTGGCAGGAGAGAGCCATGGCAATCATGACCCTCTGTCTCATCCCCCCGGAAAGCTGATGCGGGTAATCGTTCACTCTTTTCTCAGGGGAAGGGATTCCTACTAGCCGTAGCATGTCGATCGTTTTCTCCCGCGCCGCTTTTTTATCCAATTGCTGGTGGAGGCGAAGCACCTCCATAATTTGCTCGCCTACGGAATAAACGGGGTTCAACGAAGTCATCGGCTCCTGAAAGATCATTGAAATCTCATTGCCCCGGATGGCGCGAATCTCTTCTTCACGCAGCTCCAGCAGATTTTTGCCCTTGAATAAAATCTCACCGCTCACAGATTTTCCAGGGGAGGGGATCAGGTTGATGATCGCCAGCGAAGTCAAGCTCTTGCCACTGCCTGACTCGCCTACAACGCCCAAGGTCTCCCCTTTTTTCAACATAAGACTGACCTTATCAAGTGCTGGGAGAAATCCATCCTCCGTGTAAAAACCGGTACAGAGCTGTTTAATCTCCAGTAAATTTTCACTCATAGTACCACCTGCTTCCTACAGCCTGATCACTCGTGGTGTTTGTGTCAGCACCTGACATCCTTGTTCTGTCACCAGGACCATGTCTTCAATCCTGACTCCACCGACGTTTGGTACATATAAACCCGGCTCGACTGTGAACAACATACCCGGCTCAATCTGCGCTGGGTTATTCATCACTACACGGGGATATTCGTGTATATCCAAGCCAACGCCATGTCCCAATCCCCGCAAGCTGTACGCTTCGAGATCTGCCAGGGTAAACACGTCACGCGCCAGCTTATCCAGCTCATGACACGTTGCCGCTGGCTTGATACCTGCCACAGACAGCTCCAGCGCGCGATGTACACTATCAAACAGATTTTGCTGCTCGGGCTTTAATTCGCCAACGATAACGGTTCGCGTAATATCCGACCGGTATCCCTTCCACGTAGCGCCGAAGTCAATCACGATAAGGTCATTATGCTGAATCGTTCTCTCCGTCGGTTTCGCATGGGGTAGTGCAGAATTGGTGCCAGCTGCAACAATCGTATCGAATGCCGGAGCCTCGCTGCCGAGCCTTCGCATGAGGATTTCCAGTTCGACCGCAAGATCACGCTCGCTCACACCAGGACGGATAAAGTTACAAACTTCATCCAACGCGTTCTCGGCAATTTTCAGCGCAGTTTGAATGTATGCCACCTCTTCGTCATCTTTCACCGCACGAAGCTGAATGCACACATCTACACAAGGGACCCACTGGGCCGCGCTGATTTCCCGGCGAAGCGCTGTAATCTGAAAGTCCGTCATTTCCTTGGACTCATAGGCGATACTGGAAATCCCCAGCTGGCTGACCGCCTCGGCAATCGTTGCAAATGGGTCCAACCCGTGTATAAAAATCGTCCAACTCGCCGCTTCCTGCTTCGCTTGTTCGGTGTAGCGCTGATCGGTAATGAGGACCGCTTTTGTCGATGTAATCAAGAGGTATCCACTACTGCCGGTAAAGCCTGAGAAGTACTTGACGTTGTTTGACGCTTGGATGAAAAAAGCGTCAACGCCTTTTTCCCTGATGGCTTTGCGTATTTGTTCCAGTCTGTTCTTGCCCATTATTGGCTCACCGACCAATCCTTCGCGTTAAACGTAGGACCGCGGAAATCAGGATCAAATCCCCCCAGCCGCTTGTTCGCTACATATGGCGATTGTTGTTCGTACAGCGGAATCCAGATTTCGTCCTCTGCCAGCTTCTTGCCCACTTCCCAAATGAGATTTTTCCGTTTTTCCAGATCGACCTCGGCCACTTGCTGTTCCAGTAGCTGATCCACCTGCGGATCGGAATAGCTGACGAAATTGTATCCGTTCGGCGGCATGTATTTGCTGCCAAAGTAGCTGCGATATTCATCCGGGTCTGCTTCCACACCAAAGCCGAGAATGTACGCATGGTAATCGGCTGCTGTTACTTTTCGCTGCGTACCGTCCGTATTTTTCGGCAACAGCTTGGTGACCAGTGTAGGGAAATCGAGGGCGCGCAGCTCCATTTTGACGCCGATCTTTTCAAAGTTTTGCTTTAAGAGAGCAGCCGTTTTTTCACGTTCGGTTTTCCCAGTCGGCACTTCCAGTGTAAACGTCAGTTCCTTGCCGTTTTTTTCATAGATGCCTTTTCCGTTTTTCGCATATCCCGCTTCCTGCAGCAGCGCCTCCGCTTTTGCTGGATCATACGCATACTGCGATACGTTTGGATTATGCGACCAATGGTTGGAAGGAAAGACATCGAACGAGACTTTCCCATATTCACCCAGAATCGAACCCACAATCGACTGTTTATCAACTCCATAAGCCAGTGCCTGGCGCACTTTTTTGTCTTGGAAATGCTCGTTGAGTGCATTGAATCCGACGTAGTACATGGTCAGGTCATTGGAGAGCTTCAAATCCGCGTAGTCGAGTGATTGTACAGAAGGAATTTCGGCAATCGGCACGGGAGCGAGATCGACCTCTTTATTAATGAAGGCAGCCAGCATTGTGTTTGTATCTCCAAAGCGTGCCACGATCTTGTCCAGCTTGGGCGCTCCCTTGAAGTACTCTTTATTTGCTTTTAGCTCGATGTACTGTCCTGATTCCCATTTGACGAACTGGAATGAGCCCGTTCCTACAGGATTTCGATTAAAGGCATGTTTCGCCCATTCTTTTGGCGACACGTCTTTCAAGATATGCTCGGGAACAATTCCGATAAACAGCCCTGAGATGAACGGTGCGAATTTATCGGTCGTCGTAAACGAGATCGTGTTGTCGTCAATCACCTTGATTCCACTCACGTCTTGTGCTTTGCCTGCATGCACTTCTTCTGCTCCGACTACAGGAGATACTCGCCAGTAACCACCAGCATCGTATTCCGGCTTGGCGAGCGAAGCAAAGGTAAAGGCAACGTCTTTTGCGGTAAACGGTGTTCCATCGTGCCACTTCACATTCTTTTGAAGATGAAAGGTATATGTTTTCCCGTCTTCGGAAACATCCCATTTTTCTGCCAAGCTGCCGACCATTTTCAACTCCTTGTCGGGAATGACCAGGGAATCAAAAATCATGTGCGTCACAAACGTATCCGATGAAGTCGGCCATATATGCGGATTGAGATTGCCGGGCTCACTTTCAGAAGCGATGGTGAGGCTGCCGCCTTCTTTGGGCGCTGCTGCTTCACCGGAATCGGCTGGAGCTTGTGGCTGCGGGCTGGCTGTAGAAGCACAGCCCGCTGTGATTGAGAGAACAGCCGCAAGCAAGAGTGCAAGAAAAGATCCTTTTTTCACCTGTGTTACCCCCTAGTTTTTTGTCTTTGGATCAAGTGCATCACGCATGCCATCTCCAACCAGATTGATGGAGAGGATCGTCAAGAGAATGGCAATTCCCGGAGGAGCCCAAATCCACGGCTTGAATTGAAGCACCATAATTGAGGTGGCATCCTGCAGCATATTTCCCCAGCTAGGGATCGGCTGCTGCACTCCAACACCGAGAAAGCTCAAGGCTGATTCTGTAAGAATTGCTTCCGCTGTTTGCAATGTAGCCTGAACTGTAATCGGTGCCATAATGTTCGGCAGAATGTGCTTAAACACGATGACCAGGTTGTTTTGTCCCAGTGCCCGGACCGCTTCCACATACTCCATCTCCCTGATGCGAAGCACCTCTCCCCGCACCAAACGAGTCATCGTCGTCCAGCCAACCAACCCAATGATGATCATGACGTTGTAAATATTCGGCTCCAGCATGGTAGAAACGGAGATCACGAGGAAGAGAACTGGAAAACAGATGACGATATCGGTAATGCGCATGATGATCGTATCCACCCATTTTCCGTAATACCCAGCGAGCAAGCCGAGTACAACACCGATACAGGTTGAGATAGCAACAGCAACCAAAGCGACGCTGAGTGAAATTCGGCCTCCGTAGATCAGCCTGCTGAAAATATCCCGTCCCAGACTGTCTGTTCCTAGCCAATGCTCGCTGGACGGCTTTGCCAACACATTCAGCATGCCTGCCTCATTTTTTACCGATGAATACGGATCATGCGGTGCAAAGAGCGGTGCCAGCACGGCAGCCATGACGAGCACACAGAGGATAACGGCCCCGATCATCGCCAATTTGTTCTTTTTGAATCGTTTCCAGGCTTCTGCGACGATACTGTCTTTTTTCAGGTAAGAGATGGGTCCATTTACGGAGGTATTGCTTGCGAGTTCTGCATTTTGGCTCATTTTCATCTCCCCTTACGAATAGCGAATCCGCGGATCAGCCCATGCATAGGAAATATCTGCGATCAAGTTGCCTACAAGCACCAGAATCGAGGTAAACAGATTCAATGCCATGATCACCGGATATTCACGGCCCACAATCGCGGAGATCCCGAGACTCCCCATTCCTGGCCAGTTAAAAATGTGTTCTGTGATATAAGCACCACCAAACAGAAACGGAATGGAAAGCCCAAAAATCGTGATAACAGGAATTAATGCATTGCGCAGGGCATGTTTAAAAATAACCACTCGCTTATTGAGACCTTTGGCATGTGCCGTCCGGATAAAATCCAACGAGAAGACCTCCAGAAGGCTGGATCGCGTAAATCGCATGACAACCGCAACTGTAGGCAGCGCCAATACCGCGGCCGGTAAAATGATATGTTTGGCATAGTCGATGAACAAGGCTATACCGCTGAAGTCTTTCCCGATTGTTTTCATCCCCGAGGTAGGAAACCATCCGAGCTTTAGGGCAAAGAGAAAAATCAGTCCCAATCCAAAGAAAAACGACGGGATGGAAATACCCACCAGGGAGACTACCGTTAACATATAATCAGGCGTTTTGTTGCGGTATAACGCGGAATAAACACCTAGTGGAATCCCGATGACAAAGCTGAGCAAAAAGGCCGTACACGTAAGCAGCAATGTCGCTGGCAATCGTTCGATAATCAATTGCGTAACGGGTTGACCTGTTTTGATCGTATAACCGAGATTTCCCTGCAAAATTTCTTTCAGCCAATTGAAGTACTGATAGACGACCGGCTTGTTGAAGCCGAGCTCCTCTTGCACTTTTTGCATCTCGCTCAGCGGGATTTTTGGATTGATCATCGTTTGCATCGGATTCCCGGGCGCCAGCTGCATAATGAAAAAGGTAAGTAACGTAATTCCGATTATGATGGGAACAGCTTGCAAGAGCCGACGAAAAATATAGCTTCCCATGTTGTATCACCGCCTTATTGGCATTTCTACCAATTATGATTGAATGAGAATGAGTTCGTCCTGTCGTACACTGAGGTATTCGATACCTGTTTCTGTAACGAGGACATTTTCCTCGACGATAAAAGTCGGTCCGTCCTCCGGCAAAATGGTTGGTTCCAACGTAAACACCATGCCTGCCTCCACCACTCCATATGGTGCATGGCCATACCGCTCCCATCGCGGACCAAGTAACGTACCCCCATCATGAACGTCCCTGCCGATTTGATGTCCAGTGGCATGCGTAATTTCCGGCATCCCTCTCTCCAGCAGCAGGTTGCGGGCGACCAAATCTACCTCGTAACCTTGAACCCCGGGCTTCAAAGCTTTTCCAGCCGCCGTGATTGCCGCATGTGCTGCATCGAAGGCTGCTTGGATATGTGCTGGTGCTTTGGTTTCACCCGGTTTGAGGAAGTACACGGTTCGGGCAATATCGGAGACATAACCCTTATAATCAACGGCGAAATCCATGATCAGCAGATCCCCTGAAGCTACAATGGCTTCACCTGGAGGGCGATGAGCGATGCGCTCTTTCATCACGATCGGCATGGAAAGCGTGCGGTCTACCCCGTTAACTACCTCTCGCTTCTCCATGGCCCGGACAAACAACTGCCCGATTTCGATTTCTGACATGCCTACCTGCAATTGCGCAAAAATCTCTTCGTAAATTTCCTGCGTAATGACAATTGCTTGCTTGATTCTTTCTACCTCTAGCGCCGTCTTGATGCTTCGCAATTTTTCCAAAAAGGATTCCGCTGAGACAAGATCACCTGTGAAGCAGTCCTTCAATACATCGCAGAGCCAGCGATAGCGGCCCGTCGTCAACCCATCAGCCAGGTTTTCCTTGCGCGAGTAATTCAGTGCGATCGTTTTCGGCTGTTGTTCTGCCACAAACGCTTGCAAGGTTTGACTTAATTCCGTGGGATATTTCAGCACCTGATCAAACAAGTTTGATTCCTCGATATCCTGTGCGTCTATGCTGCTGCACATGGCGTACTTTTGGCCGTCCTTGCAAATGATAAACGCGGCTGGCCCCACTGATTTCACTCCTGTAATCAACGGCAGGCAAGGATCGCTTCCCTCACTGGTCAAGATCAGCCACATGTCGATATCACTGTCCTGTAAATACTGCACGGCTTGCTCCATTTTTTGTTGATTGATGACATATTCCATCTACCATTCCACCTCACGATTCCAAACAGATTTGTCGTAATGTTTCGGCAATCATCTGGGTACCAAACAATAGGGAGCTGACTGTGATCGCTTCGTTCGGGTTATGTACTTTTTGCAGGACATCAGCAAAGGGCAACTCTTTTAGTAGCGGAGAAAAACCATATACGTCAGATCCTTGTGTTCCTAGAAAGCGTCCGTCCGTTCTGCCTAGGGCAAGAATCGGGAGCAGTGTGACTTGCGGATCATGCTGGCGCAAAAAGTGTTCAAATTGGTTCATGACAACCGAGTCGTCAAGTCGGCTCTCAAAGCCCCCTTCGAAGCTGTCGATCTGATAACGGAGTCCAAATTCCCCGCACCACTTTTGCAGCAGTTCCTCCACGTACGCTTGCTTAACATGCGGCAAAAGCCGAAATTCGAGCTGTGCCTGAGCTTTGTAAGCGATGACATTAATCCGTTCCCCGACCTGCACGCTATTTACAGCGACACTGTTTTTCAGGACATACTGACGCAAATTTTGCAGAGTTGCGTCCATAACGTCCGCAGTGTCTGCAGCATCCGCAACCGTCAGGCTATCAGTTGGAGCCTCCGTCGCTTTGCCTTTGCACACCTTATCGAAAAAGTGCTTGCCCACTCCGACGACCTCTTCCGGGAAGGTATAAGCTGTGATGTACGCAATTGCCTTCGCAAGCTTTTGGATGGCCTGCTCCTCAGGCGGGCAAGAAGCATGACCACCTTGCCCTGCAGCAAACAATGTGGCTCTGCATACGCCCTTCTCACCAGCCGTGTAGAGCATGTAGTCCCTACCTCCAGCGGATAAGTAGAAGCCGCCGCCTTCATTGATCACCCATCCTTTTGGAAACCACTGTGGATAGTGCTGAATGAGGTATTTCATCCCCAACCTGCTGCCTTGCTCCTCATCAGCTGTGGCAATGAAATTCACATCCCTGTTGCTTTCCACGGCCGCTCGCTTCAGCAGGATGAGGGCCATCAGCTCCATGACGACGAGATTTTTGGTATCCAGGGCGCCTCTCCCGAAAATCCAGCCATCTTCTTCTACAGCGGAAAAAGGCGGATGAATCCATTGTTCCTCGCCAGCTGCTACCACATCCAGGTGAGATATCAAAAGGATCGGGGGTTCTTGACCTCCTTTTATCTTGGCGAGAAGATTCCCACGTCCCGGCTCGCTCTCGACGATCGTACTCTCGATCCCCTCAGATGCCAGCACCTCTGCGAGATAAAGCGCCGCTTCTGTCTCATTTCCCGAGGGAGCCGACGTATTGATCCTGATCAGCTCTTTGAAGCGTGTCACCACTTCCTCTTCCAGACCGTTCGTCCACTCGATCGAAGACATGATTTCCTCCTATGATTCACAAGCGATTGTGACAAGCTCCACCTGTCTTTTACTTAAAATTTTTGCTCCCTGATCGGTAATGAGGACATTCTCTTCTACAAGGATGCAGGGCAATCCATCGTCTTGGATGACAGTTGGTTCGATGGCGTAAATCTCCCCCGCCTGCACGATCCCTTCAACTGCCGGTCTAGGCGGTGTGCGGCGCGGCCCCAGCGTCGTTCCTCCATCATGCGTTTCCCTGCCTACCTGATGTCCTGTGGAATGGCGAATCGTCGGGTAGCCCGCTGCTTCAATCACTTGACGGGCTTTCGTGTCCACCTCGTAGCCCTTCACGCCCGGTCGGATGAAATCAATCGCCGTAGTGATCGCTTCAATCGCCGTCTGGAATGCGCGTCTGATCTCCTCGGGCGCCTCTGTTTCCCCCGGCTGCAGTAAGTATACCGTTCGGGCAATGTCCGAGACGTATTCTTTGTACTTGAGTGAAAAATCGATGATGACGATATCGCCTGGAATCGTCTTGTGATCTCCCGGCTTCCGATGGGCCAGACCATTTCGTACCGTGCAAACCAGTGGCGGATCATGCGGATGTCCCAAGCCATTGGAAAGGCCGCGCTTTTTCATTCCCTGCACGAACAGCTCCCCAATCTCGATTTCCGTCATGCCGCAAACAATCTGGGAAAATACTTCCTCGTAAATTTCGATCGTGTAGTCTATCGCTTGTTGAATGCACGCAATCTCGGCAGGAGACTTTACGCTGCGCAGCTCTTTTAAGATCTCTTCACTCGATACCTCAATCGCTTGCAAACGTTCCTTGCCCAGCAACTCTTCCAGCCACAAGTACAACCCGAGTGTCAATCCGTCGCATAAATGATCGTGACTGGAAATATTGAGGGCCAGCTTTTGCGGAGCGAGCTTCTCCAACTCCTGAATAAATACCCCATCTAGACTGGAGTAATAAGGAATCACTTCGGCAAACAGCCCGGTTCCCTCATAGTTTCCTTTATCGCTTACGGTCGAGATGACTTTATGCCGTCCATTTCGATTGATAAAAATAGCTGCCGTGTGAAACGAGCGGATACCAAACAGCAACGGCATGCTTGGGTCCGACCCCTCTCTAGTCAACACCAGCCAGGAATCTACTCCCGCCTTTTCCAGGAGAGTTGCGGCATGATCGAGCTTTTCTTTCGCAATCCGATATTGTTCCTGCACCATCTGATTACTCTCCTCTCGCCATGAACTGGCCGATTGATTCGTATAATATCTTGATTCCAAACACAAGTGAGTCCAGCGGGATACGTTCATTGATCCCGTGCACCATCGGAAGCACCTTTTCAAATGTGACATCAGGCAGCATGGGAGAAAAACCAAACACGCGCGATTGATATGGAAGCAGATGGCGACCATCACTACTGCCGGTGGCGATAAATGGCACTACTTTGCTTCCCGCAATCTCGGATCGTATCCGTTGGTCAAAAATAGCAAACAACGGACTTTCGAAATCGGATTCGTAGCCTTGGGTGAAGCTCTCGATTTGCCAGGAAACAGGCAGGTCTTGCACCAATTGCGAGAGCTTTTCTTCGACTTGTTCCCTCGTAACACCAGGCAACAGACGGCAGTCTACATGGATGACTGCTTCACCTAGGGGCTGTCTCGCAAGCCTGCCACCCTTCCATATCGTTGGCGCCATCGTATTTTCTGTCATCGCACGCAATACGTTTGTCATGAACGGGCTGACGTACGGCTTAAGGAGGTGCAATTTCTCCTCCATCGAAGCAGTCTTCGCCTCATCCAACTGACAGCTTCTCAATAGTTCATCTACGAGGTATTGCGTTGTTTTTGGCGGTGAATTCCCCCAACGAGCCTCAGTAATTCGTTGAACGAGCTGGGCCGCCGCATGCATGGGGCGATTGTCCACGTAATAGGGTGTCGACTGACTGTTTTCCACATGAAAGAAAATCTGGCAAATTCCCTTCTGGCCCGTTTCGCAGAGGTAGTGGGGAACTTCGTTTACAAGGATGGGGAAACCGCCCCCTTCACTAATTACGTGCTTGTCACGAAAGATTTCACCCTGCTCTTCCAGCAGCTTCAGCAGGCCATATGTGCTTCCGCTCTCTTCATCCGCTGTGGCTACCAGCAAAATGTCATTTGCGAATGTACGGTTATCCCTTTTTAGGAGAATGAGCGCCATCAGCTCCATAATCGTTAACTGCTTGGTGTCAATTGTTCCGCGTCCCCACAGGACATCATCGACAATCTCACCGGAAAAAGGGGCAATATCCCAATCCTTCTCATCTGCACCGACTACGTCGAGATGAGAGAGCAAAAGCAGAGAGCTGCGACTGGGGTCTGTCATCGCTTGGGCTGCCCGTTGCTGAAAGGAGATCAGAAGATTGCCCCTCCCGTCTGCGGTTTCTTGAATGTGGGCATCTAGGCCGTTTTCCCGGGCAAGCTCTGCCAGATAGCGCGCTGCCGCCAACTCATTTCCTGGAGGATTCGTCGTATTGATTTGAATCAGCTTTTGCAAATAGCCGGCTGCTTCGGCTTTTACTTGCTGCCATTGGATCGACATGGGATCAGTCCTTTTTCACTGCTTATCCGACGAGATGTTTTAATATTTGGTAATATTTGAATTTTTCACGATCTTACCATAGCTGAAAGAAGGGCATGGGTAAAATATTTTACAGAGTTGCTCAAATCCGAAAACATCTACAAGAAAACGAAACGAAGAATCCAAGCGGGCTCTTTTAAAAGCACTCATCATTTCAGGAGCAGATGATCTACAGGAAAATCTTGCACGCATGGGATTTGGACGCCGTGGAAATGACAATCTCAACAACGTAGAACAAGTATTTATCGAAAAACCCCAAAAAGGAACCTATACAGTTACTGTAAGTGGATATAACATCCCTAAAGGCCCCCAACCTTTTTGCTTTAGCAACCAATGGGGAAAAGTCATCATAACTGATACTGGAAGTCATTCTTACAGCTAGTGCTGTTTTCTCAAAGGACTCCATCAAGGTAACCGTGAAAGGGAAAGTTGATTCGAGTGTAAGCTCCGTGAAGCTGAATGCTCCGGGAATAAAAAATGCTACGGCGAAAGTAAGTAAATCTTCCTTCTCCTATAGCAAAACCGTAAAAGCAGCAAGTTATGTTCTGGAAAAAAAGCTTGTTCCACTTTCTTTATCGAAAAATGCATTCTCTGACTCGATTTCATCCAAAACGTCATTGAAAGAGCTCTCCGTAATTGCAATGGATAAATCGGAAAATAATGAAATTATTCGGGTTAAACCCGTGAATGAAGAATGAAAAGCAGGCTCCCTTGCATAGAGGGCCTGCTCATTTTGTGTCACCACTTCTTCCTAGACCGACTTCATATACCGATACATTGCGTAATCCGTACGCTCCTTCCGTATGGATAATCAGACAGGCAAGCCTCGCGCTACCCAGCACAGCACTGAAATGATATTTTGTTCGTCTTCAAAATACTCGACGATAACAACCGTTCTGGCGCTTCGGTTCTTTGATTTGCATGAGACGACTGATGGCTTTCGCGCAAATTACTGGACGGTCGCGATCGGTTTATGTTCGACTTTCCTGCGCAGCCACGGACCCTTTCCTGTAAAGAGACACGGGATGTAAATAATGACCCCGACTCCCAACGCAATCCACAGCCAGGAATCCCAGCCGAAAGCGGCTACCACCAGCGGAGCAATCAGGGTATTTAAGATCCCCATCACTTTGGATACCAGCCCAAACACAGCCCACGCAGAAGATTGCAGAGAAGGGTTGACATCCTCCGCATTCTCAGAGAACAGGGCACACCAGGGACCATAGGCGATACCGATCAGACCGCCCAGAATGGAGGTGTAGATGATCATGGCTCCATCTGATACCTCCTTGCCGAACAGTGTGAGGAAGAACAGCATATAGAGTCCAAACAAGATTGTTCCAGTGAGCGATACAATTTTACGCAGCTGCAAACGGTCAGAGATCCAACCGGCGATAAGCAGTGTCAGCAGGTTGAACAGCCAGAAATACTTGGCGATGGATGCTGCCGCGTGCGGTTCATAGCCGAATGCATCTACCAGCATTTTCGGACCGAACGATGCGATCGTCAAATAGGTGAGCAAAAAGAAGGAAATACCGATGCTGAGCATCCAGATGTGGGGAATCCCCAAAATATCGCGCATTTTCGGTTTGACTACGGCCTTCTTGTCCTCGGCTGCTTTCTTGTTTAGATCGACCTCATTTTCAATGACATGGGAACGAAGCTTCGGAGAAAGGTCTCGGATATTAAACATGATGACGATCGCAGAAACCGCTGCTATCGTTCCGCCAATGATAAACTGCGACTGCCACGTCTGATAGATCGGCAAAGTCCACCCTGCCATCGCGGCGGCAAAAAAGTTGGAGCCAACTGGACCAAACGTCCAAAAACCAAATGCAAGCGCCCGCCCCAGCCGCGGCGAGAAGTCACGCACCAGGCCAGCTGTCGTTCCTAGAGCCAGACCATCGACGAATGCGAGCAAAATGCGCAAGAGCAAAAGCTCGGAAAGCGAGCTGACCAAAGCCATGCAATAAACACAAACGGCGGTGAGGAACAACCCGGGAACCAGAAAGCGAACTCGACCGTATTTGTCTGACAAAGGTGCGACGATCAGTCCCGAGATGGCGGAGGCAATGACGGAGATCGCGGAAACGACACCGTACTGGGCAAGCGTAATGTCCAAATCATTTAACAAGAGCGGCAGGACCGGAGCGATCTGAGCCTCGTAGGATGCGATAAAATTGGCCAGAATGGCGATAAACAATAACCAGATCCTTTTTCCTCCGACTGGATATTCCGTGAGTTCCCGGGACAGTAATCCCGTGCTTTTTGGCATTTTTCGTCGCCTCCTTTAGTGGTAAAGCGCTTATATAACCAAAGAAAAAGAGCAAACTCAAGCGAAACGCACCGAGTCAC
Organism: Brevibacillus sp. NRS-1366; assembly: GCF_050467985.1. Classification (NCBI taxonomy): domain Bacteria; kingdom Bacillati; phylum Bacillota; class Bacilli; order Caryophanales; family Paenibacillaceae; genus Brevibacillus; species Brevibacillus sp. NRS-1366. Next base: position 104,393 of record NZ_JBITPN010000045.1, on the reverse strand, counting down.
AAGCGCTGCATTTTGTAGGTGATGGCGTCCAGCAGACCCTGCCTCAGACCCGGCTGAACGCCACGAAAAGGAATGCTATTGGGAGACGACTCTATCCGTTTGTTTCCACTTCATCAAGGCATCGAGTGCCTCGACTTGCCCGCCATGCACCCACAGCGGATTGATTTCCAGCTCCTGCAGGCTTTGTTTTGCAGAGAACGCAAGCTGGCTGACTTTGTAGATGGCATCCGTTACCTTCTCCAGATCGGCGGCGATTCTCCCACGCGTTCCTTTCAGCAAAGGAAGGCCGCGTAGCTCTTCCAGCATCGTCCGAATCTCATCGTGCTCGACCGGCAGCACACGCAGGCTGGTGTCCTTGAACACCTCGACGAAGACGCCGCCGATTCCTACCGCCAATACCAAGCCCCACAGCGGGTCATTGACAATCCCCACCAATAGCTCTGTTCCCGCTGGTCGCATCGGGCTGACGAGCATGCCTTCGATCCGGCTGCCTGGCGCTCGTTTTTGCACATTCGCCAGAATCTCCTGATAGGCATCTGCTATCTCTGCCTCTGAAGCCAGTCCCAGCTTCACGCCGCCAATGTCGCTTTTATGAGCGATATCCTCCGATTGGATTTTCATCGCAACCGGGTAGCCTACCTGCTCGGCTGCTGCGATGGCTTCATCCAACTTTGTAGCGAGCAAGCCTGGAACGACAGGTACCCCATGCTCCTCCAAAAACTTTCGCGCCTGGTACTCGGACCATTCGCCGCCTGCTACATCTATGGACAGCTCAACCACAGGGTGGGCTTTCTTTGCCGCAGACGCTTTATTCGCCCGATACTTCTCGTTCCACCAGACCGCTTTGCCGAGCGCTGTGAGTCCATGCTCCATACCTCCCACGAAATGGAGGCCGTACTTGTCTGCCACCTTCTGCCCGAATGGCGTCATCTCCAGTGAGGTGTTCATCACGAGGATGATCGGACACGCGGCGTTATTGACGATTTTGGACAGCTCTTCGTACTGCTCGTAGACAGGGGCCACGTCCTCCGGCTCCACCCTGGGCGGGTCTACCAATGAGATGATGAAATCAAGCTCAGGGTCCTTGGAGACTGCCGCCAAGGCCCGTCGCATCAGGGTTCGGTCGACTACGACATACCCCGTCACATCAAGCGGATTGTGCACAGTGGAAAAACTGGGGACGATCTCTTTGAGTGCCTGCACCGTTTGAGGGGAGAACTCAGGCAGCTCGATTTTCTCATCCGCTGAGCGGTCTGACAGGATATCGCACGCTCCTCCAGATGGTGTGACGACGCCCATTCTTCGACCAAACAACGGCGGGGTGTACCCCAGAAGCCCTGCCGTCGTGAGCAGATCCTCCAGTGAATTGACGCGAATGGCGCCGAGCTGACGGAACGCTGCATCATTGACCGCATCATCCCCGACCAATGCACCGGTATGCGCCATCGCTGTATGCGCGCTTTTTTCACTGCGTCCGATCTTGAGGGCCACGATCGGTTTGCCGTACTGCAGCGCTTTTTTGGCTACCCGGGCAAACTCTTCGGGCTGTCGGATCGACTCCAGGAACAGAGCAATTACCTTCGTCGATTCATCCTCAATCAAGTAATCGATGATATCCGTCGCAGAAATCATCGTTTCGTTCCCCATCGCTACGAGAAAGCTCAGCCCTACGTTGCGCACCTGCGCCAGCGTCATAATCGAGCTGGCCAGGGCCCCACTCTGCAGGACAACCCCGACCGGCCCTGCCTTGAGCGGCGGCGTGATCGGCAAGCCATACGGCGTCAAGCTCGAGGTGACGTTGACAAACCCGTTGCCATTTGGCCCTAGAATCAGCTGATCATGCTCTTTGGCAAAGGCGAGCAGCTCCTGCTCCAGCTTTTGTCCCGCTTCCCCAAGCTCACTAAAACCGGCCGTCAGCAAGACAAGATTGCGGATTTTTTTCTCTGCCGCTTCCTTCATCACCTGCATGATGTGACTGGAAGGGACCATGACATACGCCAAATCGATCGAATCTTCTATTTCCAGCAGGGAGTGATACGCTTTCTGCCCATGAACGACATCCCGATTTGGGTTGACGCAGTAGATTTCACCACCAAAATTCATAATCTTCAGATTTTTATAGGTAAAAACGGACCACATCGATTTGTCTGTCGCCCCGATCAGCGCTACATTCCGTGGATGGAAAAACGCCCGCAAACGTTCGGGGGATATGGCTACTTTTGCATTTCCACTCAATACCCACACCTCCAGTTCAATTCAACCTGATCTGCAGCTAGACTAGCTTGAAATAAGGCAGAGTGAGGTCATCGTCCACTTTCTCGAAGGTGACCGTAACCGGTTTGCCAATGGCAATGTCCTCCCGATTCCCAATGATCCGCGACATCATCCGCACGCCCTCTGCCAGCTCGACGATCGCAACTACGTAGGGAGTCTGATCAGCAAACGGACCAAACGCCCGATGAACAACGGTATAGCTGTAGATTTGTCCCTGCCCGCTTGCCTGTGTCCATGAGATCTGATCGGAAAAGCAATGCGGACATAAGAGCCGCGGATAAAAAATATGCTTGCTGCAATCATCGCAATGCTGGATCAATAGCTCGTGGTTGTTCAAGCCATCCCAGTATGGTTTGGAATCGCTATCGACCACTGGCTTTGGAATTTGGCCCGCCATGTTAATCCCTCCCCAGAATAACGGTTGATGTGGATGAGAGGACGCCGCCTGTACCGTTTACCAAAGCCAGCTTGGCATTTGGCACCTGACGCTCTCCACCTTCACCCCTGAGCTGACGAGCCGCTTCGATCAGCAAGAAGATGCCGTACATGCCTGGATGGGTATAGGAAAGCCCTCCGCCGTTGGTATTCATCGGAAACGCTCCGCCTGGTGCGGTTCGCTGACCGCTGACAAACGCCCCGCCCTCACCTGGCTTGCAGAAGCCGAGCGCTTCCAAGGTGAGCAGCACCGTGATGGTAAACGAATCGTAAATTTCTGCCACATCGATTTCATCATGCGTTACTCCCGCCATCTCAAAGGCGCGGCGACCGGATTCACGCGCTCCTGTCATCGTCAAATCAGGCATATTAGCAATGGAATTGTGGGTATGCGTCTCCCCGTGTCCGAGAATCCAGACCGGACGTTTCTTTGCGCGAGCCGCAGCCCGAGCAGACGCCACTACCACAGCTCCTCCTCCATCCGTCACCAGGCAGCAGTCCAGAAGATGCAGAGGCTCTGCAATCATCCGGGATTTCAGGACATCCTCGATCTTAATCGGCTCGCGCATCATCGCTTTTTCGTTGCGCATCGCCCACTTGCGCGTAGCCACGGCGATCTCTGCCAGCTGCTCCGATGTCGTCTTGTACTGATGCATGTGCCGCATGGCAGCTAGCGCATATGCCCCAACTGTCATCGGCAAGCCAAAAGAACGCTCATACTGCTCGGTAAGTGGAGCAAAGGGAACGGCAGCGCCTCGGGCAGGATTGGAGCGTTGGGTGCTTCCATAGGTGATCAGCGCTACATCAAACAGTCCTGCTCGAATACCTGCTAATGCATGCCCTACGTGAGACTCAAACGACGACCCGCCAATATTGGTCCCGTCTGTGAATTTGGGCTTGATGCCCAGGTACTCGCCCAGCATCAAATTGGGCGCCCATGCCCAGTTCCCTGCCGTAAAGAGTGCATCCACATCATCTTTTGTAAAACCGGCATCGTCCAGCGCCGCTTTTGCCGCCTGCGCCTGCAATTGCAGCACGTTTTTACCTGGCACCAAGCCCAGATCAGACTCAGCGACTCCCACAATCGCCGCTATACGCTCGGATTTCAAGATCACTCACCCCCACTAAACTGTTTTCTGAACAGTACCTGATTGCTGATGCGCCGACATTTTCTTCTCCCGGTATGTCCAGATCAGGAAGGCACCGACCGTCAGGAGCAATAGTCCTCCAGAGAAGAAAAACGGACTGCTCGCATGCAGCGAAAACAACCATCCGGCAATCAACGGCCCTAGTGTGCGCCCCAAACTGCCTACCGTGTTGTAGGAACCAAAACCGCTCCCCTGCAATGCCGCCGAGATTCGCAGAGAGATGCCCGTCGTAATCGAGGGAAAAGCAAGACCGCGACATAAGGAAAGGAGTGCCACCGCGCCAAACGCCCACACAAGCAACTGAGATAGCCCCAGGAGAAAGAAACCGACTGCCCCAAAGGAAAATCCAATCACAATCGTCATCATGTCTCCGTAGCGGGTAAAGATACGGGCAAAGACGGTTGCCTGCGCGATTGCACTCACACCTGCATTCATCATGAACGCCCAGCCCGCCATCGTCTGCGTCGACTGAAGTGGGCCTGTGATGAAGTAGGAGAGCGTAGAGGAAATACTTGCGTCCGCCAATGCGATGACAAACGATCCGAACAGCAGCGGCGCGATCATTTTGTTTTTCAAGAGCAAGCCTAATCGTTTTACCCCAGCCACCCATGCATTGCCTTTATTGGCTTCCGGGCGGAAAGCTTCAGAAGACACTTCCTCAAGCTTGCTTTCCCGCGGCAAAAAGCGCATCGCCAATAGTCCATTGAGAATCGAAAGCAGTCCGACGCTGACAAACGGTACCCCGATACCAAAGATGCTGAGAAACGCTCCAACAGGCGGTCCAAAAATAAAGCCGATACCGTTAATCGAGCCCATATAGCCCAGAATCCGTGGCCGCTCCTCTGCACTGGTCAGCTCTGTCACCAATGCCATCGATGACGGAGATACGGCAGATGCCATCACCCCTGCTAGAAACCGTAGGATCAGCAATACCGTGATATTGGGTGCAAGCGCCAGGAGTGCAGACGACAAGCCATAGCCGACGATGCCCATAATCAGTACGGGGCGGCGGCCAAGCCTGTCACTCGCAGCACCCCAGAGAAAGCTTGCAAACAGGGAGGCGACAGAGAAAACCGAAATCGCCAGCCCCATCTGAAGGGGTGTCGCACCCAAGTGCTTCGATAAAAAAGGCAAGGTGGGCAAGATTACCCCAAATCCCAAACTGGTGAGAAACATGGTTGAGAGCAGTAGCCAAATGGAAGCCTTTCGCGTGAGATCCACCCTCTTTCATGCAAGACAAGAGGGATGGTCAAGCGGTCTGATAGTACGTGAGCACCGCTTCCCCGACTGTTAAAGCTTTTCCCTCTTCCCGTTCAATCCGAACCTCCAAGCCAACCGTACGCTCGGTCTCGTCCTTGGCTACCACCTTTGCGTGGCAGGTCAGCACGTCGCCGGGAAAAACCATACCGGCAAAACGCACCTTCAAACGGCTCACGAACCCATTTGTTCCAACGATCCCGGCAGCATGCTCTGCAAGAAAGCCCATGCTCAGCATGCCGTGGGCGATAACGCCAGGAAGTCCTACCTTGCGCGCCGTCTCGTCATCCGTATGAATCGGATTAAAGTCTCCGGAAGCTCCTGCGTATTTCACCAATTGCACTTTATCAATAGCGGTTTGAATCAATGGTTCCAACTGCTGTCCTACCTCGATTTCGTCCCAACGAATCGACTGCATGGACTTATCCTCCCTTCCTGACCAGCCTTACAGAATAATTGTGCTTCTTCCCGTGAACACCAGATTGCCGTCCAAATCCTCGCCGCGGATTTCCGTCACCAGAAAGGTCATCGCTCCCAGCTTCCCTGCGCGCTCGTACACATCGACTACCTTGCTTGAGCAGCGCAGCGACTCTCCGGCGACGATCGGCCGAACATAGCTATACTCCTGCTCGCCATGCAGCACACGCGCCGCCTTGATTTGAAGATTGGGATTGGGTACACGAAATGTCGTCGGGAATGTCGGAGGTGCGACCAAACTGGCAAAGCCATGATTTTTTGCAAATTCCTCATCCGTATATAAAGGATTGGGGTCGCCAATCGCATTGGCAAACGTTCGGATTGCCCCTTTTTCGATCTCTATCACTTTCGATTCACTTGTGGTGCCAATCACATTGCGATCAAGTACCAAAGAAGAGCCCTCCTTTCATAGAGTCGATTTGGTTTTACAAGAGTTCGCCCACTTTCACATGGCCTTTGAGCAGATTGCGGGAGATCGTCCGTTTTTGAATCTCATCTGTTCCTTCAAAAATGCGCCACAAGCGAGCTTCACGGTACCAGCGCTCGATTGGCAGCTCCTTGGTATAGCCCATACCACCGTGAATTTGCAGCACGCGATCCACGACCTGGTTCGCCATGACCGATCCGAACAGCTTGGCGATGGAGGATTGGTGACGGGCATCCATGCCATTCTCTACCATCCATGCGGCGCGCAGCACGATCCATTTGGCAGCCTCGATTTCTACGGCGGAATCGGCAATCATCCATTGGATCGCTTGACGCTCTGCGATCGGTTTACCAAAGGTAACGCGCTGCTTCGAATAATCAATCCCCATTTGCAGCAAGCGTTCTGCTGCCCCTACTGCACGTGCTGGAATTGCCCAGCGTCCTTGGCCGATCCATTTCATACTCAGGTTGAAGCCTTTGCCCAATTCGCCCAGAATGTTCTCTTCCGGCACACGGACGTTTTCAAATACGAGAGAGGCAGGTCCCCATTCGCCCATCGTCGGGATGTTTTCCGAGCGCCAGCCCATATCGCGATCCACCAGGAAGCAGGTCACTCCGCCGTCTGCTCCTTTTTCCTTGTCCGTTACCGCGAATACCATCACGAAGTCTGCTTCATTTCCGTTGGTGATGAATGTCTTTTCCCCATTCAGCACGTACTCGTTGCCATCCTTGACCGCCGTCATGCGAATGCTGCGCGCATCCGACCCCGCCCCTGGCTCTGTGATCGCAAAGCAGGAACGACGCTCGCCATTGATCAATGGGATCAAGTATTTTTTCTTTTGCTCCTCGTTGCAGTGGTACAAAATGTTATCCGCACTACCGCCGAAGTTAAAGGGGACGAAGGTTCGGCCCAGCTCCATGGTAATCAAGGCACTCATGATCGGACCGAGATTGGCTCCACCGTATTCCTCAGGCGTATTGATTCCCCAGAAGCCTGCTGCTTTCGCTTTTTGCTGCAGAGCTTTCACTTCTTCCCTCGAGATCCCTGGCTTGCCTTCCCGTTCATTGCGCAGCACCTGCTGCTCATAGGGCATGACTTCCTTTTGTACGAAATCCCGCACCGTACGTTGTATCATGCGTTGCTCATCGGTTAATGTGAAATCCATCCTTCATTCCTCCTCCTAATTAGCGGCTGCCGCCGTTGATATAAATGACTTGACCCGATACATAGCTCGCATCGTCACTCACCAGATACGCCACCAGGTTCGCAACGTCCTCAGGCTGACCTACTCGACGCAAAGGGATCCGCTGCGAAGCCAGCCGTTGATTTTCTTCAAAATCAGCCCCTACCCGCTCTGCTGTTTGACGCGTCATGTCCGTGGCGATGAAGCCTGGGGCAACGGCATTGACGTTGATGTTGAATGGGCCGAGCTCGATCGCCAGCGTCTTCGTAAAGCCCTGCAGGCCTGCTTTGGCTGCGGAATAGTTGGCCTGCCCGCGATTGCCCAATGCAGAAGTGCTGCTCGTATTGACGATTTTTCCGTAGCGCTGTTCTACCATGTACTTTTGCGCCGCACGACTGCACAGAAAGCTTCCCTTCAGATGCACATTCATGACGGTATCCCAGTCGTCATCGCTCATTTTAAAGAGCAGATTGTCCCGCAGCACGCCTGCATTGTTCACCAGAATATCGAGTCTGCCAAACTGGGCTGCCACTTTCGCAAAAGCTTCTTCTACGTCTTTCGAGTCTGCCACGTTGCAGCCGATTGCTATCGCTTCACCACCCGCTTCCTGGATCGACTGTACGGTCTCCAGGCAAGCTTCCTCTTTCAGATCGATTACGCCAACCTTTGCGCCGTCTTTCGCCAGTCGTTGTGCCGTAGCCGCTCCAATGCCACGACCAGCCCCCGTCACCACCGCTACTCTGCTTGTCAACTGCCCCATTCCCAAGCCTCCTTTTCTAAATCGCCCGATAGTGGGCCACCTTGCCAACCATCTGAACAGCGGCTCTTGCCTGCTCTTCCAAGAGGTCCAAATGCCCCTGAATTTCCGATAGCCCTAAAAAGATCGATCTCCCTTGTAAAAAAGGAAAAAGTGCGTGGCTTAACTCATAAACCGAATGTGGATTCTCTCTCAAATGCTCGTAGATCCGCTCGCAGCGCTCCTTGTGCTCCGCAAAACGTTTGTCAATCACCCGACGATGCCCGTGATAGGCGGATCCATGGCCCGGATAGATCGTACGAAACGCCAAATCGTAGGTCTTCCGTAACGATTCCCGTAGCTGGACGAGCGGCCTTTCTCTCTCTTTTTGATCCTGATCAGGAGGCACGATGAAAGCGTTTGCGGAAATGTGTTCCAACAGGTAGTCGCCGACGAACGCATCCCCCGTTCTTTCATTCCACAAACAAATATCACTCTGACTATGTCCTGGCACATACAATACGTTCAGCTCTTCTCCACCAGCCGCTATCGTGTCGCCGTCTCTCACATACCGGACATGTCGCCATTCTTTGTGGCGATAAGGCTGCTTTCTTTGAAAAATATCTGCGGCTCCACACCGCGCAATGAACGAGTCAAAAAATGATTCCGTCTGCTCGTGAACCGTTCTTCCGAGGGTAAGCTGTCTTTGTGCTTGCTCGTGGACGTAAATCGGAATGTCTACGTGCATCTGGATGTCCGTCACGCCCCCACAGTGGTCTTCATGCATATGGGTCACGATGATTTGCTGCAGGTCGGAAAGCTTAAGCCCATGCTTGGCTAAACCTGCTTGCAGTTGATCCAACGACGCTTGCCCGGGGATCCCGCTATCGATCAAGGTAACCGGATCGCCGACAAGCACGTAAACGTTCACGTCTCCTTCCATGTAGGTGGTTTCGATTTCAATTTGAATCGCGCCAAAGATAGTTGCCCCTCCCCTCTCCCCATATCTGAATGTTCACACTACTTACTTTCGCAACAACCGTGCCAGTGAAGAGCAAGATGGAATTCCTCCTGCTCTTCCACCCCGTCAGTCAAAGCTACTCCCTGACAATTCAATTTTGATTTGCTCACATCGGCTAAATGAATGTAAAGCAAGCAACAACCGAGTAACTTATTTTTGACTTACTAATTCATTTTTGTTTCACTCTGCGCACTTGCTTTTCCCACGAAGGCTGGACGCGTAAATTGCTCCACGTAATCCGGGGCCAGCTTGTGAGCCATGGCAAATTCCAGAAAGTAATCGCCCAATGGCTCTCCGTTTCGAATCATTCGTTTCAGGTGCTTGGCAATTCCCATTTGCTCATTTCGCACGATAAAAGCTGCTTGCCCATGGTCTTTTCGAAAATAGATAACGTCCTGCAGGATCAGCTCGGCGGGCGAGCAGCCTCTTTTGATTGCTTGCTTAATCCGTTCCTCGCGACGATCGATAATCTCCAGGTACTGCTCCAGCTTTCTTGGATATTCCTCCTGCAATACCATGCCCTTCTGATGCGAGGTGAGGAAGTATTTGGCGTCTACTTCAAGCGTCATGCGGGCAGAGGCAATAAATTGGTCAATGTCGCTGTCAGGACCAAAATACCAAGGTCCAAAGCTGGTCAGATCAATATCGCCGATCATCAGAATGCCATGCTCTGGTATGTAGGGGCAGCAAAAACCCTCACTGTGTCCTGGCGCATGAAGCATGATTACCGTCGTTCCTGACATATTGATTTCCTGCTCGTAGGGATAGATCAGCTGTGGGGTTCCCGCTGCTTTCCGGGAGTCCCTGCTGGTTGCCGGGCTTTTCCTCATTTCCGCAAACTGCAGGAGCCGGTTGTAGTCGTACGGGTTTATCAGGATTTGCGTCTGATCAAACAGAGGCGTCCCACTTGTATGGTCGGGATGAAAGTGCGTCAAAAAAATCTGCCGGATCTTCTGCTGCTGCAAATAAGCGAAAACGGAAGGGCCTCCACCGCAATCGATCAGCGTGCTCTCCTTTGTGCTCTTGTCGCGAATCAAGAGGGAGGTGGAGAATGGCGAACGGCTTTGGCTCTCTCCGATGACGATTTCCACTGGACCGATTTTCTCGTAATTCATGACGTTACCCCTGTGTCATCAGCACATTTTGAAATTCTGAAGTCAGCAGCGGCACCACTTCAAAAAGATCGCCGACAATCCCGTAGTCAGCCACCTGAAAGATCGGAGCCTCCGGATCTTTATTAATCGCAACGATGCATTTGGAATTCGACATTCCAGCCAAATGCTGAATGGCTCCGGAGATGCCGCAGGCAATGTACAGATCAGGCGTCACGACTTTTCCGGTTTGCCCGATCTGCATGGCATAATGGCAGTATCCGGCATCGCAGGCACCGCGGGATGCGCCGACTGCACCTCCGAGCACGTCAGCCAGCTCCTTTAATACGGCAAAACCTTCTGCGCTTTTGACCCCTCGTCCGCCGGAGATGATGATCTTCGCTTCGCTCAAATCGACGCCACCCGCCGTTTTGCGTACAATCTCTTTGACAATCGTTCGAATGTCCTTGATTTCCGGCTGGAAGGGAATGATCTGCGTCTTCACCGGGTTCTCCACCGGCTGAAAGTTGTTGGCACGCAAGGTTGCAAAGATGGCCCCTTCCTGGAATCCACGCTTTTGAAAAGCTTTTCCCGCGTAGATAGGACGATCAAAGGCAACGCTCCCCTCTCTGTCTTCAATCGCGGTGCAATCGGTGAGCAGACCCAGTCCCAAACGAGCCGCCACCCGAGGTGCCACTTCTTTGCCAATCGCGGTATGACCCATCAGGATGACATCAGGGGATATCGTTTGAACCAGCTGAAGCAGTGTCTGTACATAAGCATCTGGCGTATAGACAGTGAGGGCTTCATCCTCCGCCACGTACAGCTTGCTTGGACCGTACTTGCTGATCGCCTCCGCATGAGATGCCCCGCCATTTCCGATGAGAGCGGCGACAACTTCCCCGCCCGCTGCCAGCTTCTGTGCTACCGTCAACGCTTCGAATGAGACGTTTCTCAGCTTTCCATCCTTTGCTTCCGCAAGCACCATGACTTTCTTTCCCATAGGTACTCCTCCTTTGTTAAATGACTTTTGCTTCTTTACGCAGCAAATGAACCAGCTCGCTCACCTGCTGTCCGAAATCGCCAGCGAGAATTCGACCCGCCTTTTTTTGTGGTGGATAAAATTGGTCGATCACAATCGTCCGTGCAGCCAGCTCATCTTTGTTCAATCCCAAATCGTCGACGGTCAGGTATTCCAACGGCTTTTTCTTTGCTTTCATAATGCCTGGCAAAGAGGGATAACGCGGCTCATTCAGTCCTTGCTGTGCCGTTACCAGCAGAGGGAGGGGGACCTCTGCAATCTCGATATCTCCTTCCACGTCGCGCTCGACAGTGGCCGTATCTCCTTCAATCACGAGCTTGGTCACAGCAGAAGCATGCGCGATGCCTAGTGATTCCGCCACGCGCAGCGCCACTTGGCCTGCTCCTGAATCTACCGCCATATTGCCCCCGAGCACCAGGTCAAACGGGCGTGTCTGAATCGCTGCCGCGAGCAGCTGGGCAATCGTCGATTCGTCACATTCGAGGTCCTCCGGATCAATCCGTACGCCTCGGTCAGCTCCCATGGCTAGGGCTGTACGGATCGCATCCTCCGCTCGCTGCGGACCGACCGTGATCACGGTGACTTCACCGCCAGCCTCTTCCCCCAGCTTTACAGCCTCTTCCACCGCATACTCGTCGTACGGGTTGATGATAAACTGCACACCATCCTCATTGATCTTCCCATTCTGCAGCACTACTTTTTCTTCGGTATCAAACGTTTGCTTGAGCAGCACCAAGATGTTCATGTGTGTCCCTCCCTTTTTCCTGCCTTTTTGAATAGGTGGTTATGCTGGTTAATCAAAGCACAAAGCGTGCCAAAAAGGAGGGGCACTCTCCCGTGGGAAGGAACACAAAAAGACAGCCCCTGTCTCGAGGAGGCTGCCTGAAAGATTCACTCTTTTTGTTTATAGCTTGTATTTTTTCAGCTTACGGACGATCGTCGCCTGACTCGTTCCCAGCTCCTCTGCCATCTTGTATGTGCTCTGGAATTTCTGCACGGCGAGAGCGAGGATTTCCCGCTCAGCGATCTCAGCGGCTTCTTTTAACGTCATCACTCTGTTGAGTTCATGGGTTATGGAATGACTTCCTGTGCATTCACAATCGGAGTAGTCTACGGGTAGATCCTCGACCATGATAATACTGGAAGGGACAGTGAGAACCAGACGTTCAACCAGATTCGTTAGCTCGCGGACGTTTCCCGACCATTTGTAATGGTAAAAAAAGCGTTCCAGCTTATCATCGAATCGTTTTTCCGTGTTGTATTTGTGGTTCACTTTCTCAAGCACAGAAATGGCGAGCGGCACGATATCTTCCCTTCGCTCTCGCAATGGCGGGATGGAAATAGGCAGCACGTTTAGTCGGAAGTATAGGTCTTCCCGAAACTTGCCCTCTGCCACCATCTGCTTCAAATCGCGATTCGTCGCTGCAATCAAGCGAACGTCGACTTTTTTGGACTTTGTCGCCCCGATTCGTTGAATTTCCCTTTCCTGCAGCACGCGCAGCAGCTTCACCTGAAGAGCGAGGGGCAGCTCGCCGACTTCATCCAAAAAAAGCATTCCATTATCCGCTAGCTCGAACATGCCGGGCTTTCCCGTTTTATTGGCCCCCGTAAAAGCTCCCGCCTCGTAGCCAAACAACTCCGACTCCAGCAAATCGTAAGGGATGGCGCCGCAGTTTACCTTGATGAACTCTCCCTTTTGGCTCCGCTTGGAGGAAGCGTAGAGATGCCGCGCCAGCACGTCCTTCCCGACACCCGTTTCGCCTAAAATCAGAACGGTAGCGTCTACATCCGCTATCCGCTCTGCCATATCGTAAATATCAATCATCTGCTTGCTTTCGATGACGACATCCGAATCAATCAGCTTCAGCTTGCCTTTCAGCATATTCAGCTCGCGGCGATACTGGCTGTTTAGTTCAAAGGCACGCTGCAGCTCGTTATAAAAATGATTGACCTCTGTCAGGTCTCTTACGTTGGTGATGATCTTGTCAATGTCACCGTTTTCCTTAAAGATTGGAATTCCCGTGGCGAATGCCTTCCTCTCCGACAATTGATACACGTAGTCGACTCGCTTTCTCTCCTCCAGTACTTTTAAGGTAATAGAGCGTTTCAGCGTCCCTTCCTTGACCAGATCGGCAACATTGTGCCCCACAAAGCAGTGCTTGGGATAGCCGGTCATCTTCTCGATCGTGCCGTTGACCTTCAATGTCACACCTTTCTCATCGGTGATGTAAATCCCATCATTGGAGCTTTCCATCACGGCTTCCAGCTGTGTTTCCAGATTGACGACCTCTTGGCGCAGCTGCTGGACCTGAGTATTATCCGCCACGATGTACAGGGTAAATGGCTGTTCCTCTACTAGGATGGAGTGGTGCAGCAAAACGTAGGGATGGTTATGTAGGGTAACGGAAACAAGAAAGGTATCTTCTGGCTTCCACTGGTCAAACACGGTTTTCACATCCGCACCAACCGTATCTCCACCGGCAAGTCTGGCAAAAAGGAAATTGTAATGCTCGATACAGTTCTCCGCGTTCGTAATGACCAAAGGAAAGGGTAGATACTCCAACCATTTTTGACAATGCTGCACTTTGGTTCCCTCCTGAGTTTCGTGATCGAAAGCGTTTTCAAATCGACAGCTGACGAAAAGTCCACCAAGAAAAAACACACGAATGAGCAATCCCGTGCGAGCTTCCCTTGCTATTCAGTTTCCTTTATATTGTCATCGTTTAAATAGTACAACATTTCTGAATTCTTGTCTTGATCATCTTTGAATTTTTGATTCAACTTTGACTTACGGTCTTTTCCGATCGTTTTCAAAATGATGTCTGTGGGGCTTTGGTGGAGGGGAGGAAAAGGGAGAAAACGCTCCGTTAGTAGGGCCACTTGCATGGGGGTCATCCCTGTCCGGCTCCATTCCAAAAACGGAACCCACGTCCAAAGTGGTTGTCTCTTAGATGCCTGATCAGAGGTGAACGCTAAAGGCAGACTCCGTTTTTTCCATTCCGCCTTGGCTGTGTCCCTAATGCCTCCGCTTTTTTCTCCCTTTTCCTCAGCCAGCTGTTACTTGTCTAATTATGTTAGCCTTATCAGATAAAAACCCCTCACGGACGGGCAATCCATCCGTGAGGGGCTTGTTAACCTGCGATCAGCGATCTTTCTACGATTTCTGCGATGTCCAGTGCTTTTACCTGTACTTCGGCTTCCTTTGCTTTGATTCCATCGCCTAGCATCGTCAGGCAGTAGGGACAATTGCTGCCGATCGTCGTCGGACTTAATTGAAGTGCCTGTTCCGTTCGCTCCACATTGACGCGCTTGCCCTGTGTCTCCTCCATCCACATCATGCCACCGCCAGCGCCGCAGCACATGGCGTCCTGCCGATTTCGCTTCATTTCCAGGATGGTTACGCCGGGAACAGTCTGGAGAATCTGGCGTGGAATGTCGTAAATGTCGTTGTAGCGGCCGATGTAGCAGGAGTCGTGATAGGCGACCGCCTCTTTTACCTCTTTGGTTGGGACGATGCGCCCTTCCTGTATCAGCTTCCAGATCAGCTCCGTATGGTGGTACACTTCCGCTTCCAGGCCGAATTCGCGGTACTCGTTTTTGAGCGTATTATAGGTATGCGGGCAGATCGTAACGATTTTCTTGACGTCGTAGGCCTGGAACGTGGCGATATTTTCCTGGCAGAGCTGCTGGAACAAAAATTCGTTGCCCATGCGTCTTGCCGTATCACCCGAGTTACGCTCCTCGTTGCCCAGGATTGCAAATTTGACGCCTGCCAGATTCATGATGTTGGCGAAGGCTTGCGCGATCTTCTGGCTCCGATTGTCAAAAGAACCCATCGAACCGACAAAAAACAGATATTCAAACTCATCTGTTTCCTTTACAGTCGGGACGTAGAGGTCCTCCCGTCCTTCCCGCCATTTGATTCGTTCTTTACGATTGATCCCCCACGGGTTGCTTTGCCGTTCAATGTTTTGAAAATAGCGGGTCGCCTCGTGCGGCATATTGCCTTCTGTCAGTACCAGAAAACGGCGCATATCAATAATCTTCTCCACATGCTCATTCGCTACCGGACACTGATCCTCGCAATTTCGGCACGTGGTACACGCCCACAGCTCCTCCTCCGTGATAACATCGCCGATCAGCTGTCTCGATGTAGGTTCCGCTGCGACCGCGACCTCATCCATGCCCGTACCCGCTATGGCAACAGCTGCTCTCGGCTGAAAAGCAAACCGGGGCATCCATGCGGTGCGCGAGGTGATCGCCGCTCCCTTTTCGGTAAGGTGGTCACGCATTTTCACGATCACATCCATTGGCGAAAGTGTCTTTCCTGTCCCCGATGCCGGACACATATTTGTGCAGCGTCCGCATTCCACGCAGGCGTACAGATCGATTAGCTGATTTTGGCGAAAATCCTCGATCTTCCCTGCTCCATACTGCTCCAGTGTCTCATCCTCGAAATCGATCGAGGTTAGTTGGCCGACCGGCTTGGTATCGCGCAAAAGCACGTTGACCGGGGCAAACAGCAAGTGGGCGTGCTTGGACTGCGGTACATAGACCAGAAACGAGAGCAGTGTCAGCAAATGAACCCACCAGAAGAAATAAAACAACCCACCTGCAGCCCCTTCGCTCAACCCGGCAAACAAGTATGCGATCACAGACGAGAACGGAGCATACCAGCTCGCCTCATCTCCTACCCAGCGCTGCTCTGCTGCAAGGCTAAGCAGAATTGAGGACATCAGCACGGTCAGAAAAATGATGACCAGCCCCGACTTCAGCCCTCTTTTCAGCCGCTTCAGCTTTTCCACATACCGGCGATAATAGGCGTAGATGACTGCCAGTAATACCAAAACCGTGGTAATCTCCTGCAGCAGGCTGAAATATTTATGCGCCCCGCCAATCGGATACGCATAGCCTTTGACGACCCCTTTGATGATCAATTCGAGTGCTCCCAGCTGCAAAATGATAAATCCATAAAACATGATGACATGCATGATTCCGCTTTTCTTGTCTTTTAACAGCTTCTTTTGCCCAAACACGTTCACAAGGACTTCCTGCATCCGCTGTCGTGTATCCTCTTTCAGATTGGATTTGCGGCCCAGCCTGATAAAGGCGATACGACTGTAAACCACATGAGCAAACATGTACAAGGCAAGTCCCGTTACCACGATAAAAGCTAATGCATTGAGCAGGTCCAACATCGGCATTCATCCTTTCCTTGGTTGCTAGTGTGCTTCTATCCTACAGAAATGGATTTGCAACATGCGTGCCAATATTGGTAGTAGAAATAAGAAAAACCGTCGGGGGTGCAGCCTGCCTGCACCTTTCTTCCACATGAGCGCAGCGCGGAGCAAAGCGACGGATGCTTCGGGCTTTTAAACAGGCTGAAAATGTTGTTTTCCTCGATCACCTCGCCGGCATACATGACCCGATCACACATCTCGGCCAATAACCATCCCATAACAAAAAACTCACCCCTTGTATGACTTTTTCCATACAAAGAGTGAGGTTGTTATGAGCATCGCCGTATTCTCAAACAAAATCCAGCATAACAGCTTTCAAACAGCTCTCTGCTCTATTCCCCGAAATTAACATTGTGATAAACATTCTGTACATCATCGAGGTCATCGAGTGCATCGATCAGCTTTTCAAACTGTGCCTGCGCGTCTTCCGGAAGCTCTACTTCATTTTGCGCCAGCATGGTCAGCTCGGCTACGGTGAATTCTGTTATGCCTGCCTTCTTGATCGCTTCCTGAACAGCGTGGAACTGATCCGGCTCTGCATAGACAATGACGGTTTCCTCTTCTTCTACGATGTCGCGCACATCTACATCTGCTTCCATCAAAATCTCAAGCACTTCGTCCGCCGTTTTTCCTTCGAACCCGATGACAGCCGTCGCGTCAAACATATACGCAACAGAGCCGCTCACGCCCATGTTTCCGCCATTTTTATTGAAAGCAGCGCGCACTTCGGATGCCGTACGATTCACATTGTTGGTCAATGCATCCACGATGATCATGGAGCCGTTTGGCCCGAAGCCCTCGTAGCGCAGCTCGTCGTAGTTTTCCTCTGAACCGCCCTTGGCTTTTTCGATAGCTCGGTCAATAATCGCTTTCGGTACATTGTACGTTTTGGCACGTTCCAGTACGACTCTTAGCGCCCGATTTGATTCAGGGTCCGGTTCGCCTTGCTTCGCAGCAACGTAGATTTCTTTACCGAACTTCGCATAGACGCGGCTCGTGCTCGCATCCTTTGACGCTTTCTTTTCTTTAATATTGTTCCACTTACGACCCATACAGCTCCACTCTCTTTCAGTACACGATTAATGAATATGAAACAAGCAGCCTACTATCTCCAGAAAAGATTATACCTTAATTGAATCCGTATGTTTACGTAAAATCAGCAAAAAAGCTAGGTAATTTTCAAGTTTTTGTTTGAATGTCCCTAGCGAAGCTTTTTTATTATATCATTTTCAGGATTGCCTACTCTATAGCCATTCAACAAAAAAACGTTTGTTGTCAGTTTGAACAATAAACCTATTCAGCATGTAAACTTTCGTAAGTATTTACTAGAAAATAGATTAGTATGCAGCCTTTTGAATCATCGGGTAGATAACCTCCTCAAGAGAAATTCATCGGCGGGTTAGCAATGTTGATACTGTGCCTAAAAAATAATCTTCATAAAAGTGAAAGATGGTAAGACTCTTTTCCGTCTTTACAGTAAAAAAGGAGGTGGAACCCTATTGGATGACATTACCGGAGCACGTATAGAACAATGGTTTCGAGCATACAGCAACGATGTATACCGTTTTCTAGTTTACTACACAGGACGAAAGGATATAGACGATCTTGTCCAAGAAACCTTTATCCGAGCCCTAAAGGCTCCCCAGAAATCCGAGATTGTGAACCCAAAAACGTGGCTGTTTGCCATTGCGAGAAATGTCGCTATCGATGAAGAACGCAAGAAAAAACTGCGAAACTGGTTGCCGGACCTATTCTTGCAGCATCTTGTCTCGCGCGACAAAACACCGGAAGAGTCTTTGGAGTTGAGTGAGAACAAACGTATTCTCTATGACATCATCAATCAGTTGAAAAGATCGTATCGGGACGTGTTGATCTTGCGCGGAATCAAGGGCTTATCCAGCAAGGAAACTGCGGAGGTATTGGGATGGAGCGAATCCAAAGTACATACAACTTTACATAGGGCCATGAAAGCTGTTCAAAACAGCGGAAAAGTTCCTGAAACGGAGGAGATGACAGATGCCGTCACAAGATAAGCAGATTATCTGGGAAGAATTGCATGATTTCCCCGATCAGGTTCTTGCCGGAGACCGAAACGAAAAGATAGTAGAGAACATACGAGAGGAACGACGAAAGATGCTCAAACAGCAAAAGCAGAGAAAATACCTAGTCTGGGTGGCAAACGGACTTGTCACTTGTGCTGTGTTGTTTGCGTTTATCTGGATGAAGCCATTTTCATTTTCGGCTGAAACAGCGGGAAGTACGTCTTTCGTGGACCCAAAATATAGTACGGCTGCGGAAAAGGCCATCGAAGCGGTTGGCATTACCAAGGAATTCTATTTTGAGGAGATGGAGAAAGACACAGATTACTTCATTGTACGGACAAAAAATCGTGAAGCCATTGTGACTTTTAAACCCAATACGACGGAAGTTCGTACTGTCTCTGCAATCGTAAACGGCAATGAGTTGCCAGACATGTACCAAAAATATACGGAGACGGCACGAGCCGCATTTCTGGAAGCGAAACAAGATGTTCATTTTGAGCGAGTACATCTCTTTCAAGACAAGGAAGGAACAACTTTGTCTTTCGAGTTAGGGAATACGGGGTTGGACCAACAGCAGTTCGTTCGTGTTGACATGAAAACAAATAAAGTGTCCCATTTCTATATCGATTACAACCCGAATGATGTGGATCAAAAGTATGTGTCCATCGCAGAAAAAGCGTTAATGTTCCTATCGAACAACAAGCGTTTCCCCTTTACCAAAGCAAGTAAATCATCAGATAAGACAGAAGAAATCTGGACGTTTACGAATACGCAAGACCGTTATTTCGTGAAAGTAGGAGCAAGAACGGGTAAAACCTATCACATCGGCTATCTATCAAATTATCATATAAAGTCGATACATGAAGTCATTCCTGTAACAAAACCGCTTATCCAAAACATATTTGGATTGGATATCACGGGGTATAAGGCTTATGGCGGCAGAAACTGGGGAGGATATGTATTAAAACACCAGGGGAAACCCGATATTACCGTATCTATCGCAAACTTGGACATTGGCAATATTAGCAAGATCTCTGTTAAATGGTAACCATACGGAAAGCGGCTGACCGAGATTCATGGCCGATACTATTCGAATGGCGTCTCCATCACCCTGCCCAAAACGAGAGAAGAGGGAGTATTCCCTCTCCTTTCTTACAATCGGACTGTACCGCCTTGCAGTCTGCTTTCATTGGCAGCCTCAAGAAAACGCATGATCGCCAATGTCTCATCTAGCGGAACCGGTGATACCCCCGTTTGAAAGAAGGGCAGGACATGCTCTAGCAAGCTTGCGTAGTACGGCTTGGGGGTTGCCTGCACATCGACAAAAGAAGCATGCTCCCTGTAATGGACGAGTGCTCCAAATGTTTTGTTCCACGTACGATCGCCCCGGATCACGCCGACTCGCCCGTCCGCCCATTGCCCTGTGATGACCTCGTACGCATCATTTTTCACTGCCGTTACACTTAGGCATTCATGGCCCAATATCGTGAAAAGCATCTCCGCCGAATGAATTCCATACCAAAACAAGCCGGGCAAGGCTGACTCCAGTGGCATAGGTCCGTAGCAATAAGCTCCTGTAATCGGATCTTCGTCGCTCTTATTAATTGCATTCACGATGCCTTCTGCGAAGCGTAGGGAAGAGCAGCTCATCAGCGGCACCTGGTGAATCTGCGCAATCTCTACCAGTTTGAGTGCATCCAGGTAGGACGTCGCGAACGGCTTGTCGATAAACACAGGCTTGCCAAAGGGAGCGAGTAATGCGAACTGCTGCAGATGAGACCGCCCATCTACCGAGGTGAGCAGTATTGCATCAGACTGCTCTGCGACTGCTTCTATGGATGCTGTGATGTTTATCCCATATTGATCACGCAAGGTGCTTGTGATTGTTCCTACCCGAGAAGCGCTTAATTCGAAGTCAGGCGAACCGCCCGGGTACGCCGCGACAATTTTTCCGCCAGCAACGTGATACGGATGCAGATGATCGTGCAAAAGCTCGGTAAACGCCTCACAATGCGACGTATCCAACCCTACCATGCCAATTCGCAGCTCGTTTCCCACACCTTTTCCTCCTTTTACTACCAGTCCACTGCTTTCCCATAAAAAGTCGCAGGCTTGAAGGAGGGGGCTTTCTCCCTTCCCCGTCCTCCAGCCTGTTTTTCCGATTGCTCTATTCCGTCTCGGTCTCCCCTAGGTAAACCAGAGCCAAAGCTATATAATACTGGATCGACTCCAGGTATTTCGCGACATCCACCCACTCATCAGGTTGATGCGCCATGGCGGGTTCGCCCGGTCCGTAGATCAGGACGGGAATTCCGTTCAAAGAAGGCTGGTAGACAGACGCGTCCGTATAATAATTCACTCCTTTTGGAGATTCATCCTGCTTCATACCTGCGACCTTCATCGCTGTACGGATGAAGGGACTGTCTGCGGGCGTATCGACACAAGCCATATCATTTAAGACTTTTACTTGAAAAGCAGCGGATAGACTCTCACTTGCCTTTTTGGCGAGCTGCTGGATTTCTTCGAGAATCTTGGCGTGATTTTGTCCCGGAACCGTCCGAATATCGAGGGTAATACTGCATTGATCTGCTACGACATTAGGACTTACACCACCACGGATCATGCCGATGTTCATGGTAGAACCGCCGAGAATCACATGGGGTACATGCTCCAAGTGATAGTGATTCAGCTCCGTCATAAAACGGTGGATCGCAGAGATGGCATTGATGCCGTGATGGGGCATGGAGCCGTGCGCTGTTTTCCCAAACATGGTGACTTCCAGCCAGAGAGCTCCTTTATGGGCAACGATCACTTGATTGGAGGTCGGTTCGCTGACCACGATGGCGGATGCATGATCCAACTGCCCTTTCTTCACCACCTGTTTGGCCCCCAGACAATCCACTTCCTCCCCAACGGTTCCCACGAAAAGCAGATTTCCAGGAAGCGAAATACCGGACTTGGCGAGACATTCCATCGCAATGATCATGGCTGCCACACCGCTTTTCATGTCTGTAGCTCCACGTCCGTATATCCGGTCACCCACTCTTTCGCCAGCAAACGGCGGGTACGTCCAATCCATCCCACCGATCGGAACCGTATCGAAATGCCCGCTAAATACCAGATTATTGCCCTGGTCCCTGGACGTGTTTTTTCTCGGATCCCCATTCAATGAAACTAGCAAATTGGATCGATCCTCTGCTACGATATCCAGCTCCATGTGCAATCCGCTGTTCATTAGCCGTTTTTGAATCGCTTCAGCAACAGCCCGTTCCGCACCTGGCGGGTTCACACTGTTGATTTGGATGAGTGACTGCAAAAAGGAGACGGCATCCTCTTGATCCACTTGCGCAAATAAATCCTTTCCTTTCATCCTCACCTAACCTCCCCATTCCCCAGCATATGGCAGACCTGTCCGTGCACCGACCTGCTGTACGACACGAGCGCCCAGCGTAATGCCAGCCTGCAAGACCTCTCCCCTGTCCCACCCTTTCGATAAACCGTAGAGAACGCCGACTGCAAAAGCATCTCCCGAGCCGGTAGAATCTACAGCCTTGACTGCTAGGGACGGAAGATAGATGCGTTCGCTTGCACAGCTGTAGACAGCCCCTTCCTTCCCCAGTTTGACAAAGATCTCCTTTACGCCAAGGCCATGAAGATCCTGCAAGGCTTGCTCTACGATCCGGTCACCAACCAAATCCTGAAGCTCTGAGCGATTCACAAACAAGATGTCGGTCTGGGCAAGCAACGCTTCGATTGGCCCTAGCCCTTTTTTGGTCAACAAGGAACTGGGATCAAAGGAAATACGTAATTGCGGTTTTTTCTGTTTCCAGGCGAAAAGCTGCTCGGCGCTGGATAAATGGGGACTGCTCAGATGAAGGAAGTCGAGGTCGAGACAAAAGTCGTCTGGCACCCGGCTTACCTCATACTGTACATTCGCCCCCGGATAGGTATACATGGTACGCAGCCCCTGCTTGTCCACCAGCACCATCACCATTCCGGACGAAGCCTTGTCGACGATCTGGATGTGATCACGACGCACTTTTTCCATGCTGTCCAGCAGAAAGGACGTATACGCATGCTGACCGACCGCCCCTAAAAAAAACACCTCTTCGCCCAAACGCGAAAGACCAACAGCCACATTCGCTGCTGATCCCCCTGGCAAAAATTGCAGGCTGCTCACTTCCGTCTCCTGATCAACTTCTGCGAAGGCGTCAACCTGACAAATCATATCTGTATTTACAAAACCGTGAACCGCGATCTTCCCCATAGCCATATCCCAGCCTATCGTAAGGATTGAACCTGATCCATGAAGCGCTTGACCTTCTCCGTGTCTACGCGCTCCCACCAGTTCCCGTTCTCTTTCAAAAAGCTGCCGACGATAGCGCCATCGGCTACCGAAAGAATCTTCTTCGCGTTCTGCTCGGTCATCCCGCTGCCCACGATAACAGGCAGGGACGCATTTTCTTTGATCCCCAAAATCTCATCCAGTGCTGTTTCATCCCCGGTGCGATTTCCGGTCGCAATCAGAATATCTGCGTCGAAAAACTCATTATCCCGCGTCTGCTCCGACAAGCTGCGGTCCGCAACAATCGCATGACTGCCATGCTTAACATGGACGTCCGCAAGAATTTTGATATCGTCCCCAAACAGCCTTGCCTTATATCGCATCGCCTTGGCAGAGGCGCCTTCGATAAAGCCTTCATTGGCGATATAGGCGTTGACCCACTGGTTGGAGCGTACCCATTTTGCCTGAATCGCTTTCGCAATTGCGATGGCAGGCAAGACCGCATTCGCAAGGCAGTTGACCCCGATCGGCACCTTGGACATCTTCGCCAGCTCGACACCGACTGCAGTCATCGCAGCAACGGTCTCATGACCGAAGTCCTCCGGCTTGGGAAAAGGAAGATCCCAGGCATTCTCAATTTGCAATCCGTCTACGCCGCCTTCGATCAGCCTGCGAGCATCCTCCAGAGCAAAATCAATCATCTCCTGAACCGATTCCCCTTTATAATGGGGCGAGCCGGGCAGTGGTTTGAGATGAATCATCCCAATAATCGGTTTTTTTACAGGAAGGATTTCCAACAATGCATTCTGTTTAGGGGGGAAAATTCCACCACTCATATTGATCACCTACACGCTCATTTTTTTTCTTGCTTTGATCGAATTCAGCCAAACAGCCAGCAAGATCACGACACCCTTGATCATGAGCTGATTATAGGAGGATACATCCAAAAGGTTTAATCCGTTGTTGAGGATGGAGATGATAGCGACCCCCATCAAGGTGCCGATGATCTTCCCTTCTCCGCCAAAAAGGTTGGTGCCACCCAAAACAACTGCGGCAATCGCATCCAGCTCAGAACCGGTACCGGAATTGGGTGAACCGGTAGAGAGACGGGAAGCGAGAATAATCCCGGCAATCGCCATGACAGCTCCACCCAGGACATACACACCTGTCTTGACCAGATTCACATTGATCCCGCACAACCTCGCCGCTTCTTCGTTGTCTCCTATCATGTAGACGTATCGGCCAAATCGGGTGTGCGTCAAAAGGATATGACCGATGACGACGACGATCACCATAATGATCACCGGAATCGGGATGGGACCGAGGTATCCGCGTCCCAATGCGCGAAATGCAGCATCGCTCACCGCAATCGGATTTCCTTGTGTATAGACGAAGGCAAGTCCGGATAGAATGGTCGTCATTCCCAATGTCACAATGAACGGCGGGATTTTTTGCGTCGATACTACCGTTCCGATAAATAATCCAATAACTCCACCGATCATGATCGCCAAAAGCACTGCCAGCGGAATCGGCACTCCAGCCACGATCAAGCCGCTCACCGCCACTCCGCTGACGGCGATTTGCGAGCCCGCGCTAAGGTCAATTCCTCCGGTAATGATGATGAACGTCATCGCCACCGCCATGATGCAGAGTACCGTAGCCTGCCGCGTCACATTGATCAGGTTGTCAACCGTTAAAAAATCCGTTGTAACAATGGATAGGATGATAAACAGCAACACGAGACCGATCGTGGTACTGCCTTTATCGAAGATGACAAACAAGGTTTGTTTCCAATTGCTGTTCTTCAGTTGGGTGACTTCCAGTTCGGTAGACGTTCCTTTAAGCACTTACTCCACCCCCAAATGCGAGTTTCAGAATGTTGTCTGGTGTGATTTCATTTTTATCCAACAGTCCAGCAATGGAGCCTTCACGCATCACGATGACCCGATCGCTCATCCCGACGATTTCCGGGATTTCGGATGAGATCATGATGATGGCGACCCCCTGCTGCGCCAACTGACTGATCTGGGCAAAAATTTCCGCCTTTGCTCCGACGTCTACCCCGCGGCATGGCTCGTCCAGAATAAGAATACGCGGCTCCTGGATGATCCAGCGGGAAAGAATCGCCTTTTGCTGATTGCCTCCGCTCAAGCTCGAAATCGGCTGCTCCAGCGTAGCGGTCTTGATGTTGAGCTTTTTTCGGTATTCCTGGGCAATCTGCTTCTCGTCTGTTTGATTGACCAGAAAGTATTTCACATATTTTTTCAGGTTGGACATCGTAATGTTCGCGCGTACGCTCTGTTTCAATGCCAAGCCTGTTTCCTTGCGATTCTCTGTGACAAAACC
Source organism: Brevibacillus sp. NRS-1366 (assembly GCF_050467985.1). Classification (NCBI taxonomy): domain Bacteria; kingdom Bacillati; phylum Bacillota; class Bacilli; order Caryophanales; family Paenibacillaceae; genus Brevibacillus; species Brevibacillus sp. NRS-1366. Next base: position 79,389 of record NZ_JBITPN010000045.1, on the reverse strand, counting down.
AAGCCCCAACCTGATCGCATCCGATGGTTTTTCAATCCCCACCTTTTGGGCGTCGATAAAAATTTCTCCTGAGTCTGTCTTCAACAGTCCAAACAAGGCTTTGGCGATCTCTGAGCGGCCAGCGCCAACCAGCCCTGCTACTCCGAGAATTTCTCCTCGACGCACCTCGAAGCTGATATCCTTCAGGACTCCACGCTTGGACAGATTCTCGACGCGAAGGATGGGCTTGCCCAAGTCCACTTCCACTTTGTTGAAATAATTCGTCACTTTGCGATTCACCATCAACTCCACCAGGGAGTCGACATTGTTGACCTCTTTCAAAGGGAGGGTTTTGATGTGTGTGCCATCACGCAGGACGGTGACTGTATCACAGATTCGGAAGATTTCGTCCATGCGGTGCGAAATGTACAAGATGCTGACACCTTTTTTCTTCAGCTCTTCGACAAGGGATAAAAGCACTTCTGTCTCCCTTTCAGACAAGGAAGAAGTCGGTTCATCCATAATTAAAATTCGGGCTTGCTGGGAAATCGCCCGTGCGATCTCTACCATTTGTTTTTGTGCAATGCTCAGTTCCCTCACTAGCATCTTTGGGCTGATATCGAGCTGCAGGGAGGAGAAAATCTCCTTGGCCGCGTCATTCATCTGTTTCCAATCAATCAGCCCCAGTTTGGTTACAGGCTGCGCGCCGATAAAGACATTCTCTGCTACCGTCATATTCTTCATGACATTCAATTCCTGATAGATACAGTGAATCCCTAATTTCTTGGACAGCTTTGGGTCCATTTGCTCGATTTCTTTTCCTTCAAAGAAAATCTGGCCGCTGGTTTTGTTATAAGCCCCGGTCAAAATTTTCATCAAGGTTGATTTCCCCGCTCCGTTTTCTCCAACCAGGGCATGAACGCTTCCGGGGTAAACGGTCAAGGAAACATCAGAAAGCGCTTTTACCCCTGAAAACTCCTTGCTGATACTTTGCAGCTCCAGAATGGGTGAACGCAAAACAGATCTCTCCTCTCACACGATGTAGAGCATCTGGTACAGAGTGGGGCTCGGCTTGCATTACACTTGTCGAGCCCTGCTCCTCCTATTTCTTGAAGTATTCGTCCACGTTGGACTTGTCCATCAAGATGACAGGGATGCTGATATTCTTCTCGAGCTGTTTGCCGTTGATCGCTTCGATGGCCGCTTTAACTGCTGCTTCCCCGATTTTTTCAGGCTGTTGCTGGATCATCGCGAGAATTTTGCCGCCGCGGATTCCTTCCGCTGCCTCAGGTGTTACGTCAAAGCCTACGATCTTGGTCTTGGCGTTATTAGCGGATTCGAGGGCAGCGAGTGCTCCCAGAACACTATTTTCTGCAGTAGCGTAGATGTAATCAACATCAGGATTGGCCTGTAAGATGTTTTCTACCGTAGCCATCGATTTTTCACGGTCATAGCCCGGCTGATCATTCAGGAAGCTGACACCGCTTACATTGCTGAGAACTTCCTTGAAACCACGCAGGCGTTCTTTTTGCACAAAGGATTGTACGTGGGTAACGACCGCGATCTTAACGTCTTTTCCATCTGCTTCAATCTGCTTTTTCAGATGCTCGCCGAGTTGTTTGCCCGCTTCGTAGTTTTCTGTCCCGATAAACGTGTCTACCTTGTCACTCGGTACGACCGAGTCAGCCGTAATGACCGGAATGCCTTTTTCTTTTGCTTCTTCCACGACCGGAACCACACCCGCGTTGTCTACGGCGAGCAAGATCAGACCGTTGACGCCCTTTTGCATATAATCCTCAACAGCAGATACCTGTTTGGCAAGGTCGAGGTTCGGATCGTTGACCAACAGCTTTACACCTGCCTCTTCGGCTGCTTTCTTCATGCCGTTGTCGATATCGATGAAAAACTGGTGGCGCAGAGTTGCCGTCGATACACCAATCGTAATCTCTTTAGCTGCAGGCGCTGCGGAAGCTGGTGGATTGGCAGGCTGGTTCCCCGCTCCCGTGCTTCCACATCCCGCCATGATGGATACCAATGCAGTCAATGCCAACAGCGATACTTTTTTTACCATTTCTCATTACCCCCTGTAGTTTTATTCATTTGTATTTGATTCCACTCCACACCAAGAAACGATAAATCGGGCATATACCTCGATCAGCGTAAGGAACTGGTCCACAGGAACCGATTCGTCGATGCAATGACATTGCCTTGGATCTCCACAACCCAAAATGACGGTTGGGATATTGGCAAATCCGGCAAGCAGACGGGCATCACAGCCAGCTGGCATTCCTTCGATAACCACTTCATCCTGCAGCACCTCTCCCAATACCTCTTTCACTTCCTGGATCAGCGGATGCGTCACTGGCGTTTCAAAAGGGAAGCCTTCCTGATAGACCGTCACCTGCGGCGGATGCTCGCGAAGCCATTCATCCCCGAGGACGACACGGTCGATCGCATCCAGCACCTGCTGATGTACGCGGTCACGGGTCTCTTGATACGACTCTCCCTGCTTCGGCTGGTAGTGCAGGCAGGTTTTCAGCGTGCAAGAGCCTGGAACCACGGAGCCAGCAATACCACCCTTGATCTCCCCGAGATTGATCGTAGGTCCCGGTAGCAGCGGATGCCTTTGCGTCATCAGCCAGTGATGCTCCAATTCCTTGATCGACTGATAGATTTTGATGGCTTTGTCGATGGCATTGACGCCTTCCCACAGCTGGCTCGAATGAAGACTTTTTCCTTCCACCTGAATCTCGTGGAAAAGAAACCCCATATGCGCCGGCTGAATGTGCAGTTGGGTAGGCTCGCCGACAATCGCAGCGTCTGCCGTGTAGCCCCGCTCCACGCAGGCCAAAGTCCCATTGCCGCCGCCTTCCTCATCCACTACCGACTGAATGATGAGGTCTCCCTTGAGCTTTACGCCCATCGTATGGAGCACCTGCGCCGCCAGAATCATCGCAGCGAGGGAGGCCTTCATATCAGTCGATCCCAGTCCGTACAAGACTTCTCCCTTTACCTGGCCGGAAAAAGGGTCGTCCGTCCACTTGTCCCGATCACCAAAAGGCATCGTGTCAATATGTCCGTTCAGGATCAGCGATCTGCCGCTGCCTGTTCCTTTCCATACACCGACGATATTGGGACGCCCGTCGTTTTTGTGGCCCAGATTGGCTCCTGGGTACTTCTTGATTTTTTCATCGTCCACACAAAACTCGTCGATCTCAAATCCTAGCTGCTCAAGCCTGTTCTTGATGATGGCTTGTCCAGCCTGCTCGTTTCCTCCAAGCACCCCGTGCCCGATCACCTGTGTATCCGTTTGGACCAACTCGGAGAGGAAACCGATGTACGCATCCTTGTTTTGGCGAACCAGCTCATTCACTTGCACGAGTGCACCTTCTTCCTCTTGTGTACATGCCCTTCTCTAGCGCTTGATCTGTTCCAGGATGCGTGCCCACAGCTTTTGATAGTGATCCCAGTCCATGAACTCTTTGGGTCCCCAATGCGGTGCGCAATCACTGGCGAAGCAGGCTGTTTTCCCCTGACCGTAGCTGCCCAGTACGAGGAACGGGTCTTCCTCGATTTGAACAAGCACGTCCGCATCCGCTTTGGCAGCGAAGCGATTGTAGCCGAGGAAGCGCGGCCAACTACCCAAGCCTTCTGTGACAGCATGCTCTTTTACCGTTTCCGGCTGTACGCCCTGCGGTTTTTCTACACGGTCGTCTCCATCCATCATGACGACTGGCAAGACATCAGCAAGTACGGAATTTTTATAGTTGGCTTTCCCTTCAATACCCATAAAGGAGAGATAGCCGCCAATCATCATGAAGCCGCCGCCACTCGCCACATACTCACGGATGAGCTCCAGACTGTTCGGAATGATTTCCATTTGGTAGAAGGTCGCGTTTTGCAGCAGGAATGTGTTGGCGCCGATGTCGCTCAGCACGATCGCGTCGTACTTTTCCAGATCTTCCAGCTTTTTCGGAAAACGAACCTGTACTTCATGGGCAGGCATGTAGTCCACGTCGATACCAGCGTTTCGCAAGCATTGCAAAAGGTACGTAGCACCTTCTTCATATTTCGTCGACGTGAAGCTGTCGTACCCTTTTGTGTGAATCATATGAACGACCCAGGATTCCCCAATAAACAATACTTTCACAGTTATGCACCCCTTTTATTTTGTGAAAAAGATTTATCATTAGCATGATTGTGAAAAATGAACAACTTCCTCAAGTGTCGGCATGCCCTGCTGTGCACCAAAGCGGCCTACTGATAAGGCTGCCACCTTGTTGGCAAAAGAAATCGCATCCGGTACGGCCAGGCAGCAGCCGATCGCGTAGGCAAGTCCGACATTGAAGGCATCACCAGCACCAGTCGTGTCGACGACCGGAACCTGATGTCCGGGTATTCGCAGCAAGGTCTTGCCCTTTTCCTTGTACGCCACTCCCTGCGCTCCAAGCGTTGTGATGACATGACGAACGCCTTGTGTCAGCAGGGCGTTCATACGCTCTTCCAAGCCTGTTTGTCCCTCGGCAAGAATCGCGAGCTCTGTCTCGTTGGGCGTCAGATAATCTACACTGGCCAAGAGCTCCGGCGGCAGTTTTTGCGCTGGCGCAGGATTGAGAATAACCGTCTTTTGAAGCTGCTTCGCTACTTTTGCGGCGTGCGTCACAGTCGCAAGCGGAATTTCCATTTGCATCAGAACGATATCTGCTCGCTTGATCAACCCGATCTGGGTGTCAATGTCAGCCCGTGTACAATGGGCATTGGCACCTGGAACGACGATAATACTGTTATCCCCTTCGGCTAATACGATGGAGGCGGCTCCTGTTTCACAGTCCTCCGTATTCTTCACCCCCGTGCTGTTCACCCCTGCTTCCTGCAGAGCGCTGAGCAGTACACCACCAAAATGGTCTTTTCCTACACTGCCGATCATGGCAACCTCTGCTCCAAGACGCGCGAGGCCGATTGCCTGATTCGCTCCTTTTCCTCCCGGAACGAACTGCATACTTTTTCCCAATAACGTTTCTCCCATGACAGGCAAACGCGGAGCCTGGACAACCATGTCCATGTTCAAGCTTCCAATCACGACGATACTTGGCCTCACTCTTCCACCACTTCCTTCAACTTTCAGAACGTGCCGACCCGTCCTTTCTCTGTGACAAATAGGTTTCTCGTATTTCAACACTTCGGCTGTCGCAATCTTGTCGGGGAGGACTCCCTAAACCCAGGGATCATGATTTCTGTGTGGACTCCCTGACTATGAGCGAGACACCCAGTTCTACCGTTTCATAATGAGTAGTTGAAAGATTGATTCTCTCAATCAGCTTGTTGGCCGCAAGCTCACCGATTTGGTAAATCGGCTGTGCAATCGTGGAAAGCTCCGGCTCAGTGATCTCCGACAGATTGACGCCGTCAAAGCCGCAAACGGCCACCTGTCCTGGTACGGAAATACCCCGGTGCTTCAACCCTTTCAATATGCCTACAGCCATCAGGTCATTCCCTGCAAAAATACCATCCACATCCGGGTGCTTACCAAGCAAGGCTTCTACGGCTTTCATGCCTCCGTCGATGGTGAAATCGCCGGGGATCATCAAAGTTGGCGTATACCAAGGCTGCTGTCTCACCACTTCCTCATAGCCCGCGAGACGTTCCCTTGCCGTGGTCAGCTCCTGAGGACCGTAGACATGGGCTATTTTTTTACAACCAACGTCCAGTAGATGCTCGACAGCCGCTTTGGCACCTCCAAAGTTATCGACCTTTATGACGCATCCAGACTCCATGTTCGGCGCCCGATCCAGCATAACAAAAGGAATTTGCGCCTCTTCCATCCGTTCCAGATCTTCTCGCACCAGATTATTGGTCGCGAAGATAATCCCGTCGATGTACTTCTTTTTCAACACCTCGATATAGGAGCGTTCTTTAACGCCCATATCGTCTGAATTACATAGAATGACGGTATAGCCGTTGTTTTGAGCGATATCCTCGACTCCTCTGGCGAGACCGGGGAAAAACGGGTTGGAGATATCCGGCAAAATCAAAGCGATGGTCTTCGTTCGTTTACCAGCCAATCCCCTCGCCATCTGATTGGGCTCAAACATCAACTGCTTCATCGCTTTATTTACTTTTTGCTCGGTTTCGCTATTTACATATCCTTTTTGATTCATCACCCGTGACACCGTAGCGACGGAAACTCCCGCAAGCTTGGCTACATCTCTAATCGTTGCTCTCATACTTTCCATTCACCACCGACTTTGTGTAACCGGTTTACTAAAACTCTCTTTTGTCAAATTTTGCATATAAAAACTGATGTGTAACCGGTTACCAAAAGAATAATCTGAATTTATCATCTAGTCAATATTATATTTAAAATCAGAACTAGCAAATTGTTTCCCCGCTCTTCATCCTACTTAACAAATCCATCTTGCCAAGCTGCAAAGAAAAACACGGGGAGAGCACCCGCTTCCTTTGGCTGTGTGGTCAGTCTAACTGTTGTGGAGGAAAGGAAAAAGGAGAAAACGCTCCAGACTCCAGAATTCATAAGCGTCGCGCGTATAATCAAATAAAACAGTCTCAAAAACGAATGTTTTCGAGACTGTCAATGTAGGATCAGCCAATTCGGGCTAATCTCGCTTTGCATCCTTTTTCCTCATAACCACATAGGCAATGCATAAAAACAGCAGCCAAGGAATACCAAACTGAAGCATGATTCTGAAATCCGTAAACCATGACGTGATTATCAAACTAAGCAGGAGAAGTCCTCCCAAAATCGTCAAATACGGAAAGCCTATCATTCTTACTGGCAGTTTGCGGCCGCCCGTTTTTTCCCATTTTCTTCTGAAAAATAAATGAGAAACGAAAATAACCAACCAAGTAAATAGTGAACCAAACATGGAAATCTCCATCATAAATGCATAGGATGATTCAGGCAGCAGCTCATTTGCAACTGCCGCGATAATAATGCCGATGGTAGAAACGGTTAACGCAGTCGTCGGAACACCTTTTTTATTCACCTTGCCGAATAAGGCCGGCGCATACTTTTCTTCCGATAGCGAAAACATCGTTCGCGAGGAAGCATACAGCTGCCCGTTCATGGAAGACAAAGCGGCTGTTAAAACGATAAAATTCATGACTCCGGAGGCGCCAGGTATATTTAAGATTTCCATGACTTTCACAAACGGACTTTCTTCTACTCCTGCCGATTGCCATGGAACAATCATAAGCATAATCGTCAAGGTCAACACATAGAAGGCGGACAATCGGAATACGGTTGCTTTCAATGCTTTTGGCACGGCTACATCGGGTTCTTTGGCTTCCCCTGCCGTAACTGCGATCAATTCTGTGCCCAAAAAGCTAAAAAGGGAAATAAAGACGGCAATCCACATCCCTTTCAATCCGAAAGGCAGAAAACCTCCATGATCAACTAGATTACTGGCTCCCACCTTTTCATGACCGGAAGTTCCAAACAAAACGTAAGCTCCAAGCAGAATAAACCCGACTATCGCACTAACCTTGATCGTGGAAAACCAATACTCGAATGTTGCAAATGCATTAACACTGGTAGCGTTTACATAAATGAGAATTGCTGCAAATACAATAATCCAAATGACACCGGGGACTTCTGGAAACCAGTATTTCATATAAATCGAGATTGCGCTTATTTCAACCCCTATCGCAAGTACCTGTGCAATCCAGTAGGAGTAACGGACAAGAAAGCCTGCCATGGGATGAAGATATCGATCGGCTATCGTTCCAAAAGATCCTGAGGTTGGATGGGCAACCGTCATTTCCGCCAAACATCCCATTAACAATAAAACGATAAGAGCACCTATTGTATAGCTGAGCAGTACACCAGGTCCTGCTGTGCCGATGGCTAATCCACTTCCAAGGAACAATCCCGTCCCAATGGCCATCCCCATTGCGATCATCGAGAGCTGGCTTGTCGTTAACTCCCGCTTTAATCCATTATCGCTTTTATTAATCTCCATCTACTTCATCCCCTACTTTCCCCAACAGGCTTTGTCCGATCATTTCTGAAATAGCTGCCATGAGAGGGGGTAGCCTCACTCATGGCGATTTCCGTTACGCGACAACTTCACGTTCGTTTTCAAATTTCTCATACTGTTTTTCAGTCATGATCTTTTTCAAAATTTGCACCGCTTCCCAAACCTCCTGATAGGAAGAATAAAGGGCAACAGGTGCAAGACGAATGATGTTAGGAGCTCGAAAATCCGGGATGACGCCGTATTCCTTCAATGACTTGCAAATTCGGGCCGCTTCGATATGCTCCAGACTCACATGCCCACCGCGTCGCTCATCCTCTTTTGGCGTTCCAATGAAAAATCCCATATCCGCTAATTCGTGGTCAATTAAATCCATTAAATATTGATTGATTTTAAGCGATTTTTGCCGAATGTTTTCAATGCCTGCTTCTTCAAAAATTTCTAAGGACCCGATCAAAGGGGCGACGCTTAGCACATGAGGAGTTCCGATTTGGAACGCTCCAGCGGAATAAGCGGGAGTTAATGTGTGCTCCATGTCGAATTGTTTCTCTTTAGCTGAACTAAACCAACCAGCGAGTCCAGGCATCCTTCCAAAATGCTTGCGGTTTACAAACAAGCCTCCAACACCGCCAGGTCCGCCGTTTAAATGTTTATAATTGCACCAAAACGCAAAATCCACTCCCCATTCGCTGAAGAAATGCGGAATCGAACCTGCAGAGTGGCAAGCGTCGAACCCGATTAAAATTCCTCTGCGGTGTGCTTCATCGGTTAAACGCTTCATATCCAATATTTGACCGCTGCGATAAAGTACGGTGGGCAAAACGATTAAAGCGACTGTCTCGTCCATGGCTTCGATAATGTCCTCTTCGTCGAGGTAGCGGCCGTCCCTGCTTTTCACGCGAATGAGATGCGTATCGGGATCATATCCATGAATCGTTAATTGGCTTTGAAGAGCATATATGTCAGATGGGAATGTTAGTTCGTCGGCTAGTATTTTGGTGCGTATGCCTTCCGGCTTATAAAACGTAGATACAAGCTGATGCAAATTCACGGTTGTGGAACCGGTTACAATTACTTCCTCAGCCGATCCTCCTACTAACGGAGCAAGCTTCTTCCCCAGTTCCTCCGCCATGAAGAACCATGGGTGATTCCCCCTTGTCCAGCCGTCGATCCCATGTTCCCTCCAGTCCGCAAGCGATTCCAAGAGTGTCCTTTCCGCTCTTTTCGAAAGAAGCCCCAAGGAGTTCCCATCCAAATAGATGATTCCCGGCTTCAAATAAAACTCATCTCGAAAGCATGTAAGAGAATCTTCCTTATCCAATTCTTTCGCATATTCTAATGTTGCTTCAAAACGATCCAAACGCATCAAGATTCTCTCCTCTACAAAATGAATGACTAGGCGCTTTTCAAAGAATATGACATAATGTCAATATCATTATTGCGCTGAATCTGACATCATGTCAATATTATTTTTCAGAAAATTATTTACGTCTTGAGACATCCCTTTCCTTTTGGTAAAAATCCATATATTCTAGAGAGAATGAGTAGTGGAGGAATAAAAATGGACCAACACAATCCAGTGGATAAAAGACATTTGCGATCGTTGAAAACAAGAAGCAAATTATTGGAGGCGGCAAAGGAAGTTTTTCTTCAAGAAGGCTTTCAAAAAGCGACGATCACGCAAATGATCAATAAAGCGGGTATCGGATACGGAACAGCCTATGTACATTTTGAGGGAAAAGAGGATCTTTTGATTGTATTAATGGAGAACGTCATGGAGCGATTTTTTGAGATTGCCGAGATCTCCTTCCTGCCGAAATCGAAGCAAGAAGCCGAGGCAATCATTAACAAGCAAGCGAACGCTTTTTTAAAGATGGCGGAAGCCGAACGGGATATGATGCGGGTTTTTGAACAGGCCATTGGCGTTTCTTCTTTCGTTTCAGATAAATGGAAGGTCATTCGTGAAAAATTTATTCAGCGCATTTCAAAAGACGTTGCCTACGCACAACAAAACGGATTGGCCAGATCCGGAATAAGTCATGAGATTGTGGCACGCGGCTGGTTTTTTACGAATGAAATGTACCTATGGGAGATTGTCCGGGACGAACATCATGGTTCTGTCGAAGAGATCGCGAAAACGATCACTTCTGTGTATGTCACAGGGCTTTACATATAGTTTGGAAAATGCTCGCTTTTTATAAGAGGACCACCATGACTTTCAAAATGCAAAAAGAATCCCCAGACGAGTTGTTGTTTACTCATCTGGGGTCAACCTTCATTTGATTCCACATTCATCCACAAAGCTGAGCCGATAAATTTGCCGCGGTCTTCCTTTCACGGAAATTTTTTCGATCCCGACGATCTCGACCAGCTCGGCATCCAGCCATTGCAGCAGTATCCGATGAGAGCTGCGAATCGTTACACCCAGAATCGCTGCCAGCTCCTGCGCGGTATACTCCATTTTCCCCAGGCGGGTCACCTGCGCCATCAGCTTGCTCATATAGGCAGCAGTCATCCCTGCCTTCTCGGCTCTCGCCAAAATCGCTTCATCTGTGATCGAAAGCTCGTAAATCATGGGATGGGACATTTCGACGGGACCAATCACACTCCTGTCTTCCCGTACAATGAAGCAGATGTCACCTCCGAATTCTTTTGACTGTCGCAGTGCCAAGCGCGCATGCGTTCCCGCTTCATTAGCCGATTGCCCAAAGCCGACACCTACACTGAGTGAAATTCCTAACGTCTTTTTTGCTTCCAAAAGAATCGGGATCGTTTTGTATCCGCGGGTTTCGCGTTCAAAAATCCCCCTGGTCGTCACGAATAAATACTCATCGCCACCCAGACTGGTCAGATGCCCCTCTAAACAGCCGACGTAATCCAAAAACATGCGCTGAATCTCTAGCTTTAGCCGCTGTACACCATGCTCCGACGTGCTTTTTTCCAGCAGCTCACGATAGTCATCAATCTGGATGATCCCAAAAACAATTTGAGAGTCTTTGTTTCGCCGCTTTTCCGTCGAGAGCAGGGCACGTTCGAGAGAGACAGTAATATCCTGGATGGTCGGTACTACCCAGTCATTGGGGATGTTCAGCCGCGTCAGCTCGTCTGCTACTTTTTTAACCCCAGTGAGTGCCCCGTCGCTTACCCCCTGCTCGTACTTTTTCCGATGAAAAGCAACCATCTCTTCGATTTGAAAAGGAGTACCCTCGTAGTAATGAATCGTCGTAAATGGCTCCCCGACCTCCTGAAGGACTTGATTCACCCCTTGGCTGAGGAAGGAGTCGATGCTAAGACGCTGCATTTTGCGATGATGATACAGGCGGAACAAAGAACGAAACAGGCCCGTTCCTGTAAGCGGAATATAGTGAACTGGGACCGTAAAGTCTACGTTCTCCTTCGCTATTTTGTACGGGTAATAGCCGGAAAAGAGCAGGACCTCTACTTGGTCCATCAGCTCCTGGGCAAAGGCAGAAGCGTCCAAAATTTCATTGGACGCTCGAAATACAGGTGTGAAGTTGGGGAATGATTTGAGTGCTTCTCTGATTTTTTCTACAATGATGGTAGGTCCGATGACACCGATCTTGATTGTATTTTGCATCATGCTCCCCCACTCCTCCCCTGTTCATTTCTCCTTTTTATGAAAAGAACAGATCATTGACCGTTTTTACTGCCAGAACGACCAGGAACAGCAAAGCCAAGATGGTAATTCCGTTTTTCACTGGCGTATTTTTCAAGTCGCCCATGATTTTTTTATCGTTCGCAAGTAGAAATAGTGCCAGTCCAATCAGCGGTACTACGACAATGGTGATCGGCTGCGTGATCATGATGAGCTGGACAGGGATTTTGCCAAAGACAAGGGCAATGACTCCTCCCAGAACCATCACAGCCATAATAAAGTAGCGAACGAGGTTATTACTTAGCTGACTCCCGAAGCCGAACGCATCTGCGAGCATGACCCCGCCAATCGCTGCGTTTCCTGTGAGCGACGAAAAGGCAGCACCCCATAAGCCAATCATAAAGACGATCATCGCCCAGCTGCCAAACAGCGGTTCCAGTGCCTTCCCCATATCAGTCGCCGCATTTACCTGGATTCCTTGGGGCTTAAGTACGGCTGCTGCACTGATCATTATGAGAGCAGAGATGATTCCGAGCAAAATAATCCCTGTATAGCTTTCTCGCGAGCCCTCTTTGGCATGGATGGCCGTCCAGCCTTTTTCCTGTACGAGATAAGACTGGTACAAAGCACCAACCACCGTAAAGGTTGTCGCCACCAATCCGATGATAAGAATCGCCGATCCGTCTGGAACTTGCGGGACGAGTCCCGAAATAATGCCGCTGAAGCTCGGTCTGATTACGATTACCGTACACAAGAAGGAGAAAAGCATGATCCCTACCAAAACCAGCATGAGCTTTTCCAATATTTTATAAAAATTGCGATAAAACAAGATAGCGATTCCCAGTAAGGTAAAGAGGCTGCCCCATAATTTGGGCGATCCTCCTGTCAAGCTCGAGATCGCCACACCCGCACCGATAACATTCGCTCCCTGGAATGTCGAGGTGACAAGAAAGCATCCCAATCCCATAATGATGGATGCCGCTCTCCCCCATTTTACCCGAATCGTCGTCAAAAGGGACTGATTCGTTGCCATTCCGATTCTGGCACTCATTTCGGTAAAGCACATCATAAAGAGGACCGAAATGACAACCACCCACAATAAGCTGTACCCATACATCGCACCGATTTTGGAGGTTAAGGTGACGCTCCCTGGTCCGACTACCAAGGCAGCCGTAATAATAGCCGGACCGAGAGATTTTACCCACGATGTTGCCTTCTGTTGCTTTTGGACATTCGACTGTAATTGTTCCACGCGAAAGATCCCCTTTCTTAAACCGATGTAGGTTTTCCAGAAAGCCAGCTAGCCAAATGCCGAGCCACAAATGCATCGTCATTCAATGTTGGGTAATCTCGATAAACACGGTCGATTTCCTCCATCTGCCCTGCGGACAGCTCTTCATCCGGATTGAGGCACCAACGTCCTGCAAGCAAGCCTTGCCGCCTGAGGACCTCGTGAATGCCAGGAATGCAGCCTGCAAAGTCGTGAGCCGGATCGAAAAAAGCAGCATTGGCATCCGTAATCGCCTGCCCTTCCTGCAGCAGCTCGAGGATCCCTATTTGCGTTTGTTTTGCCTGCTTCACACGTTCCAAAAGCTCGACTGCCCTTTTTGTCCATACCGCCCAATGACCGAGCAAGCCGCCAACGATGCTTTTCTCGACTGTTTTCCCGTCGATCTGAAAACGGTACGTAGTGAGTAAATCTGCGACGATATTGTCATCATTTCCCGTATAAAGGGCGATCTGGTCAGAACGAGTGGAGCTGCACACCGCTCGTACGACATCGAGTGTCTGATAGCGGTTAAACGGGGCCATTTTGATCGCCACCACCCCGGGAATCTCAGCGAACTCGCGCCAAAAGGAATAGCTGAGGAGTCTTCCCCCGACAGAGGGCTGCAGGTAAAATCCAAAGATCGGAATGACTTTTGCAACCTCTTCCACTCTTTTTAGCAGCTCAGCTTCGGAATAGTCATGAAGTCCTCCCATACTGAGGAGACCTAAATCATATCCGAGCTTTGCAGCCACTTCTGCTTCTTTAATAGCCTGGTTCGTCGGTCCGCAAATGCCAGCTACTTTCAGAAAAGAATCACCCTTGCCCAACTGCTCAATCTCATCAACGGCGAGACGCAACACTGGTTCTAGTAAGTTGATCTCTTTTTCCCGAATCTCAAACTGAGTTGTATGCACTCCAACTGCTACTCCGCCCGCACCGGATGCAACATAATAACGGGTCAAGGCTCTCTGTCTTGCTTCATCCAAGTTCCCCGTTTGATCCAGTGCCAGCGGATGTGCTGGAATGACTGTTCCCTCTATCAGCTTTTGGTGAAGAGCCGTACTTAATTGACGTGCCATCTTAAAATTCCCCCTGTCTTTCTTGGAAGTGCGTAGGCTTATTGCTCGTCTCTCCTCCCGCTGCGACCCATTCTGCTGTCCAATCGATCATCTGACCGAGAGAAACGCGCGGATAGCCCAGCAGCTGGTGTGCCTTGGACGCATTGCTGAGTAACGCCGTATCCTGCTCCTGATTCACGAAAACAGGCTCTACATGAAAGCGCGCGGCGAATTGCTCGGCCAGCCAGCGTACAGAAGTCGTTTCTGGTCCTGTAATATTCAAGAGCTGCGGGGGTGTACTGCATAGCTCCAGTGAGCGAATGGCCATTTCGTTGGCATCTCCCTGCCAGATTACGTTTACTTGCCCCATACTTAGATCGAGTGGACGCCGCTCATATACGGACCTCGCAATCTCTAGCAAAACGCCGTATTTCATATCAATCGCGTAATTCAACCGGAAGTGAAGCATAGGAATATCGTACTTTTGAGAGAAGTAGCTGAAAATCCGTTCTCGCCCCAGGCATGATTGCGCATATTCCCCTACCGGTCCAACGGCCGCATCCTCAGAAGAACCTCCTTTCAGTACAGGTGACAGCGGATAAATATTCCCGGTCGAAAAGGAGACAATCCGTGACTCGCGGAACTTTTCTGCCACTCTTCCGGGCAAATACGTATTCATTGCCCAGGTCAGCGACTCATTGCCGGTTGTGCCAAATTTTTGTCCAGCCATAAAGATGACATTTTTCACGGCAGGAAGGGATTGCAGTTCTTTATCGTTCAATAAATCTACTGCGATCGTCTCGATGCCGGCCTCTTGCAGCTCTGCCTGCAGGGAACCCGCAGAGAAGCGCGAAACTCCGATCACCTTTTTCTCTACACCCGCTTTTTCTATCGCCTTTTTTGCCAGCTTTGCCAGGCTTGGTCCCATCTTTCCACCAACACCTAAAATCATCAGGTCGCCGTCCATCTCTGCCATAGACTGTATCAATTGATCAGAAGGGCGAATCATTTTTTGGTCCAGCTCTTGTATTGTTTTCACACCAATTCCTCCTTATTTGAAATAAACGAATTATTCAAAACTTTATGTCGCTATTTTATGGCGGCACCGGGCTTAGAGACAAGTCTTTTAACTGTCTTTAAATCAGGGGGTGGGTAAAAGCTGCTGGTTACTTGTTGAATCAACAAAAAAAATGCGGATATACCCGCACCTTTTGGTAGCTAGTAACAGTATTATTTAGTACTCTTTTGGACGAGTTGATAAATGGACAAAGTTCGACCGTTCACAGTAAATCTTATTTTCCGCGCAGTACTTCTCTTTCTATGAACGCCTTAAAGTACGCGTCTCCATCATAAACGGCAATTGCGGTTTCAGGTGCCGTATCAGGAATTTCATAGTAAGGTGTGCCGATTGGATATTTATTGGAAAAATTCCCCTTGTACGTATCTATTTCTTCCGAAGAATAGGATTCAACGGAGCCAATCCTTTCCCCAATATTTCCCACCCGCTCTGAAGACAGTTTATAAATGTGGTTATTCCAAACAACAAAAGCATATGCCCATGATGCAGATGACGTGGCAGGGGGTTCTGACTGACTTGTACTTTCCTTTTTCGTAATGAAAAAAAAGCCTGCGAGCAGTACAACGAGAACACTGATCGAAAGAAGTACTCTCAATCCACACACTCTCCTTTATGCATTTGGCAGATTGACTTGTCTTTCTTGTTTCATCTTTCCGATCATTTGTAAAAGTTCTCATTCACCGACTTATATCGGCAGCAATCTTTTTCCTTTTTATTACATCAAAACGTAACATAATAGAAGCCCTCACCGTCTTTAACAAGGGGGGATGTCAATTGAAAAAAACAGGAATGAGAATCTTAACCTGCCTAGGCTTGTGTGTATTATCGATTACTCTCGCGAATGCTCTCCATCGTGCCTTTATTAATGATGATGGCGATCTTATTCACGTGTCTCCTTATGTAACAGAGAACCTGGATATCCTAGAAAATAACAAGCCTCACAAGCTGTATTTGCAAGTAAGCACCAACCAAAAAACGCTTACTGACCGCTTTTTGCTTACAGAAAACACCGATGAGATCGAGCAGCTGGTTTCTGATATACAATGGACATGGGTAACGAATCTCAAAGAAATTCCCGACGATGATACGGTTTACGAATTAAGCTTCTCCGATATCAATGGAGAATTGATATATCCGCTCCTCTACTACCCGCAATCCGACACACTTGTTTTTGTGGGAAGACAAAATAAGGTTAGTATGCAATCCAGCGATAAGTTGAAAAAAATGCTAGCCGAGCATCTGGATACAAAATAAAGAGAGCACCCTTACTTTTCAGTAGGTCGGATGAAATAGACGCATCTTGCTGCACCTTTTGCCACACATTCCGTCCGCTCTACGCTTGCACTGAGCAGTGTCCGATACCCGCTTAACTCTCTTTCACAGATCATCTCATACCGATTGGCAATTTTAAAATACGGACAATTATGCTGCTTCATTACCAATACCTCGTCGCTTTGCTGCTCCCATTCAGTCATAAAGCCATTCGCATCTTGAATGCTCGCAAGCTCTGCCACTTTATCACGAAGCTGCTTTCCTTCCATGCTGGCCGCGTTTTTCTCGATAAATCTCTCTTGTTGTCTTTTGAAAAAATCAAAGAGCCTGTCTTCGCCCTCTTCCAACACCATATGATCGAGCAGATCCATTGCCAATTGGCCGTAATCACTCGGAAATTGCTCATTCCCTAGCTGTGTCAACGAGTAATAGTGCATGGGTCTGCCTGGTTGATGGCGACCCAGTTTGTACTGAACATATCCGTCTTTTTCTAAATGGACCATTTGTCGACTGACAGCAACCTTTGTTAATCCAAGCTTGTTCTGTAAATCTTTTGTGCTCATTTGACCGCTTGTTTTCAGCAGCAAAAGGATATAATCACGCGTTGATAATCGCCGGTTCATCCCGTTTATTCACTCCCTGCAGTGCTTCGCTTTCTATGTAGAAACCTCTCCCAGTTCCATTACACGCAATTTTATTAAACATTTTAGTTGAATATGTATTTATTATTGTATTATACTGTTTGTGAAAAGTCGAGGAACCATTTTCCAAAAAGGGCGGGTGAGGTTATGAAACAAGTCATTTCCTGTCTACGCGAACGTGGAATTGATGTGGCCTGCAATGTCCCATTAGCCGATCATACTACATGGAAAATAGGGGGACCGGCTGATTTATTGATTACCCCGAACACAAAAGTGGAACTGATGGAAATCATTAACATCCTGGTCAACCATGGTGCTTTTTGGATGGTGATTGGGAAAGGTTCCAACCTTTTGGTCACTGACAAAGGCTTTCGAGGTGCCGTGATCAAATTAAACCAGGCGTTGGATTACGCTCGCTTCGAGGGGAACATGATTCATGCAGGTGCGGCTTATTCCTTGATCAAACTGGCTGCGATGGCCAGCAAGCACGGACTCAGTGGACTGGAGTTCGCTGGTGGAATACCCGGGACGGTTGGCGGTGCTGTTTACATGAATGCCGGTGCAAGTGGCTCTGATATTTCCCGTATTTTCCATTCCGCCGAAGTGATACATGAGACTGGTGAGGTACGCATGTTGTACGCGGATGAGCTACAGTTTGCCTACAGACACTCCTCCCTGCAAAATCATCGTGGTGTTGTCACTGAAGCGAGCTTCCAGCTTGCTTCCCAGGACAGCGAGAGCATCAGACAGCTTTTGAATCAACATAAAGAAGCGCGTCTAAAGACTCAGCCTTTGCCCTTCGATTGTGCTGGCAGCGTTTTTCGTAATCCCCCCGGTCATTACGCGGCCAGGTTAATCGAACAAGCAGGGCTAAAAGGCACTCGCCATGGCGGCGCGGAAGTCTCGACCAAGCATGCCAACTTCATCATGAACACCGGCCAAGCAACTGCATCCGATGTTCTCGCTTTGATCAGCCGCATCCAAGAAGAAGTGCATTCTCAGTTTGGCGTCCACCTCGTCCCTGAAGTCATAATAGTTGGGGAGCAGTAAGTCATTACGAAAAGGAGGTCTTCCTGCATGATCCAAATCAGTGAAGCTGCCGTTTCACGAATCAAAGAAATGATGGCAGCAGAAAAGGCATCTGAACCATTCTTCGTGCGTTTTGGTGTAAAAAACGGCGGTTGTTCCGGCCTAACGTATGGTCTCGGCTTTGATACCAGCTACCAGGACAGCGACACCATTATAGAATTGGATGGGGTCAAATTAGCTGTCAATGGAGAAAGCTACCCGTATGTTGACGGCGTGGAGATTGACTATATCGAAACAGGTATGATGGGTGGTTTCAGCATTCAAAATCCAAATGCAAAAGCGACTTGCGGCTGTGGAAGCAGCTTCCGTACCGCTTTAGACCGTGGAAAAAAGGAAAAGTGCGATTAGTCCTTGAAGGCTCCCGCCACCTTCTCTTGTGCGTAGAGGTGGGGGATTCAAACGTTCCAAGTCGTCTAGGAGACGAGGATACGTTTCGGATGCTTCAAGCACCCATTATCCCTTGCTGAACGAATCAGATCAGGACTACCTTTCTGGTTTATGTATTTGCGTAGGATGTTCAGACTTCCGTTGATATCGGCATTTACTCGCAAGCCGGTATTCGTTACGAAAAGTCCGCGATGGATTCGCCTTTTCGGTTCGTACGTTTTCTTGGAAATCTTCTCTTCGTCCAGCGCTGAGCAACCACTGGTGAAGGCTTCATTCTGTTTCCTTACGCGGATGCTCAAGAGTTGTGCCTTATATGTGATGAGGTCAACTAATCGTGCATGCGGAATCTAAACAAACGACTTGACAGGGTTTTCTTGTTTGATGTCTTTCATATCGCCTATTACGATGGTATGGCACTGATGCTTGATGGCGAGATCCACAATTTTCCGACTCGCTTGATGTAAAAAATTGTGGATGTAGCGGTTCCTCTTCCCTTGCAGAGAACGAATCCGGTGCGTACGAACAAATCCCTCGCTCTTTCCGGTTTGTTTCATCGCAATCGAAGTAAGGCGAGCGATCTCTTTGTTGTAGTAGCTGTTTTTGCTCTTTAGTGGCTTCCCGTTGATCAGATAACTGTCTTCACCTTCCAAGAACGTGAGTGTGGCCAAATTATTAACCCCAAGGTCAATGGACATAATGTTGTTAAAGTGTTCCGGGAGTTCTTGTTCCTCTTTTTTGTAAATGAACACCATTTCCCATGTACGAAAGACTTGCCGCCATTGAAAGCGAATTTGTTGCAGGGTGGTTACGTCAACGGGCATGTTGTCAGGATCGATGACAACATCCAAACTGTCAACCTGATGACGTTCCTGCATCTTCTTCGCAAGCGACAACTTCAGCAAGTTCCCTTGTATACGAATGGCAAGATTGGTGAAAATGATTTCGTTTTTGCGATGCAAAATATGCTTATACGAAGGAGGTTGGGGCGTACCTTTGTATTTATGGGGGTTCTTCTTATAGTCCTTGCTGGAAGCAAAGAAACTCTTCCAATTTTGTTCTACCATTTTCAAACAGTGTTGATAAGTATGAGAGTGGAGGTACTCCCGGTGCCAATTGGACCTGAGTTCTTTTTCCAGTTTTATGTAGGAACGAAATCCCTCTTCCCGACAAAGGTGGTTGGCGATGTTATAGAGCTTGGTTGTATGGAAGGACAAATCCTCCAAAAGTAAGCGCTGTTTCTCGCTGATTCGTGGAATCCATTTATAGACCAGTTTCATTTTCGTATCACCTCCTTATTCCTCATTTTACCACACGATAGGAAACGTATGTTCTAGAAGCAAAAAAACGCATTCATCTCACCACCTATAGAGGTGGGAGTCTTCTATGGTTAAATAGATAAAAAAAGAGGGGGAAAATTTCCCCCTATTTCCAGTCCTCGTGCTTTGTTTCGATGGAAAGCTCCTCCACGTACTTGCGGCTCATTGTTTTCCGCTTTTTGCGGTTCTCTTTCGTTTCAAACACGATGTCCATATCGTAGCTGTCCGGATACAATTCCTTTTTTTCGATGTGCAAGACGAGACGTTTTTTATTGATCTTGTATTTCTGGTTTTGAATCATAACTCCGACGTTCCCTTTTGAATCCTCAGTTGCAAATACAATTCCTGTTCTGCCCAAATATGAAACGAAGACACAATCCCCTACTTCGAATGCTTTCTCTTTCTTTGGTGCCCTTTCTTCTGTGGCGGACTCCTCATCAGCTGCTTCTTTTTCCTTTAAGGGATCTGCGGCAGCCCCTTTTTGAAGCTCGGCGGCAGTCTTTTCCTGTTCGGACAACTGATTTTCCGGAGTTTTTTTGGTTTCCTGAGTTTCCTGAGCATCCTGGTTCTCTGGGCTTTCGTAATCGTCTCGTTCTTCCTCACTCTCTAGGCTTTCATTCGTGTTCAAACCCTGCGGCTTGTCGGTACCAACACCACGTGCTGTAATCTCCCTTGACCTCTGAATGATTTCAGCCGGAATCCCCAGCTTCAGTGCGATCAAAAATGCGTAGCTCTGTCCTGCTTCCCCTATACGCAAGCGGTACAAAGGTTGAAGAGTATCCGCGTCGAATTCCATCCGAGCATTTTGAAACCCGGGTGTAACAGAGGCGAAATTTTTGATTTCGTTGAAGTGCGTCGTCGCAATAACAGTCGCGCCTCTTTTTTGCAGTTCTTCCAAAATCGCGATGGATAAGCCGACGCCTTCACCTGGATCTGTACCGGAAGCCATTTCGTCGATTAGGACGAGCGTTGAATCGTTCGTAACTTTTAAGATGTCGATGACATTGTGAACATGGGCTGAAAAGGTACTGAGAGCATGCTCAATACTTTGTCCATCACCGATATCCGCAGCAATATTGGTAAATATGGAAAACATGCTTCCTTCCTGTACCGGTACCAGCAGTCCTGACTGCACCATGACCGTTAACAGACCAACCGTTTTTAACGTAAGGGTTTTACCGCCCGTATTGGGGCCGGTAATTACCAACGATTTGTATTTTCGCCCGATCGTAAAGTTCAGCGGTACCATTTGCTTGCCAAGCAGTGGATGCCTCGCCTCCCGCAAGTCTACGATCCCCTCCTCATTGATTTGCACATTGGATGCAGCCAGAGCAAGTGCATATTTGGCTTTGGCAAAAAGAAAGTCGTAGGCACCTACTGTCTCCACATTCATTTGAAACTCATGGGTGAACTCCTCAGCCAATGCAGATAATTGTATGAGAACTTTGGTTACTTCTCGCTCTTCCTCAGATTTAAGCGCGGTCAGCTCAAACTGCAGCGTACTGACTTCTGTTGGCTCCATATAGACCGTTTGGCCGCTCGCGGATTCGTCCAGCACCATGCCGTTTACTTGCTTCCGGTACTCTTTTTTGACGGGAAGGACGTAGCGCCCATTACGCGTGCTGAGCATGTTCTCCTGCAGGATCGAGCGATATTTGCTCATCAGTGAATCTAGCTTGTTTTTCAAGCGTTCCTCAAAAACAGCGATACGCTTTCTCGTCTTCAGTAAGTCTTTGCTGGCCGTATCGACGACCTGCCCATGGCGAATGCACAGCTCGATTTCCGACTTCAGTTTAGTCATCGTGTGCATGGATGACGCATAGGTGCTGACACGCGGTGCAATATCTGCTTTGGCTGCCATGTATTTCATTAGTTGTGTGCAGCTCGTCAAAAATTGGGAGATATGCGTAAAGTCTTTTTCACTGAACACATAGCCTGTTCCCAAAAGCGAAACGATCTGCTCGATTCCTTCCAGCGAAGGGATGGGCACACTGGCCCCGTACTGGATCAAGGACTTCGCTTCAGCTGTCTCATCCAATTTTTTTCGCAGGACTTTGCTTGAGGTCATAGGCATCATTTTTTCCACATGCTTTTTCCCTACGTACGAAATCGTGTGCCCCATCAGTGTTTCTTTGATCTTGTCGTATTCCAGTCGTTGCAATGCTTTTTCATTCATCTCAGATCTCTCCTTTTGTAAATAAAAAAAGGGCGGAGAATGAACAAATGTCATTCTCCGCCCTTTTTGGAATACCTAAAAAAAGCCCCTACAAAAAAATCCGCGCTGAAAAACAGCACGGATGTGGGTGCAATGATAGGTATATACCTAAGGCATTGTATGATATCCGTTGTTCTTAACTAATTCCAAGGCCATAAATAAACCATCACAAATAAACTTTGCTTACCCAGCAAAATTTCGAATGATTCATCCAATAACCTTCTGTATGGAATTGCTTTAGTTAAGAACTACCGCCGACATCAACATCTCTCCTTAGATAAGGTTAATCACACTATAGCTTACAGGATATGGGACCGTCAAGATAAAAGGATGCCTTACCTGAAAAAGTACAAGCTATCGCGTTTGGAAATCGGCAAATCCGTAGCCATAGAACTGCATGATCGCAGCGCAAAACCCTTCCTGATTGCAAGAATATCATTCGTTCACCACGAAGAAAGCAGAGTAATAGTTGGCTCACTCAGATTTCAAATCATGAATCGGAATGGTCAAATGTACAGAGGTACCCCACTTGAACTTACTGCGGATGAGTAGCCCGTATTGTTCACCGAAGGTCAGCTTTAACCTCCTGTGGGTATTAAAAAGCCCGATATGTTTGGTTTGTTCGATACTGGCGTTTAGATTGTCCCGAATGACCCTCAGTCTTTCTCGTGTCATTCCGTTCCCGTTATCCGTAACAGAAATGTGCAAAGAGGATTGAATCACTTTCATTTTGATTTTAATAACTCCAAAGCTGTTCTTCTCCTTGATTCCGTGATAGAGACTGTTCTCAAGTAAGGGCTGCAGGAACAGTTTCATCACACTGTTTTGCTGGATATTATCCTCAATACTCCAGATTACATCAAAGGTATCCTTGTACCTGACCTTTTGGATATCAATATAACTGATCGTATAAGTGATTTCTTCCTGTAGTGTAACCAATTTGTTCTCACCACTCAGTGAAAATCGGAGGATATCAGAAAGGTTTTCTATCATTTGATTTAATGAATTGAGTCCTCCGGTAAGACTTGCAGCCTTCCAGTAAATCGTTCCAAGGGTATTAAACAAAAAGTGCGGGTTTAATTGGGACTGCAATGCGGTAAATTCCATCGCTTTCATTCTATATTTTTGTTCCGACAGCTGAACTTTTAGATAATTTTGTTCGATAAAATTCTTCAGGATACTTTGAATGATGTAGCTGTAAACATCTTTTCCCCGCCGAGGGAGTGGAGATAACGGGAGGCCTTTTTCGGCTGATTGAAGGAGAGAGATGATGGTTTTGATGTTATCGTACCCCTTCTTGCTTAATTGATAGGCTAATGCAGTGCCTCCCAATAACGAGATGATCAGCAACCCTAAGGCTATCATGCTTAGCTGGGTTGGTAATTCATAAAGAGATGCCTTCGGGATAATGGAAAAGAAACGCCAGCCATATTTCTCAGAACTTAGCATGGAGACAATATAAGAATCGTCCCCCAGTTCCAAAGGAAAAAAGGATGAGTGACGGGACAAGAGCTCTCTGACATCTAGCTTCAAGTAATTCTCAACATTATTTCTAAAGATGACTTCCTCGTTTTTGTCAATAATGAGCAAGCTTTGGTCTTTCAATATGGAGAATCCGGCCAGATAATTCTGAATGTAATCGCGCTTTATATTGAAAACAATGACGCCGTCATCATTATCGGAGATCGATATTTTTTTGTACATGCTAATAAATTTTAAGTAGGTAGATCGATTGTCCAATTCATACCTGCGAACCGTCCTGGGTTCCGTCCAGACCAACGCTTTTTCACCTTTCTGGTGTAAAAAGGTATCAAACCAGGATCTGTCATAAAATTCATCTAGCTCAACAAGGCGGCCATCAGTCGAGGTGAACAGACGATGTTTGTCATTTTTCAGGTAAAGGTAAACGGATTCGATATAAGGTCTAGCGACAGCAGGGGAATCAATGAATTGTTTAAGTGCGTTCAATCGAGCGTAGTCATCCGCTTCCAACACGTTTTTTTGAAAGATTCTCTTATGCGGGACATCAATGACACGGGCGACAGCGTGCATATTCAACGAATCTAGTTCGTCGAAGAACATGGTGATATTTTCTTCCGTTTGTTTCAGTAAGTTGCTGTTGTTCCGGTTGATTTCTTCTTTCACGTACTGCTGAATGATAATACTGGACAGTACTCCGAGAACTAGCAACGGGATTAACATGGGAATTAAAAAGGTTGCCAGGCTTCTGACGAAAAATGCGCGATGCATGCTTTTATTAAACATAGGACACCCTTTATT
Organism: Brevibacillus sp. NRS-1366; assembly: GCF_050467985.1. Classification (NCBI taxonomy): domain Bacteria; kingdom Bacillati; phylum Bacillota; class Bacilli; order Caryophanales; family Paenibacillaceae; genus Brevibacillus; species Brevibacillus sp. NRS-1366. The sequence continues at coordinate 55,194 of NZ_JBITPN010000045.1, read as the reverse complement.
CCTGGTTTCTGTATTCCCTGGGGCTTTTGCCCGTGTATTTCCGGAACATCCGCGTGAAATTCTTGGCGTTGCTGTAACCTACCATCTCACTGATTTCATACGTTTTGCTGTTGCGGTCCGCCAACAATTCCTTTGCTTTTTCCATTTTTACACGGATGACATAATCCGAGAAATTTTCACTGGTTTTTTGTTTAAAGTATTTGCTCAGATAATGCTGATTCAAGTGGACAAATTTTGCAGTACCCTCAAGCGTTGCGTCTCGATAGTTTTGCTCGATATAGCGTTTGATTCTAGAGATTAACGTTTCGAAAACAGGGCCTTCTTCTTTCTCACTCGTAAGCTGACTTGCGCTGAGATCCTTTTTTTGGTCAAGTTCCTCTTTCAGTCCCTTGAAGACATTTTCCAGCTCGTGAAATTTGGGCGGTTTTAGAATATAGTTTTTCACCCCGAAAGTCAGCGCCTGCTGGGCGTATTCGAACTCCCGATAACCGCTAAGAAACACGATCTTGATGTGTGAATGCCGCAATTCTCTAGCTACATCAATTCCACTCAAAATTGGCATTTTAATATCACATAGGATGACATCAATCTCATTTGTAAGAACGATGTCCAAAATCTCTTTTCCGTTTTCGGCCTGTTTGACGGCTTCAAACCCGACCTGATTCCATGGGAAGAAGCGGGTTAGGCCATTCCTGAATTCATATTCGTCATCTGCAATTAACAGTTTATACATGTTCCCGCCCCCTTCGTTCACATCAAACTACTAAAAGTAGTATAGCACATTGCTTGATAATTCCATTACTTTTGAATATTCCGCATGGTCCCCCATATAAAACGATGAAAATGGAAACGTCAGACAAAAGATTGCTTCCGGATGTAGACATGACAACATACCAAAAAATGATACCAAATACCAAGAATTGTACCTATTACAGAATGGTTATTTGTTATTAAATTGGAGCATAAACGGAATTTTCAGATTAACGAACCGCAAACTGTACATTTAAAGGGGGTAAAGTCAGAATGAAACGTTTGGCAATTGGTTTGCTGTCCGTACTCATGCTAACAGCTGTTGCCTGTTCCAAGCAGGCACCGACGCAAGGAGAGGCTGGGCAGCAGTCGGAAGCATCGCAACAAAAGCTGGTGATTTCTATCCCGGCTGAACCGGGACCGCTCGATCCGGCTGTGTCCATGGACAATACCGCATGGAAGCTGACATACAGCTCGTATGAACGCTTGATCGAGTACAATGGCGAAAAGACTGATTTGGTGCCAGGGTTGGCCAAGGAGTGGAAGGTAAGTCCCGACTTCATGGTGTATACCTTCACGCTGGAGCCAGGACACAAGTTTACGGACGGCACGGAAGTAAATGCAGACGCGGTCAAGTTCACGTTCGATCGCCTTCTGAAAGTAGAAAAAGGACCGTCCGATGCCTTCAAAAAGATCAAGGAAATTAAAGTAATCGATCCGTATACGGTCGAGTTCCAGTTGAAGGAGCCAAATCCGCTATTATTGCCCCGTTTCGCAGGCAACTATGGATCCATCGTAAATCCTAAAGTGATGGAGCATGAAAAAGATGGTGATCTCGCGCAGGCATGGCTCTCGTCCAACACAGCCGGCAGCGGCGTGTATCAACTGGCTGAATATAAAAAAGGCCAGTACTACAAGTATACGCCGAATCCACATGCCAAAGAAAAGCCGGCGATCGGAACCGTTTACTTCCAAATCAACTCCGATGTATCCGCTGCTCGCCTGAAGTTGACAAAAGGTGAAATAGACATTGCTGAGGGGATTCCGGTTGAACAACTGCTAGAGCTGGAAAAGGATAACAATATAAATCTGGTAAAGGTGCCGTCGCTGTTGGTGGATTACGTCTACATGAACATCGGAAAAGGACATGAGGCGCTGAAGGACAAGAAGGTGCGCCAAGCGATCAGCTACGGAATCAACTATCAGGCGATCATCAAAAATATACAGAAAGATACGGTTATCCAATTGCGTGGACCAGTCCCGGAAGGCTTGTGGGGGCATGACGCAAACGCCAAGATGTACAATTATGATGTAGACAAAGCTAAACAATTGATGAGTGAATCCGGCAAGACCGGCTTAGAATTGACGCTGCTCTACTCCGCTACGACGCCGATTTGGGAACCGCTAGCTCTGGCGCTACAAAACGATTTATCTCAGATCGGGATCACAGTCAAGCTGAACAAGGTGGCGTACGCTACCATGCGGGAAATGCTAGACAAGGGCGAGTTTGACCTGAGCCTGGGAATGTGGACTCCTGATACAGCGGATCCTTGGGAGTTCATGACCCCGTGGTTTGATTCTGATAGCTGGGGATTGTCCGGCAACCGTTCTTTTTATAAAAACGACGAAGTGGACAAAATGCTGCGCGAAGCTGCATCCATCCAAGACAAGGAAAAGCGCCTGAAGCTGTATCAGGAGGTATCCAAAATCGTCAATGAAGACGCCGTTTATGCCTACCTGGATCAACGCCAGTTCCTGTTGCCAATCTCTAAAAAGGTGAAAGGGTTCAAGTACAACCCCATGCTTGACGGTATTTACAACCTGGAAAATATGTCAATCAGCGAGTAACGAGGGGAATGTGATGAAACGATGTGGGCAATAATACGGAACCGCTTGCTCATGCTGGTGCTTGTCATCTTCGGCGTCTCATGCATTACTTTTCTAATGTCCAACGTCATTCCGGGCGACCCCGCCCGGATGATTGTTGGAGTAAAGGCGTCTGAAGAAACCTACCAGCGAGTGCGCGAGCAAATGGGATTGAACGATCCGCTTTATATGCAATATCTGAATTATGTGAAAGGCTTGCTGACCGGTGACTTGGGGACATCACTGCGAACGCAGCAGCCAGTGCTGGATGATTTGATTACCTATTTCCCTGCTACTATGGAACTTGTCTTATTTACCTTTGTAGTTGCCATCATTTTGGGAGTGGCAATCGGGGTGTTAACCGCTGTCAAATCCAATACCGTGTGGGATTATGTCGGACGGATATTTTCGATCAGTGGCGCCTCCCTCCCTGTTTTCTGGAGTGGATTGATGGTCATTATTCTGTTTTATGGGGTTCTGGGATGGTTACCGGCATCGGAACGAATTGATCTGTTTGTCGACGCTCCGCCTACCATTACGGGTCTTTATACGGTAGACAGCCTGCTCAGCGGAAATATGAAAGCGTTTTACAATGCCGTGCTTCATTTGGTTTTACCAGTCACCATCCTGGCGTTTGCCCATCTTTCGACCATCTCCAGGCAAATTCGCGCCTCCATGCTGGAGGTTTTGCAGCAGGACTACATCAAGACGGCGCGAGCCAACGGCCTCACCTCTGGTTTATTAATCTTCCGCTATGCCCTGCGTAATGCGCTGATGCCGACAGTGACAGTAGTCGGGTTGTCCATTGGTTCCTTATTGGGGGGAGCTGTTGTGACGGAAACCATTTTTAACTGGCCAGGCCTAGGCAAATATGTGGTGGATTCCATCGCCAACCTGGATTTCCCTGCAATCATGGGCTTTACTATTATGATTGCGATCGGATATGTCCTGATCAATCTGATTGTTGATCTTCTCTATATGGCGCTGGACCCGCAAATTCGTGAATAAGGAGCGACCGCATGGAAACACCTCAAACAGTAGCCACTTCCCACGCGGCAGCGTTTTCGTCGCGCACACCCGGTACTGCTCATATTTTTTGGAGCCGCTTTCGGCGAAATCCGCTTACGCTTGTTGGGGGGGTAATCTTCCTTCTGTTCGTACTCATCGCCCTCCTTGCTCCAATACTAAGTCCCTATGACCCAGAGCAGGTTCAGATGAGTCTAGCGTTAAAGGCGCCGTCAACCGATCACTGGTTTGGTACGGACGAGGTTGGGCGTGATCTTTTTTCCCGTGTCGTGTACGGCACCCGCCTATCGCTTGGCATGGGCATCTCGATCATTCTGATATCCGGTTTGATCGGGATATTGCTTGGCGCGGTGGCGGGGTATCGTGGCGGTACATTCGGACAAATTATCATGCGAATCATGGACGTTATTCTCGCGTTTCCTACATTAATTCTGGCCATGGCGCTCGCAGCGGCGCTTGGTCCTAGCCTTTTGAACGCCATCCTGGCAATTGTGATCGTCAAGATTCCGGCATTCGTTCGTCTCGCCAGGAGTGAGACGCTGGTGGTCAAGGAGAAATTGTTTGTAAAGGCTGCTCAGACGTTTGGACTTTCTGACAATTGGATTATCATCCGTCATATCATCCCAAACATCATTACACCCGTTATTATTCAAATGACGCTAGATCTGGGAGATGCGATCTTGATGGTGGCAACGTTAGGATTCCTAGGATTGGGCGTACAACCTCCGACTCCCGAGTGGGGGTCCATCATCAATACCGGATGGAAGTATTTCCTGGATCAATGGTGGTACCCTACCTTCCCCGGAATCGCCATCTTTCTGGTAACGATCAGCTTTAACATTTTAGGTGACGGGCTTCGCGATATGCTGGACCCCAAATCAGCTAGGTAGGTGGTACACTATGTTGTTAGAAATAACCGATTTATCCGTTTCCTTCCAATCCATCTATGGGACCATTCCCGTGCTTGATCGCGTATCACTTGCGATTCAACCGGGAGAAACCATCGGAATTGTTGGTGAATCCGGGTCGGGAAAATCGGTGACGGCCCAATCGGTTCTCCGGCTGCTTGACCGAAATGCTGTTTACACCGGCGGAAGCATTCGCTATCGTGGTCAGGAAATTCTTTCGCTGAAGGAAAAGGAAATTCAGGTATTACGAGGCAAGAAAATCGGCATGGTTTTTCAAGAACCAATGACCGCATTGAACCCGACCATGCGCATCGGCAAACAGCTCGCTAACGTAATACGCAAGCATCGGGGCGTCACCCCTGCAGTAGCGGAGCGTTTGGCTGTGGAGGCACTGGCAGCAGTTCAAATGAAGGACCCAGAGAAGACCTTTCGGCAATATCCGCACGAACTGAGCGGAGGGATGAGACAGCGGGTGGTCATTGCATTGGCCATGTCGTCTCCACCGGAGCTGTTGATCGCGGATGAACCCACTACTGCGCTAGATGTTACCGTTCAGGCTGAGATCCTCAAATTGATGAAGGATTTAAGTACCGAAACAGGCACGAGCATCATGCTGATTACCCACGATATCGGCGTGGTTGCCAATATGTGCGACCGGGTGTATGTCATGTATGGGGGAACGGTTGTCGAGTCAGGGAAAACACAAAATGTGCTGTTTCACTCTAATCATCCCTACACCCGCGCATTGATTGAGGCGATGCCCGAGGGGAAAGAGAAAAGCCAGCCGTTAAAGGTAATCGCAGGAGAATCATTCAACGCAAGAAAACGACCGTTGGGCTGTGTTTATCAGGATCGCTGTCCCATCCGTTCCTCGCGTTGCAACCAGAAACCGCCTGTCATCACGAGCGCTTCCGGTCACCAAAGCGCCTGCTGGGAGGTGAACATCGCCAATGCTGTCAGTCACTGAGCTGGGAAAAACGTTCGGGGCAGCCACCGCGGTGAACCAAGTGACGTTCCATATCCAAAAGAGAGAAACGTACGGACTCGTCGGGGAGTCAGGATCAGGGAAAAGCACGATTGTGAACATGATTTGCGGGCTATTGGAGCCTACTACAGGGCACATTTCCTTCCGAGATCAGGAGCTGTGGAAGAAAGGCCGTTACAATCGCCCCAGGCCGGGTAGTGTGCAGGTAGTATTTCAAGACCCTCAATCATCGTTGGACGTCCGGATGAACATCCGTCAGATCATCACCGAACCGCTGCGTGCCCTCCCAAAAGAAGAATGGAAGCGAAAATCGTCCGATGAATACCTTGGTACGCTGGTACGTCGTGTTGGCATGCACCCAGACCATCTCTCCCGTTACCCGCATGAATTTTCAGGCGGACAGCGTCAACGGATTGCCATTGCCCGAGCCATCATTACCGAGCCGGAATTCATCATTCTCGACGAGCCAACGTCTGCACTCGACATCTCCATTCAGGCGCAAATCCTGAATTTGCTCAAATCACTTCAACAAGAGCGTGGGCTTACCTACTTGTTTATCTCTCATGATATGTCCGTCATCCGCTATATGTGTGATCGGATTGGCGTGCTCTACCACGGCAGTCTTGTCGAGGAAAATGAAACGGAGGCACTTTTCATTCAGCCGCAGGAGACGTATACGCAGCGACTTTTATCTAGTCTTCCAAAAATGAACAAGGAGAGAGGTAACTTATGACACACGTAATTGATGGTCATTTTGACCTTTTGCTGGATGTCGCAGTTCAAAGAGAACAGGGTAAAAGAAAAGTAATAGAGACAGAGTATTTGCCGGATTTTCTGGCTGGCGGGGTGCAGACCGTTGTCGCTGCTATATTTATTGACAGTCAATTTTTGCCGGAGATGGGTATGAGAAAAGCGCTTCAGCAAATCAGTGCTCTGCATGCTGAAGCGAGTGAATCCCCTGACAAAATCATGATTTGCAAGAACCTCGATGATATCCAAACTGCGAGAGATACGGGAAAAGTGGGTTTTATTTTGTCTCTTGAAGGGGCAGAACCTATCTCTAACGATTTAAGCATGATTCGTGTTTTTTACGAGCTGGGCGTTCGTTTTATGGGCTTGGTTTGGAGCAGACGCAATTTCGTTGGAGACGGAAGCCATTTTACCCCGACGCGTGAAGGGAGAAAGGGCGGGCTCACTGATTTTGGCGTGCAAGTAGTCGAAGAGTCGGAAGCGCTGGGAATGATCATCGATGTGAGTCACTTAAACGACGAGGGCTTTTGGGATGTCATGGCGTTCGCTAAAAAGCCGATTATTGCCTCCCACTCCAATTGCAGATCCATCGTTGGCTCCATGCGTAACCTCACGGATGAGCAGATTAAGGCCATCGCTTCCACCAACGGAGTTATCGGCATGAATGGTGTAAACTTCTTCGTAGCAGATACGGATGAAGAGTCAGACTTGGACCATCTTATCGACCATGTGGATCATATCGCCAGACTGGTGGGGGTAGAGCATGTCGGTCTAGGACTTGATATTATTGAACCGTTTCGAAAATACGAATCTCCAGAGAGTTTGGCAAAGTTGCCCCGCCAGGATTTTGACGTTGTAAAAGGACATTCCAAGATACCTGAACTAATCCACGCTCTCACGAGAAGAGGGTATAAGGATGCAGCCATTGAAGGAATTTTGAGCAAAAACTTCATGAGAGTGTACAAGGAAGTCTGGAAATAGGATTGGTCGTAATATAAATGAGCACCCTTACCCATTAACGGAATAAGTAATACACCATCAAGAAGTACCGCCAACAAATGCGGATTTTGTACGCTAAGCCCTGTTTGCTCAATTGTTGAACGAAAGAAGCGAGTTGAATAGCATAACAAAGCCCACTAAGTACTTGTGGGTTTTGTTATGCAAAAACACTTTATTATTGATTGGACTTCTCCGCCGCTGGTAAATCCACTTCATAATACGCGTAGGCGTATACACCGGGCACTCCAGGGCCAATTACCCACCACATTGTGGCATGGCTATATTCTGTTTCGGTATCACCTAAACGCCAACCATTCCCCATTACATGGGTTGCTACATCTGCAGATAATGGATCTGCATCGCAAACGTGTTTCGCATGTTCCCCCCGTGACGTGCTGATCGGACACTGATTCACCAAAGCAATGATCCTCGGTAGCCCCCTGTCCAAACCTCCTTTTTTATACAATTACACCTTCTTTTATGGTATCTTTTAATGAGTTGCTTACATACATGGATTCCTGTTTTACATAGCTCGAAAGGAGCATAGCTTGTGAACCATAATGATCCGAATAAATTAATCCTGTCGGTTTCATTAACTTTTTCATTTCAGGATACAGGTAGGCTTTATTCGTGACAAACATCATTACACTGCTTCTAATCGTCAGCTCTCATGCTAAAACAGTAGCGCTATTGAATTAAGGGTATGTGGGTAAGAAAATTCGGTCAACAGAGAGGGATTTTCGTGAAATCGTGGTCAAAAGAACAGAAAATTCTTATTGCGATTGCTCCTGTTCTCGTTCTCTCGCAAGTCTTCCTTTTTCAGCTTTTGGTTCATCTATTCGGAGATACCTGGGGCTATTTGCTCGGATATGTCTTCTATTGGTTGGCTTGGTGTATACCCATATCGATCCTGTTTCTCAAGAGAAAACGTACCGACTTGTGGAAATTCCCGCGAAGAGTCCCCTCTAAATGAGCGCATGGCTTCACCCTTGCTTTTGTTGCGCTGCCCTTATTCTCTACCGGAATTGCGGTGTTTGCCCAATATGCCCCCCTCGCAAGCTGGACAGTCATTTTTCTCGCCCTATTATTTGCTCTGATAAATGCGCCGCTGGAAGAGCTTTTATGGCGGGGCGTATTTCCTGATCATTTTCCGCATCATCCAGTGCTTGGGTTTCTTTACCCTACGATTTGTTTTGGACTGTGGCATTTTGCCCCTGCTTTGGCCAAGGACTCGGGAATGGACGGTGGACTCCTCAGCTTTGCAGGCGGCGCTTTCTTTATGGGGAGCTTATGGGGTTGGTATGCGTATCGTTACAAAACCATACTTCCAACCACGGTGTCCCATGTATTCACGAACTTTTTTGCGTTTACTGGTTTCCTCTATGTCAATTGGTTTTCATGATTTGAATGAAGAGTTGCTGTCCTGAATTGTGACAATTTGAAAGTTCGTGAGGGAAGGCAGACTCAGAGTATCATCATATTTAAAGAACAAAGAAGGGGAATGAATGATTGATGCCGACTGCCAAGCTCCAACTGATTCTGGATGAAATAGATAAAGCTCGCTCCATACGTCAATCTGACGAAGCTGGTTCTCAGCACTTGCTTGAAATGGCAAGACAAGGTCTCATCGAGCTCGCGAACGAACATCCGGAACATGCCAAAATCATGTATGAATGTGCGTCCGTTCACGATAGGCTCGGTCTTGAAAGTGAGGCTGTTCCTTTTTATGAGACAGCAATTGCTTTAGGTACACTAGAGAAGGAAGAGCTTCGCGGAGCGTATCTGGGGTTAGGCAGTACATACCGTTGTATCGGAGAGTTTGAAAAATCCATTTCTTTATTAGCTGAGGGAATCAAGCTCTACCCCGATGACCATTCCTTGCGCGTGTTTTTGGCTTTGGCAAAATATAGTGCCAACGATTTCGAAGGATCGGTGCAGCTTCTTCTGGATAGCTTGGTGGAGACTTCTTCTAGCGAACATATCCAACTGTACAGCCGTGCGATCCGTTACTATCGTGACCACTTGAATCAGACCTGGTAGAACCATTGCAAAAGGAGCAGTCCGGCACTTGATTTATGTCAGTTGTAGTTGCAACATTCTAGTTAGTGCCAATTACATAAAATGTTATAATATCCCTGTTAGAACAACCAAAGGAGTTGATCTCATGTCTAAAGAAACGTGGACAGCAGTCGATCGTTACTTTACCGATATGCTCGTGCCCCATGATCCCGCCCTTGACGCAGCTCTGCAGGATAACGCGGGAGCTGGCCTACCCCCGATAGACGTTGCTCCTAATCAAGGAAAGCTGCTGCATCTATTAGCGCAAATCCAAGGCGCTCGCACCATTCTCGAAATCGGGACTCTGGGCGGCTACAGCACGATTTGGCTCGCACGGGCACTTCCTGCAGACGGTCGTTTAATCACACTGGAGGCTGATCCAAAGCATGCGGAAGTCGCCCGTAAAAATATCGCCCGCGCCGGTCTGGATCACATCGTAGAAATTCGACTCGGGCAAGCCCTCGACTCCCTGGCGCAACTGGATGAAGAAGGTCACGGTCCCTTTGACTTATTTTTCATTGACGCAGACAAGCAAAGCAATCCGGATTACTTCCAGTGGGCACTCAATCACTCCCGCAAAGGCAGTCTGATCATTACAGACAACGTCGTACGCAACGGCAAAGTTGTCGATGAAACAAGCACCGATCCTAGCATCATCGGAGTCCGTCGCTTCACCGAGCTCGTCGCGAGTGAGCCGCGTGTAAGTGCGACAGCCCTTCAAACAGTGGGAAGCAAGGGCTACGACGGCTTCGCCATTGCAGTAGTCACAGAGGACAAGTGATCCAACTACAACAAAAACCCGTCTCCGCTTAACCATTGGGGACGGGTTTGCTTAAACCAAACGATGCTGTTCAGGTTGAGAGTTGAAAAATTAAGTGCTGGAACTTCATCCTGCGCTGAGCATTCTTTTATGTGTTCTGTTTTTCCTGCTCATCGCTGCTGAAGATACTTTAAACTCTTTTCCATGACTTCTTTAAATGGCGGAGCAATAATTTCCCTCGACCATACTCCAACAGAAGAGTCAGATTTCGGATCATCAACAACGACGTAAACCAATAGCTTCGGTTGATCACTTGGCGCAAATCCAATAAAGGAAACCATGTATTTTCCATCCATAATCTTTCCTTTCTGATCGTACTTCTGTGCGAGTCCCGAGTTCCCAGCTACGGGATATTCTTCCATGGAAAATGCTTTAGCAGATCCAACCCTGCTATTCACAACTTCTTCCAAAATATCTCGAACCTGTACGGCCGTTTCCTCTGAGATGACTTGTCGGATCTGGTAAGCATGATTCTCATCCACTCCCGCTGTCTTGGTCATATGTGGTTTCAACAGCTTGCCACCATTGGCAACGGCTCCGACAGCAGCTACTTGTTGAATCGCTGATGCAGAACCACCCTGTCCTATAGTAGCCAGCGCTACTTCGCGCGGATGGTCCATAGTGGGTATTTTTCCAGCCTCTTCATAAGAAAGCCCGATGTCCGTCTTTTGCCCAAAGCCAAATCGCTCAAAATATTCCTGGAGCAAATCCTTCTTTAAACGCTCTACGCCGAGTTTCGCAAATACGACATTGGAGGAGCGCTGGATACCCTCTAAAAATGGAATCTTGCCCCAGCCTATGCCATTATTGTGGTCATTGATCGGGTTTCCCGGGATGTCCTTGTACGTTCCGGAATCGTAGACTTCTCTGGGATTAAACTTTCCCTCTTGGACAGCTGCCGCCAGAGTCACGATTCGAAACGCTGCAACAGGATCAGGTATCGCTCTCCCTACTTCCGCCAGACTGTCAGCTGAAGCCTGCTTCCCCCGACTTGCCATCCCCAGAATTTCGCCGGTATTTGGATCTGATACGATTATAGTCATACTTTCAGGGTGATAGGCAGCATCGGTCTTGTTTAACGCTTCTTCCACATAAGATTGAATTTGTCGATCGATCGTTAAGACAGCGTCTTTGTTTTCTTTAGTTCCCGCTGCGTTTGACTTTTGGTTCTCCTCTGTGTTCATACGTTGTACGCTTGGTTCAGATGAGGATAGCGAGGGAGGAATCAACTGATAGGTAATAAACAGAAAAGCAAAAGAAGCGGCTATGCCTCCGATCACCTTTCGATGCGCTTTTCGCCGTTTCATCCGTGTGAGCAGCTCCTTTTCTTGCCGGATATGTCGGGCAATATCACGTTGTTTGTCCTCCTCCATCCGCAGTGATGGAAACGAATGAAGCAGCGTGCTTATCTCTTTTTCTTCAGAAGATGGCGTCATGTAGATTGACCTCCCTGCCACTATTGGCCATTTGTTTTTGGAGTTCCTTTATGGCTCGATGCAGCGTCGTACTTACTTTTGCTTCGCTCCATCCCAAGACTTCTGCTGTCTCTTCTGTAGAAATCCCCTCTATCAAGCGTAGAATAAGAACTTCTCGATACGTCCTTTTGAGCTGATTCATGGCTTGATAAACTTCTTGCAATTGTTCCTTCAACACCAATGCTTTTTCAGGTGTACGCTCTTTGGAAATGAGAAGTCCAAGGACGGTTTCTGGAAACAAGTCCATCATTTTTTGCTTTCTTCTATAATCAATCGCTGCATGACGCGCGATCGTAAGAAGCCATGTCTTGGGCTGTGCTCTACCTTCATAACCTGCTAAGGCTCTTAGTGCCTTCGTAAATACTTCCTGGACTAAATCCTCGACATCTCTTCGTCCCGTAAAATATGCGAGGTAATTGTAAATATCGTTGCCGTATTGATGAAACCATCGCTCTATTCGGTCATCTGAATCCATTGGTACGCTCCTTTTTTGACTTTGTATCTTATTAGACGCAAAAAAGAGATTTGCTTACAGTTTTATTCCATAAAAAAAATACTGTCCCAGCCTGAGCTTTTCTCTCTGGGGACAGCACTGAGTAGATGAAGTAACTATCCTATGTGTGACAAAGGAGGTGTCCGTGTGAAAGTGATTCTCCGTTTAGGTACCTACCTAGCTTTTACTATCTTGGTCAGCTATTTCATAACCATTTTGTCAAATTACGAATATGTATTGTTTGAGCAATCAAGGATGAATTTCGAGCGTTTTCCCCATTTGCTCTATCTTTCTCTCTACCCGATCCTGATCGGTTTGCTCTTTGCTCTTCCTCATTTGCTTAGGGAAGGGAAGGAAACAGGAAGCTGGAAATATGACTGGGTAAAAAGCGTAGCGATTGGGTTGCCCGCTCTTTTTGGAACGACTGTCATCTTGCTTTACTTTTCTCCTGTTGGGAATTCTCTACCACCGTTTCTTACGTATGTTCTGGTTCATGCAAAAGAATTCACTATCATCAGTGGGATTGTTTTTGGGTATACCGTCCTTACTTGTTTATCGAAATCAACTGACAAGTAACCTGAGTAGTAAATTTATTATGTATGGATGGTATCATGCGTGATAGAGTTTGGAAATTTCGGCGGCCGAAAAAAAATCCCCACGCGCCGTAAAGCGAGTGGGGTTACGTAAGGGGTAGTACGTAAATAAAATACGTGAATACTATTATAGTAGTCGATGAGAAGGTACTTTACTACAAGCATATGTAGGTATTTTTACCTATAGATGGAATACGGCAAATAATTACGATGCTCAGTAGGTTCCTTTCTTTTTTAAATCATTCAGTAATTCAATCATACGTTCGTTCTGATCAATTTGAGTGATAATGTTTTTATTCAGTTTTCGAATGGCATCAAATATGGACAAGATGCCTGCCAACAGTAATAATCCAACCAATAGTTCCATAAAAGATCCTTCACCTCCAGGTTGCGGGTAGATATCATCATGGTCGTACCAACTCTTCTTCTGGCTACATGGTTCACTAGATAAATCCTTGGCTGTACTAAGAAAAAACGATTCTCTCCGCAAATCCTGCGAAAAGAATCGTGCTGCACTGTTACTTAAATGCGATTTGGGATTCTAACATATAATGAACGAACACGTCAGCGAATGCTTCTGCTGTATTGTAGCATTCCTCCAAAGTGTTGTTCGTTCCTCCGAATTCCAGAAGCAAGCTTCCCTCGGAAACAGACTGGTTATACACGCCATTTCCTTCATTCGCTCCCTTCAGAATAATCCCACGAGACAATCCTGGATAGGCGGCCTCCAGACGAGCATGCAGATTTTCTGCCAGCTTCTTGTTTTCCAAATACGTCGGATTGGCTGTCCCAATCACAAACAACATACGCGAGTACGTCTTGCCGTTCAAGGTAAGGGCTACCTTGCTGCGAGGCTCATCACTGTCGCGATGAATATCAAAAATATACTTTAGATTCGGACTAGCAGATGCTGCTGCTGCTACCGCTTTGTACGATTCCGTATAGGACATGGAATAGCTTTTCTTTTGTTCTGCCAGCTTCTGGGCAAAATCATCCTGATTCGCCATTGCTGGAATACCTCTCGCCTGCAACAGTTCACCGAGTCGTTTTCCAACCAACGTGATGTTGATCTCAGAATCATCAACCGAGCTGCCCTGTGTATTACGCGCAACATTTCTCCACGATTCCCGGTTATGTGTGTGGTAAATAAAAACCGTCTCATTTCCAACCATGCCTTGGTTGTAACCTGTCCCACCGGTGCCCGTTCCGGTTACCGGCTGACTTCCGCCTGGCTGGACACGATCTACAATCCAACTGGCAATATAGGCAGTGGAATTGTCAGGGAGCCGAATCATATACCAGTCACCTTCTGTTTGTACAATCGGAAATACCTGCCCAGGCTGAGCATTTCCGACGACCCCATAATCGGTTCCAGGACCGCTTCTCAGATTGGTATCGGCATTTTTTACGCGAATCGACGGTTCTGCCTGTCCCGTTGTCGGGTTCGATGTCGCAGGAATTTCGTTCGGTTGCCCTTGACCTGCATCCCCCTGAACCATCGGCTTGAATATGTAGGCATAGGTGCCATTGAAATCAATCGTGTACCAACCTTCAAAGTATCCATATTGATTGACGACCGTACCCGCGCTTAGCTGACCGATGACTGTTCCCAAAATATTGGGCTCGGCATAGATTTCATGCCCTTCTTGCAACACGATGGTACCAGCCATTTGCCCATTTCCGGTAGAGGGCGGGATAGAAGGTGCTGGTGTAGGTGTTGGCACTGGCGTAGGAACTGGTGTTGGTGTTGGTGTTGGTGTTGGTGTTGGTGTTGGCGTTGGTGTTGGCGTTGGTACTGGTGTCGGGGCAGGCGCGGGTGCGGACGTTTCTGCCAAGTAACGTGCATTGACCCAACCGCTCGCTTTGTCAGACAGCTTGATTTGTGCCCAATCCCCTTGTTTTTTCGTTTGCAAAAACACTCCGTTTTTGTCGATGATCTGCACTATTTGTGAAGTCGTATTCGGTTCCACCCGGACATTCAGCATGTCTACCGTGCTCTTTACATAGATGATCCGGGGAATTTCAATCATTTTGACATACTTATTGTTTACCCAACCCATCTTGCCAGTAGTGAGCTTCACTTGCGTCCAACCGTTTTGTTGTTGCTTTACAATCGGCAAACGTATCGTTTTTGCGATGGTTCCGACTATTTGAGAGGTTGCATCTGGTGCAATGCGAATATTTAGTTGATCTACAGCGATCTCGACATGGGTAGCCGCCTCTGCATGCGAGAACGGCGTCAGCAAAAGTAGGGAACAAACAGCGGTCAAGATGATATTTTTACGTGAAAACACGAGCCTCGTTCCTCTCTGTTCGACCTGTTATGACTGGAAAATACATCCTGTAAGTAAGAGGTTCTCGATTTAGTTCCATATTCCTGCATTTTGCGACAGGTTTTTATGGCGGGGGGAGGTAAAAAAATTCGCGCAAAAAATATAGACCAGTGAGTAAAACCAACTGGTCTAGGTATCAGTTATTCAGTTACCTTGAGCTATGTTTCTTTATTCATCATCCAGATGCTTTTCAAATGACTGTTTGATCATGAACATGGCATATTCAATTTCATTAGCAGTAGAAAGTCCGATTTCAACATAACGTCCATTGCGAACATCCTTGCAAATGCCCTGAGGATCTTGTATTTCTTGGATCGCCAAATGTAAGCTCAGCAAAAGCTTACTCTTCTGTGGAGTAATATCGACGAAGTTGGTTGTTGTTTTGAATGCAATATAGTGTTTTGTGAATTCCATGCGAACGGAGCTATCCAGATTACAGATACGTTTTCTGAGCTCTTCAAACAATTCCAACAGTTCACCCTGCAACCCTGGGTAGTCCGTAATGGTAAATATGTCAGCCTCTGCTTTCGAATCTTTTTTGCTGTATTTCAAAAGTACGTCATCCGAAATTTGTGGGTATTCCCATACCTGCGTTGCCTGGTCTGCAAGTGAACGAGCACGTTTCGTAATCTCACCTTCATCCCAGACATCGAGCTTTCCAAGCCCCCTATTCAGTCGTAACGGACTGTCTGCAAATCCTCCCTCCAACTCTCTCTTTTCGATAAAGGGTTTGTCACTAAGCTCAGAATTGTACCGGGTCAACGTCAGATTTCCAAGTGTATGTAAATATGTTCTGTGAACCTCTTCCCAATCTTCTCCAAGATCTTGCCTCCACTTTGTTGATAAGTTCTGATTTTGCGGCATGATATGTTCGATCGTGTAGCTCTCAATGTCTACAATCTCTTTACGATTAAAGTTCTCCAGCTTACGAAGCAAATAATTGCGATTTCTGAAATTATATACATCCTTAATGACTAATTCCTGTACAAATTCCTCGTTTTTAGGAAATCGCCGATGGGAATCCTTAAGCAAGAATGCCACTGTTGTACTTTCTAAATAGTTACTTTTATCGATCTCCTTGCTAATGGTTGCAAAGGTTTTGTTCAAAGAATTTGTAGGCACCCCGCAAATGGATCTTCGGAATACATATGCTTCAACCAGTTTAAGAATTGCAATGAAATCTTCTTTTGATAGCATTTGTTGTTCATAATCATCAAAGACTTCAAGTAAAAATGGATACGATACATCGACTTTCAATGTGTTGATATCGACTAATACCTGATTCATATCCTTGTCTTTTTCAGTCTGGAATGCCAACTTCACAAAGTACTTTGAGAATCGATAAATATCTTCAATGATCTCATGCACCGTATATTCACTCTGTTGATATACATGATCCTTGAAAACGTTATAAACGTCTTGTATATTTGGTATTTTTCCTGTTTTCACTGTCAAGTAATCACGCATAAAACGGTCAAAAAGTGCCAAGTCATTAAGATTGCCAAAACTACGCTCCATAGGATACCAGTATTCTGAATAAAGGTCTGCTTGCTCTTTCGGCTCCAATTTCATCAGGACAAAGTTTCGGATCAAATCGGCTTGCGATAGGTCCAGTCCCGTAGAGTTCAGGCTTTCGAAAATCAATTGCGGATTATCATGATCACGATCCAAAGAAATATCGACAACAATTAGTTTAGCGATTCCTTGATACAGCTTGTTTAGGTCAATTTCACTCTTCTTTATTGACTCCAGGAAAAACGTAAAGTTTTCGTACACTCTTTGAGAGTATTCATCAGGGAGTTTTTTATCGGAAACCAAGCTAAATAAGGTGTCTTTGTCGCTTTTCGTTAAAATCAGCTTATGGTACAGGTCGCCCTCTTCATCATTGTTAACCAAGTAGTAGTTCATAATCTTCCTTTTTGTAATATCACAGAGCTGGTCGCTTTCTTCTATAGCTTTTCCTAATGCAAGCAAAAACAGGGTTAATGTGGTCATCCGTTGCTGTCCATCTATAACAAGCAGCTGAGGAACAGAAGATATCTGATACAAACCTCGTTCAATATAAACAATCGAACCAACAAAGTGACCCTTTACTTTTTCATCTTCCGCCGCTCGTACGATATCGTTCCAAAGTTGGCGACATTGGTTAATGGTCCAGCTATATTTTCGTTGATATATCGGAATAATGAATTGTTTTGTACCTTGAAGAAATTTTAGTAAGTTTGTCTCTACTGCTTTCACTATTACATCTCCTCTTTAAAAGAATACTCCTACAAGCTTCCTTTATTTTACGACTTTTTGATTAATTCTTCCATGTAACGGTCTAACCGCGATCTCAATTTTCCATGAAGTCACTCATTGACGTCGGTACAATCCATTCCATATTCAACAAGACAAAAGAGCATTAGAAATCAAACGAGAGACTACCTTTCAGCGGCAGCCTCCCATTTGTAAAATACATTCATTTAACAGACATCGACTTCCATATCCCTTGAACAATCTAGCCCATCGTGTGAGCAACTCTCGTTACCCTCTTTTCAGGATGGAGGTTAATTTGATCTGATCATTACGAATCCAGACTTTGGAAAATTCGATCGGCAGATTCTGTTCCGTATAGATCGTCTGCTCGAGAAAGGTGATGGGCGTTCCTTGATCAATCTGCAGCTTTCTCGCAATATGCTCGTCAGCGCCTTTTCCTAGGAAGGAACGTTTCCCCCATTCAATTTTTACGTTGTAAAGGTGTTCAATAATGGAGAATAACGTTTTCTCCTCAAAGTTTTGCTGGTCTAACCCTGGGAATAGCTTTTGCGGCAAAAAGTTCTCGATGAACACGACTGGCATGTCTTCGATATAACGAAGACGTTGTAAATGGTACACCTGTTCGTCTCCTTCCAATTGGAGGACCCGGATCAGTGTCTGATCGGCAGGAACAGATTCCATACGGAGCAGCTTCGTCGTAAAGTCTTTGTGACTTTCTATCATGGTCTCGGCAATGGAAATCAGTCTTTCTGCCAACGGATACTCCATCTGCTCGCCAACGACGAAGGTTCCTTTTCCATGAATCTGGACGAGGATACCTTCTGAGATTAACTGTTTAATTGCTTGTTTGAAGGTACCCCGACTGATTCCCAAGGTCGCAGCCAGATCTGCTTCGGAAGGCAGTTTTTCCTTGGCGGTCCATTCACCTTTCGCAATTTTTTCCAGTATCCAATTTTTCGCTTGAATGTAAATTGGTTCTGGACCTGTTCTCTCAATCAATGGGTTCACCCTTTATCCAACTTATTCTAATTTACTATACTTTTATGGCACTCATTTTTCAAGACAACCCACAAATAAGAGAAATCTACAGCTTATCTTTGTAATAATCAGGAACGATGATTCCTGGTTTGTCAAACCACTGTGGGACATGAACCCCTGATTGCAAAATAATATTTCCCCAAGGGTCGAATGCGCCAGTCCTGACGATGGCTTTTGCCTTTCTTGCCATTTCACTCAAAATCGTTTGATGCTCCATCGTACCGATTTCAACCCCAGGAAAAATCCGCTGTACCTTTTGAAATAACGGGGCATTGTTTGTTTCCACTTCTTGTGCAACGTATATTTTCTCCGCAACAAAATCATCTGCAATGAGCGAGAGCACTGTTTCGAGATCAGGCACGTCCTTCTTCAGCGCCAAGTCGATTCTTTTCACATCGTTTGGAATCGGGAAGCCTGCATCACAAACAATGAGATAATCCAGATGCCCCATCGAAGCGATCACTTCATTGAGCTCTCTGTTCAAGAGCATTCCTTTTTTCATCGTTCACACACTCCTTCTTTGTTTTAATTTTGCGATTCCTTTATTGCTTCTTCGACATTTTCCTTGTCTACAAAAATAGATGGAAGCTCCATAAACGCAGCGAGAGATTTGCCATTTGCGACGTCCAGTGCCACTTGAACTGCTTTTTGTCCATATTGATTCGGATAAATGGCCATCGTGCCAGCTATCTCACCTGACTTGATTGCCTGGAGGGCGTCGGCTGTACCGTCATTGGATACGACTACAATTCCCGTTCGATTTGCCGCCTTAATCGCTTGTACAGCTCCCAGGGCCATTTCATCATTTGCGGCGTATACCCCGTTGATTTCCGGATTTGCCTGCAAAATATTTTCCATCACGGTCATCGCTTTCGCCCGGTCGAAGTCGGCAGATTGTGAAGCCAGGAGCTTGATGCCAGCTGATTTTTTGATGGCCTCCTGAAATCCCTTGCTTCGATCCTGCGCTACGTTTGTGCCCATAATTCCTTGCAGCTCGACCACGTTTCCTTTTTCACCGAGCTGCTTTGCCAAAAACTCGCCTGCCGTAACGCCGTGCATGATCTCGTCGTATCCCAGATGGACGACAGTCTCTCCACCCTCCAGCTCACGCCCTGTTGTAATGACCTTGATCCCTGCTTTATTGGCGGCTTCCGCTGCTGGAATGGTCCCTTTGCTATCGACAGGGTCCAAGATAAGCACATTGATTTTTTGCTGGATCAGATCCTCGACTCCTTGCAATTGTGTGGCCAAATCGTTATTGGCATTGACAACGACCAGCTCCACACCCAATTTTTCAGCTTCCTGCTCCGCGCCTTTTTTTACCGCCACAAAAAACGGATTATTCAGCGTGTTGATGGCATAGCCGATTTTTACCTTCCCTTTATCCCCGGCTGGCGCTGTGCTCCCCTCCTTCGAACCGTTTGCCGGCGCATTCGAATTTGCGGCACCACAGGCAGTAATCATAACGAGCATGATAGCGGTCAACAGCAAATACATCCATTTTTTCATTGAAAACCCCTCCGAATCGTTTTTTTTTTGTTTTTCTGAGTATCATTGTTTTTCTTTGTTAATCATTCGGTCGATCAGTACGGCAAGGAGCACAATCAACCCTTTTGCCACATTCTGATAAAATGGAGAAACGTTGATCAGATTCATTCCGCTTGTCAAAATGCCCAATAGCAGCACCCCGATCAGCGTACCGAGCACGCTTCCTTTTCCGCCAAACAGGCTGGTCCCGCCCAAGATGACAGCGGCAATCGCATCCAGCTCATACCCTGTTCCGGCAACGGGAGTCGCAGACGACAGACGCGCGCTTAAGATAATAGAGGCAAGACCAGCCAGCAGTCCCGACGTCCCGTACACGATCGTCTTATGTACGTTCACCCGAATGCCTGACAGCAGGGATGCTTTTTCATTGCCGCCGATCGAGTAAATATACTGGCCGTGGACTGTCCGTTTCAAGACGAAATAGAGCACCGCATATACGAGCAGCAGAACGATGACTGGAAACGGAATCGGCCCTATATAGCCCTGTCCGATGAACTTGTAGACTTCGCTGGTAATTTGAATGGGATTGCCTTCGGTGTAGATGAGCGTAAGACCGGAAAGCACGGTCATCGATGCCAGCGTTACGATAAATGGCGTCAGCTTTAGCTTGGAAATGAGAAAGCCATTCGCTAAACCGAATAGGGTGCCCGTCAAAAGCCCTGCAATGATTCCGAGTGAAGCACTTCCTGTAGCGAGCGTGACCCCCGCGGATACAGCGCCCGCTAAGCCTACGATGCTGCCTACTGACAGGTCGATGCCAGCCGTAATGATGACCAGTGTTTGGCCTGCCGCTACGATGCCGATCACGGAGACTTGCCGGAGAATGTTGATCAGATTCGACGTCGTCAGAAAGTTCGGTGTCAAGATCGTAAAGATGGCAGCCACCAAAAGTAAGATGAAAAACATTCCATACTGTTGAACGAGACCAAGCTTATTGACACTCGATCGCACAATAACCGGATTCGAGCTATTCAACATGTTCCTACCTCCACCAACGATGTTTGTCGCGCTCCTGACGCATATTCCATGAGAAGCTCGATGCTGGCCTCCTCCTTTTTTACTTCAGCTACAATCTCTCCTCTGAACATGACCAAAATCCGGTCGCACAAGCCTACTATCTCATCCGCATCACTGGAAGCGATGACGATCCCTTTGTCTTCCTGCGCCAACTCGCCTAGCAGATGGTAGATTTCTGAGCGTGCGCCTATGTCGATTCCTCTCGTCGGTTCAGAGAGCAGGATTAACTCTGGAGAGGTAGCTAGCCATTTGCCCAAAATCACTTTTTGCTGGTTTCCGCCGCTTAACTGTTTTACAGGATGGTGCAGAGAATGCAGCTTAATGTTCAGCTTTTGCACATAATAGTTGGCCATCTCCTTGATTCGGGACATGCTGCGCAGTCCGTAACTGGAAAACTGCGGCATGCTGCACAAGGAGATATTTTGATCTGCGCCCAGCTCCAGGATCAGTCCTTCTTCCTTTCTGTTTTCGGTCACGAGCGCAATCTTGTGCTGCATGGCTGTCAGCGGAGAGTCAATCGTCACTGGCTCCCCACCGCAAAGGATTTGCCCCTCCTCGGCTTGCTCGGCGCCGAATAGAACCCGCAGTAATTCAGACTGCCCTGCTCCCAGCAATCCGAACAGACCAACGATTTCCCCGCGGTGAAAGGAAACGGTAACATTACGCAGGACCCCTGCTTTTTTGAGATTTCTGCCTTCTAGAATGACATTCCCCCGGTTGCGTGCGCTGTTTGGATAGAAACGATCGATTTGTTTCCCAACCATGCATTCAATGATGCGCTCATTGCTAAATTCACCAATCGGGCCTTCAGCCGTTTTTCTGCCGTCCTTCATAATCGTCACGTAATCACAAATCTGCTGGATTTCATCAAGGCGATGGGAAATATAGATGATTCCAATCCCTTTTGCTTTCAAGGATTCGATTACAGCAAAGAGTTGTTTTGTTTCCCCTGTAGTCAGTGTTGCCGTTGGTTCATCCATCACCAGGACACGCGAATCCTCGGAGACTGCCTTGAGAATTTCTACGAGCTGCTGCTGCCCGATGGATAACGACTTGACTTTGCAGAGCGGATCGAGCTGAATCTGGAACCGATCGAGTAGCTCCTGTGTCTTTTGGATTGCCATCTTTCTCGATAAAAGAAATGCCCCGGGTCCCTGTGCAGGTTCTTTGCCCAAATATACGTTTTCCGCAACCGTGAACTCTGGAACCAAATGCAGCTCTTGATGGATGACACTGATCCCATGCTGCTTTGCTTGTCCCGGGCTCTGGATTTTTACTTCCTCACCCTCGATTCGGATGGTTCCGGCATCCTTGGTGTATTCACCTGCAATGATCTTCATTAGTGTGGATTTTCCAGCCCCATTTGCCCCGAGCAGCGCATGGACCTGCCCTCTTTGCAACTGAAAGTCTACTTGATGCAAAATCTGATTCGTACCAAAGCTTTTTTCAATATCGGTCAGGACAAGCAGGGCCGGTTTCAACTGATCTGTCACTAGAAGTCCCCCTCTCCCCATTTAAGTAAAGCGCTTTCAAAAAACGCTGTTTGGTCCAGCACATTGCAAGAGGAAGGAATGGAACTCTTCACGATTCGGGAGCGCTGGGATCACGTCTTCTTTTGTGACGCAAAAGGCCCCGACATAACAGGCGAAACGAACGGCATCGGGAAGCGACGATCCATCTGATAACGCTACCGCCAAACCTCCGGTAAAGGAATCGCCCGCTCCGGTCGTATCGACGACGTTCACCCTCGGCGCTGGAACGATCACACTGTCATCAGCTGTTACAAGCAGCGCCCCTTTCTCGCCGCGGGTCACGATGACGGCCTCTGGACCTTTGCGCAGCAAGATGCGGGCCAAGCGTTCGCAATCTTCAGTCGACGGCGTACTGGACGGATCCAGTCCGTTTAAAATGAGCAGCTCTGATTCGTTAGGCGTCACGATGCTCGACAGCCCGATCAAGTCATCCAAGCCTGGGCTGGCTGGGGCAGGATTGAAGATGATGGTCTTCCCCGATTTTTTCCCCAGCTCCATACCCTTGCGAATCGTTTCGATATGGTTTTCCAACTGGAACACGAGGATGTCAGCATTTTGAAGCGATTCTTTCGTTTCCAAATCCTCCGGAAGCAGCAGATGATTAGCCCCGGGATCGACCACGATGCAGTTTTCTCCGCGTTCATTCAGGAAGACAAATCCTACCCCGGTTGCAGCAGTGGGCGAAACCGAAACATCGTCGACATTCACACCTGCCTGCCGCAGCATTTCCACGCCTGATTTTCCATACGCGTCATTGCCCACGCACCCGATGAACGATACGTTTCCGCCCAGTTTCGACGCCGCAACCGCCTGATTGGAGCCTTTCCCGCCGTCGCAAACAGAGAAGCCGCTACCTAATATCGTTTCGCCCCAAACCGGCAATCTTGGGGTGCTGCATATGAAACCGACATTATAGCTGCCGATGACTACGATATGTTTTTGCCTTTGTGTTTGCATCTTTCTTCTCCTTTGGGAATCAGAATGAATAATCTGGTATCCAAGCTTCTAGCTGCTAACCTTTGCGATCATCTGATTGGCTATCGCTGTGATCTGCGCTTTTTCGTCGGCAGTTGCGGTTTGTACCGACCGTCTCACGATCTGTTCGCACACATTCTTGATGTCGGTGTAGTCATCAGGATCTTGACCGCGTTTTTTCAGGGCAGCAGACAACCACGTTTTTCCATAGCTCGTATGGATCGTCTCATCAGCCCAATCAAAATCCATGTCATGCTGGCTCGTGCGATCGTTCATATTCTCGAAATTCTTGATTCGATCTAACTTTTTCCCGATATTTTTTGATTCAAAGTAAAACAGCATCCCCAGACGATAAATGGGGTCCTGACCCGCACAACTGTCGTAAATATAGGTACCAAGCGGCAGTTCCTTTTCCGCAAATCCCCATGATCTCAACCTTTCATAGCCCATCCTGCAGTGCCTGCTCTCATCATACACCCAGCGTGCTGCATCATAGATAAATTCCCACCCCAATTCCTCAGCGAAAGAAAACAATACGTGTCCAGCATTTTCCACCGCCCAAATCTCATTCAGATGGCTGACCGCGCTTCTCAGTTGCAATTGGATACCTTCCCCATACGGAAAAGATGAATCAATATTATCCGGCCAATAAAAACGAAGGTTCGTAAACCGCTGATCTCTTTGCGGGATTTCCAACGGTGCAAATACAGGAAGAGATTGCGTGATTGGGTCAACTACTTGGGGAGAATCCAAACCGATGTCCCCCAGCTTTTTCAATCGCTGACTGATCTCTGCTGTCCATTGGTTGGCAAGGTCAATATCCGCCTGATCGGAAATAGCCATTTCTCTTTCGATCACCTGATTAATCTCTTTCATCTGTCTTTGTTTTTCTTCCACAGCGAGATTCAGAAAGCGGTACGTCGGTCCGTCCCCGATATTATCAGCAAGGCTCAAATACGTCTCATAAGCACGCATCAAGGCCGGCTTGAAAACCTTCGCCAAGACAGAGAGGAAGGCAAGCGCATTTGGGGCACTGCGGCTCATCTGGATCAGCTCAATCAGAGACTGGTCGCTGCCCACTTCAAGGATGCGGCTCGGAAACCTCAGCTCGAAAACCCTTTCGCGCAGCGCATTGGCTGTCATGGCATCTTCCCACAAGATTTTGGGCAAGAGCGTTTTCATATCAAAAAAGGGAATCCCCGGAATCCATCCCGCTTGGCTAATCACCAGTTCCTTTTCGCAAAGATAAAAGCGCTTCAGGATGACTGCGGTGTCGTACCTCATGTACTTCCCTCTCTCGGATCCTGGCAAATGTGTGGTTGTCATCAGCTTTGTTCCTCCTTTGGCTTTCGCGCTTTAACTAAACGCAGCAAATGGCTGTCAATTTTTATGCAGACGTCCTGCTCAGAATCCTTGGTTACGTCTTAGCCGGGATTGTTTTTTTGAAGTATTCTGGATATTATACGTTCATAGTGGAATATATACCTCTATGGACGTCTATAAAGAAAGTAATGCTTATTTTCTGATTTGTCAATCTTTTTTAAGGAGAAATTGCACATGCACCCATCCACAAAAATCAACGAAGCCGATCTATCCGCGCCCTGCATGGAGATCCATCAATCCTGGTGGGCAATGCGAGGAATCGGGGATGAACGAGGAGAATGGTCAATTGAAAAGAAGGTAGAGAAAATTGCGGAGGCGGGTTTCCGTGGAATTATGGGCAGGCTGCCTGCTCTCGAGGAAGCAGAGCTATGGAGAAAACTGCTCGACCGATACGGACTGCGCTTCGGCATCGAAGCCTTTCCCGAAGACCCTGAAGACTTTTCTGAATTTCTTCGGCAAAGCAAGGAGTTTGGTGTCAGTTATGTCAATGCCCAGGTAAAGGATGCGTTTGTCGTCGGCGAGAGGGCCATCGACAGGCTTCAAGGAATCATTACGGCAGGCTCAAAGGCAGCTTTGCCTGTCTTTGTGGAGACACATCGCGGCAGGATTACACAAGACTTGCTCCGGACGGTCGAATATGTACAGGCCCTTCCCGATTTGCGTCTGACGATCGATCTCTCTCACTACGTCCTGGCTGGCGAGATGCTGCATGCGGATGAAAGAGCAGAAGCTTGTTTTCAACTTCTCCTGCAGCGGACCTCCTGTATTCACGGCAGGATCTCCAATGGCGAGCAAATTCAAGTCGACATCGGCCCCAACGGAGAGCATCCCATAGCCGGACGATACCTTGCATGGTGGAAGCAAGGAATGATGAACTGGCGCAGCGAGGCTCGTCCGGGTGAGATCCTTCCTTTTGTTTGCGAGCTCGGACCTATTCCTTATGCAATTGCGCAAGAAGGATATAGCGAAGCGAAGCAGCAGGAAATATCAAATCGCTGGGAGCAGTCCCTGCTGCTGAAGCGGTTGGCGGAAGAGGTATGGGAGAGCGTAGACGGATCTTCACAGTAATTAGCTTGTTTGAGGAAGAGAATTAGAAAACCTCTATCGAGGAACGACCACGCTTTAGCAGTAGGTCTTTAAGCGTTCCAGAAAGTTTAAGCAATGGTGAAGCACGTAAACTTTCTTTGACGTTAAAAAATACCCGCCAAAACCGGTTGGCGGGTAAGTAAATTTAATGGATGCATGTCTATTCTAATGAATCGATGATCTTCTGAATGTCACGCAGACTCGTAATTTCATGGGCAGGTGTGATGTCGCCCTCCAGCCTCAAGCCGTGCCGATTGATCCACATATTGCGCATACCGACCGAATTCGAGCCCTGAATGTCCGTTGTCAGCTTGTCTCCAATCATCACGCCTTCTTCAGCGGTGATTTCCAGCAAGCCCATGGCGTGTTCGAAGATCGATGCCGCGGGTTTTCCTTGACCGAAATCACCCGAAATAATGATATGGTCGAAATAAGCAGCGAGGTTCGGCACGCCGGCCAGTTTTTCCTTTTGCAGATCAGGCGATCCGTTGGTGAGCAGCAGCAATTTGTACTTTTCTTTCAGTTGGTCCAGCACCTCGAATGTTTCTTCATAAACGATCGGGCGATTTCTTCTCTCCGCCGGGAACATTTCCCCGAGCCTTCTGCCAAGCTCTTCATTCTCGATGCCAAGGGCTCTCAAGCCGCGTGTCCACGCTTCCCTCCGGTAGGACGGAACGAACGACTGAAGCTTACGGAACTCCTCCTGTTCCCCTTCGAGAAATTGTGCCCATAATCCCTCAAATGGATTGATTCCGATCATTTTCGTAAACGGGAATGCCTCGAAGGTTTCGTACATGGACCGAGCTTCTCGCCGAACCTCCTGTTCCAGCCGCTCCGTATCTATCTCGTAATGCCTGGCTGCCTCTGCGCACGTCGCTTGAAAGGCTTCCTTCACGCTGCGCTCGTCCCACAGCAATGTATCATCCAAATCAAATAAAATTGCTTTGATCGCCATTAATGAAATTCCCCTTTTTCTCTTTTATTGTCTCTCTTGCTCCTATGATCAGGATAGTATATAGAATCCACCATCCCCTCCTGCCAAGTCAACCGCTCAACAAAAGTAGAATATAACACATCACGTTTGATCTTATGAAAGCAGAAAAAAGGTGGACCTGCAGTTACACTTTGTCAATTCCATGATACACTACTTGATGATATCATAGAAACGCTGAAGGCATCTATCCGTTGTATGAAGCAAAGTTGGTCTCATTCATTAATAAAAAGTGAAAATTTACATTTCTACAAAGGTGGGATGCATGAATGTCAGATGGACCCGAAAATTTAGACGTTATGGAAAGTCGACCCTCTCATTTGCAAAGTTACATTGATTCCCCTGAAAAGCAGCAAAAATTATACAGGAAGACATTACTTATTGTTGTCATTTCACAAATTTTTGGAGGTGCCGGGCTTGCAGCAGGCGTAACTGTAGGAGCACTTCTCGCCCAGGATATGCTGGGAACGGATAGTCTCGCAGGTATTCCTGCCGCGTTGCTCACTCTTGGATCTGCCCTAGCAGCTCTCTTGGTCGGGCGGCTCTCCCAACGTTTCGGACGTCGTGTAGGACTGGCGGCAGGATTCTTAGCTGGAGGGATTGGTGCGATCGGGGTAGTCATTGCAGCAGTCGGAAACCATATCGTCCTTCTTTTTGCTTCGCTGCTCATCTACGGTGCAGGCACTGCTACCAACCTGCAAGCACGGTATGCAGGCACAGACTTAGCAAAGCCGAAGCAGCGAGCAACAGCAGTCAGTATTGCCATGGTGTCAACTACATTCGGCGCCGTTGCAGGTCCAAACCTGGTTGAAGTAATGGGCCGATTCGCTACCTCCATCGGTGTCCCTGCACTAGCTGGACCTTTCATCCTCGGTGCCGCAGCCTTCACCCTGGCTGGTCTGGTATTTTTGGCTTTACTCCGACCAGACCCATTCATCGTTGCCAGAGCAATAGCCGAGGCACAAAATGCAGATCAAAGCAGCCCGTCAGGCATAAATGAGAGCAAGCTTGGAAAAAACAACCGAGGAATCATCGTTGGAGCCACCATCATGATTTTAACCCAAATCGTTATGGTCGCAATTATGACGATGACGCCAGTACATATGAAGCACCACGGACATGGGTTGAGTGAGGTTGGATTGGTTATCGGCATTCATATTGGCGCGATGTATCTCCCATCCCTCTTGACCGGTTTTCTCGTTGACAAGGTAGGACGCACTGCAATGGCATTTGCTTCTGGTGTCACTCTACTTGCGGCCGGCATTCTTGCTGCGATCGCACCAGCCGATTCCATGCCTGTACTCATCGCCGCTCTTGCCCTGTTGGGGCTTGGTTGGAACTTTGGTTTAATTAGTGGCACGGCGCTCATCGTGGATGCAACTCACCCAGCCACTCGAGCCAAAACCCAGGGAACGATTGATGTCTCGGTTGCTTTGGCTGGGGCATCGGGTGGAGCACTTTCTGGTATGGTCGTTGCCCACTCTAGCTACGCAACCCTCTCACTTATCGGAGGCTTCCTTTCCCTGCTGCTCATACCCGTCTTGATCTGGTCCAAAAGTAAGCAATCCATAAAGGGAGCGGAGAATATCCCATTGAATCGCTAGGAGTTTTGTTGGGTTGTTGTCATCAAATAAGTACGCCGGTTACACCTTTGACGTGGTGGAACCGGCTTTTTTTGTATCTTGAAAGGGATTGTTCTTTGTTCGTAATCAAGAAATGTTTTTACGTCGCGCTTCCTTTTCCTCAATTTCCCTGATTAGTGCTGCTTTTAGTTCGTCCTTTGCTTCGTCCTCAAATCCCAACGCATGTTCTACATATGGGTGAAATAGATGGAAGAAGCGGTCAGATAGTAAACTATATAAAGCAATAAAGGTGATATATACTTCGGGAATGCGATTTATCAATACAAGTCGTCTCATTCTCAGAAGCCTATCGTTGTCCTCTACCCCTGTATACTCGACTTCAATGTACTCCAAAATATTTCCAAATAAAGCTACTTGTGCTCGCAGGCTACCCAGATCATCTTCGAATAATGACCAAACTTCATCAGGATGTAGCTTTACGAGCAGCTCACCAGCTGAAGCTTTATATTCACAAAGAGACTTTGCCGATTCTACCACTATGGAGATTTTGGCTAAATCCCTCTGTATACTCCTGTCCAACTCGTCTAAATAAAAATTAAAATTCTCGTTAGCCATCTGTAATTTAACGAGTTTGCTCTGCTCAGCCTGCGTTTCTTTTCCTTCTTCGTTGGCCTGTCGCTGCATAGCGATAGTGATTACTAATCCAATAATCGTGCATCCAGTAAACGCGGTATTCAAGGCTCCGAAAGTGTCTCCGAATGGACCAGATTTATCTAGTGTATCGAACGCCTCGAAAACAAAATAACCATATAAAACCATGATACTAAAAATAGTCGCAACACCGATGCAGAATAGGAAAAGGGGGCGCTCGATTTTGAATTTATTCATTATTGACAATCAGCTCCAAAACATAGGTTTATCATTGCTAAATCCCGTCTTATGTCAAAAAAAAGATACCATACACACCTACTTTCCGCCATACACTTTTCCATCTTCGCCAACAGCTTGGGTTGATTTGAAAAGGCCCTTTTTTGATATACTTGGAAAATAAGGGGATGAGAAGTACATGCATTTCAAAACAAAATGTCCAAACTGTAATCATGAAGTCGGATATGATGTTACCCATCTCGTGGAGGTAAGCGAATCATGGTGCCTCGATTTTGAAAAATGTGAGAATCAGCTGATAACCTTTTCTTTTGAGGAGCGAATGCAGATAATTCAAGGGATCCAATTAACTGAAAAATATGTTCCTAATGTAATCAATGCTTACCATAATCTCAACATTGATGGGTTACCATCCAAAATAAGCTTCGGAAGAATCACTTCTAAGGAAAATGAAAAGATGAAAGGCAGCCTGAACTTTTGATAGCTTCTTCCCCCAGGCTCTTAATTACGGTTGTGTTCAAAGGAATTCATTTTTCTTATTTGGGAAAATTAAACTGGAAAGGAGTGTTTCGATGGTTAATCCAAAAGAAACCAACAAACAAAGTGACACAAAAGACATCTTTCAAGCAGGTTCTGATTACGTCGAGGCGTTAGAACAGTCTAGCCCCGCTGAAGCAAGTGATGAATTTGGACCAGATATTGGAATCCCTTCCAATTACGAAGCGAATCAAGCGGGACAAAAGAAAAGTTTATCTGGCTTTGAAGTAAGCAGAAATATTGGTAGACTATGATCCTCAAAAAAACCGACCTCTGAGGTCGGTTTTTCGTCAGAATCGATAGCCAGATTGTGAGCTGGACTTTTATGTCTATGCCCAAACATCTTTAGCATAACGGCCTTCAGCTTGTAGGCGATTCAGCCATTCCTCTGCTTCTGCTTGCCCCGCTCCCCGTACATCCCGGTAAGCCTGCTGCAAGGCAGCTTCCACATCTGGAGCCATTTTACTGCCGTCCCCGCAAACATATAATTTCTCTCGTCCGGTAAGAAGGTTCACGATTTTGCTTGCATCTCGCTCCAGCAGATGCTGTACATAAACCTTGGACATTCCTGGTAGACGAGAAAAAGCGGTGTGCACCACAGCAATGCCGTCTCTTTCAAACTGGTCAAGCTCCTCGCGGTAAATAAAGTCCGCTTCGCTTCTGCATCCAAAATAAAGATGGGCTTCACCTACAGGCACACCTTCCTTCCTCTGGGCAGCCCGAGCCTGTAAAAAGCCTCTGAACGGCCCCACTCCTGTTCCCGGACCTATCATGACGATCGGCACCGTAGGATCTTCCGGCAGCTGGAATCCCGATTCAGGTGTGCGAATGAACATCAGGATTTTTTCTCCCGGTTCGCATTCGGCCAAATAAGTGGAGGCAACCCCTTGGTACTCGCCATTTCCGCTCCAGGCAGGCCCATTCACCACGGCTCCGGTCAAGCTAGCCTGCTCGTGATTATACCGAGGAGAGCTGGATATCGAATAATATCTGGGCCTCAGCGGAGGCAGCAGCTCCAAAAACTTCTCAAACGGCAGTTCGCAAGCTTCGTATTTTTCAAGCAAATCCAGCATCGAGATTCGCTTGCCTAATACTTGCTCTTTGTAAGCCTCCTCCACAAGTAATGCTTCCAGCTCGCGCTTGTCTGGAGGACACTCAGTGTACGATGCGAGTGTACGCAGCTGCGCGCGAGTTGCAGCTTTCCTGCACCTCTACACTTTGGCGAAGCAGATCGCGAAGGCTAACAGGACGATCCAATGGAAGATGTACAGCATTTCGCCCGTCGGCAGTCCGTCGACAAATTGAATGTGAAGCGGACTCGGTTCTGGCTCTGCCTGATCGCCCATAGTCAGATCAAAGGCATTCATCAAATCGTTCCACATGACCGTACGCCAGTCGTCGACCTGCTTCTCGAAATCCCGCCAGCATCAGCCTCTCCCCTAGGTGAGAGCCTCTTTCCCCCTTTTAATGCGAGCTGCTCATCAATAAAGACAGGGACGCTCTGATACGTATTGGACCAATTCCGGTCCCCGCAGCCGAGCACCGCATACTGCACGCCTTGCAGCTCTCCCGGCCCTGCCTGCTCCAGCCACTTCACGAAACCGGCCGCATTGCGGGGAGGTCTTCCGTTATAGGACGCGGTTGCACCCAGATTCGACCCATACAAAATAAGAAGCGGTACTCCTTTAGCTTCGGCCATTGCGCTTGCTTGCAGGGTCTTCTGTTTCGGTGCTTTTTCGTTTTCCCTCTCACCCGTCTCTTTATAAGTCATACTTGCCACTTTTTTATCTGGGCGCACTTGCACGCGAATTGTAAAATCATCCGGTTTTATCGTGAGTGTTTGCTGCACCTTCAATTGATAGTTCGCGTAATCAATCAGTTTGAAATGCTGAAGGATCATTCCCAGAACCAGTGTCGCCGTTGTCTTGCTTGTAAACAAGCCATCCCCGGCAAAGGCGCGCACATTTTCCAGCACGCCGCTGACTTCTTTGTCAAAACGGGTGATATCGCATACTTCCTTCACCAGCTTATGACCAGTCACGATTAAGGTGGTAAAGCCTGGTAGCGTAAGCCGGTAGATCGGACCGTATTCTTGGGATAATTCGCCCATGGACAGAATGGGTTTTCAAACCACACAAGTACGGGCTTCCCTGTCGTGAACACGGTTCTACTTCTCCTCTTCCATCGTCATCACGATAAATTCGGTCCCATTGTTTACTACGGAGGCTTTTTCTTTAAAGCCCATTTTTGAATAAACCTTGATCGCTCTGGCATTAAAGGCTGCAACGGTTAATCGTAGATTTTTTGGGGGAAATTGCTGTTTCGCAAATTCAATTCCAGCCTGTAAAAATGACTGACCCATCCCCTTTCCTGTCAACTCTGGTTTCAAGCCGAGCCCGATATCGAGCACGTTTTCGGTCTCGTACAGCTTTTGTTTTTGACCTTCCGGGACTTGGGCATTGCGCCCGAAACAGAAGAAGCCCAAAAGCTGACCATCATTGTCTCGAACGGCATAGTAGGTACCGTCGACCAGTTCTTGAAATGTTTCTGGGCTATCGTCGAAATTATAGAAC
Organism: Brevibacillus sp. NRS-1366; assembly: GCF_050467985.1. NCBI lineage: Bacteria > Bacillati > Bacillota > Bacilli > Caryophanales > Paenibacillaceae > Brevibacillus > Brevibacillus sp. NRS-1366. The sequence goes on along the minus strand of NZ_JBITPN010000045.1, from coordinate 22,731 downwards.
GAATATTCCCCAGGATATTTCCAGTTTGTTATTTCTTTTGCATCTGTGATTGTCATTAAATGAAAGTTCATTTTTTAGCCCTCCTGAAAACCTTTCAGCTCACTTCGTCGGTCATTTTTTGAGGAATCTCGATAAGGCTCATCCCTGTAACCAAATCTTTGTATTACTTGGGTCCGTACTGTGTTTGCCGATCAGGCGTTTTCGTTGAATGGTTACGTTTTTCTGTTACCCAAGTGTGCTCCCTATCCGTATTAGTCTCTTTTTCAGAGGCTTTCAATCGTTTATAATTATCTGAAAAGGGGGTATTGCTATGGCAGTTCATGAAGTCAACTTACCTACATCCCCAAATACGCTTAAAACGAAAGAACTACCGTTGTTCGACGTGCAGAAAGACCCAAACCTCGCAAGCGAGTTTTACAACCAATTAATAGAAATGGTTGCTGAGTTCGAGATAGGTCTGGATGAACACCACGAAGTCGGAATACGATTAGTCTCATTCGGACAAAACATCACGTTGCGTGTCGAGGGTATTGGCTATTATAATCCAAGCCTCATTCGCTTCTTTGGAACGGCAGAAGGAGGAGCATCAATGGAGTTAATCCAGCACGTAAGTCAAATTAGCTTTCTGTTGATGGCCGTCAAGAAAGCTGATCCATCCAATCCTCCAAAGCGAATTGGATTTAAAGCGGAAGATCAAGAGGAAGGCGTGTAACAGCGTCTTCTTTTTTTGCAAGAAATAAAGACCCCGGTTGGAGTCTTTCGCTTCATTAGGCTGTTTGCTTGTATTTCTGGACCATTCTTTTAGAAGGCGCTCCGGTTCAATTCGAGTTCGCTCATGAATGCCGTTGCTGTTTGTAATAGTTAATGGGCCTTTTGATGTTCATAACAATACACCTTCCCTTGAAATCTAGACTGGTTTTCTAAGCAAAACTTTGCAATTTTATCAGTGACTTGCTTCCCGCTTACCACCACTCTTTATCCCTTCAACATGGGAAGTCCTAGCTTTTGAGTCTGTAATGTTTTCACTTTCTATTGATACATACATGCTCTCGATTTGTTCTGGAGTAAACCTTTGTTCTTTGTTCAATTCCCTTAAACGGTTTATTTTACGCTGAATAAATTCTGTTAGCTCAATATCGACACGATCAAATCATTCGAACCGATTTTTCTAAGCACAGGATCGACACTGAATGGGCAACGCCTAGTAAAAGACACAAGTGAAACAAGGTGATCTTTATCCACATCTATTATGCTTCGTATTGATTCTATGTGACCAAACGCTTATTTACCGTCCACTGCTCACTAGAATTGCTGAAGGCCGCTACAGATAATAACAGATTTACTAATTTGTAAGGCGACCACTTTCAAAACGGCGCCCCCCTCACCTTTGTGCCCTTCCTGTACTTGCCGTCTCGCCAATTTCGGGTATTTGCTTACCTGATTTCCATTGACAAAAAAGATGGATTTGGCTTTATACTGTTTCAATAGGTCTAGAGTTTGCGGTGTATATAGTGGGTTAGGACCATCGTCAAAGGTCAGGGCGATCACTTTTCGCTTGGTAGATGCCCCCTTGGGCTTTATAATAACGACGGTCTAACCCCGATTTGGCTGTGGCTCCCTGATTCAAAGATATCAAGAAGATGAAAGTGACAACGAGAGAAAATAGCAACAAAAGTCTTTTCATGGTGCCTCCCCGAGCAATTATGATTACGTTCTCTCTTCGGTAGCAGCTATACAGATTCCCGGTCAAAATGATGCTCTTGGAGTCTCGTTACTATCTTCTCCACAAATTCTTGTTCTTTCTAGATCTTTGCGAAGTTTTTAATCTCATACTTTCGAACGAGTTCCTTTGTTGACATTGCAATGATCTTAGGAATAAGAAGGTCTTTTTTTGATTGTAATCTTTGTTTTCCCTGGGGATGAACAACAATCAATAGTATCCGTAGGTAGGCCTTGATAAAAAGAGAAAGGGGTCCCTTTTGCAAGTCAATTACGCTAAATCCTAATTGCTTGGCTCCACGATGTACTAGGGAGACGCCATATATTCCTTTTACATTTTGATAGGTTGGATGACTACGGAGAAGCCGTAAGATTTTCGGTAATAACTGCTCTGTTGCCCTAATCATTTGAATAGCGAGCTGTATAGAAGAGCGAGAACTTGTTGTCATCGTAAACAGCAACTCATTGTCAAAATGGAGTTCAGCAATCCGGTCTCCTTTTCGAATCTCCTCCCCATCCGCCAATCGAATCGTTTTCCCCCTATAGATACGCACTCTTACGTGTAAAAATTGATTGTTCACATCAATCGGTTTCATCCCGGAAACCATATGAAATATCTTTTCCCACTTCATCCATAAGCTTATTAGTAAACGTTTCCTCCAACTTACTTGTGTATGAATCATCCGTTCATGTAATCGAATCATTTCGTCCACCCTCACACATTGATAGCCTTGAAGCCTGATTTCCGTAAAAACATCTTCTAATGCCTCAATAGTATGTAACGGCGCATTAAGATTTGCTCCCCATGTTGTTCCACTGTCATGTAGAAGGATTACTGCTCCTCCCCTTACCCGTTTTAGCAATCTATTCTTGATTTTTTTACTCCCCCCAATGCTCCACCAATCTCCAACCATCAATGACCATAACACCACTCGATAATTTTTTTGAATGTATAAATCAAAAAGACTAAGCAGCCCCCACGGTGGACGGTAATAGATAGGTCGTACACCAGTAATTCGTTCAATAATGTCAACTGAACGGTTTAATTGACTTTTGACTTTCCAAGGTGCCATCAACCAATTTGCCTGATGCTGATAGTTGTGAATCCCGATTAAATGTCCCTCCTGGTGCATACGCAGAATGAGTTCGGAACATTTTTCTGCTTTTGAACCGAGTACGAAAAAAGTTGCTTTTACCTTATATTCCCTCAAGAGGTCGAGTAATCGAGGTGTATAGTTTGAATCGGGACCATCATCAAATGTAAAAGAAACCTCACGACGTGTTCGAGTCTTTTTAAATACACCAAAGCCGAAAATCAGTGTCATAATCCCTGGAATCAACCAATGCACAAATACCAGAAACAAAGATATCCACAGTATTCTTTCCATCATTTATCCTCTCTAACAAACACATGGTAAGTTTACTTTCATCCATATACGATCATATACGATCAAAATATTTTTTCACAACTGCACCTCATTTATCCATTTAACACAAAAAAACCCTGCGCCTAAGCGAGGGTTTGAAGTAGGGACACAGGGACGTGTTGCGAAGCTTTTTAATTGGTTTCGTAGCAGAATTATCACTTTATGTATAAGTAACAACCTCTTTGGTAAGAAAGGGATAAGGTACTATTTAGGAGGTCAGAAATGAAGAAATCGTTCTTGTTTGTGTCAATCATCATAGTATTATTGATTGCATTAGTTAGTATCATGAAAGTAACCAATAGAATTGATCAAAAAAGTGTCATCCAAAGTGACGCAGCCACAAAAACCCATTCAGAAGTATTTCAAGAGCAAGCTCCTAAATGGGAGTCGGTAAAGAGAGTGTTTAAGAAGAGGTCAGTTCAAAACGATGTGTTTAGAGTAACGTTTCCACGTTCTGATTTGTATGTAAAAGTAGGGGATGTTCAAATTGATCCGAACCTTGCTTTAACATCTTATTTAACATTTAAACAAGTAAGCGACCATTCTATGATGATGGGCGATCTTGTTCTCCTTGAAAATGAAGTCAAGCCTGTCGAGACAAAGCTAGCTGAGCTTGGAATTGAAGTTACTGCTTTACACAACCATATCATGGAAGAAAATCCAAAGATCATGTATTTGCATGTTGCTGGCCACGGTGATCCAGTAATTCTGGCACAAAAGATGAAGGATGTTCTTGCCTTAACGGGTACTCCATTAACATCTCCCCCACCTGAAAGAGCTCAAGCTACCTTTAATTGGTCTAAGGTTGAGGACATTATAGGATGGGAAGGTCAACAAAGAGGAAAGGTGTTTCAATTCTCTATACCAAGACCAGAAAAAGTTACGGAAAAAGGTGTAGTAATTCCACCTTCTATGGGTATCGCTATGCCCATTAACTTTCAATTGATTGGTAACAAAGCAGTAACATCTGGCGATTTAGTTCTATTTTCAAACGAAGTGAATCCAGTTGCCCATGAATTAACGAGAAACGGGATTACCGTAACAGCTATACATAATCACATGTTGAACGAATCTCCTCGATTATTCTTCTTACACTTCTGGGCAGTGGATGAACCTACAAAATTAGCTAGTGGACTCCGCATGGCACTAAATCAAACCACTGTAGGAATAAAAACGAAGTAACCATAACGTACAAGACATTGTCATATTTCGATCGTTTAGGGATTAGCCTATTTCTTAGTTAGAATCACCCTTTTTAGACGCGGCCTATCCCGCTAAGCAATACACGACAGGTTGTTTCCTTCTTAGGAAACGGCCTTTTTCCCCTTATTCCTCCATCTGACCTCAGCGTAAGTATTTACTTTTAAGAATTGGGCTTATTTTATTTGTAGTTTTTGGGCTAATGCCCATTCACGAACATGGGTAAACACATAGAAATACATCATGTTCAAATCGCAGAGGGAACGTCTCAACTTTTCAGGTGTAGAATTGTCTCTCGCTCTGCACTTTACACCCATCAATTTTTTGGAGGTCCTGCATGGCAGATATATTTGTTGATAGATCCTTAGAAGAGATACGTTTTTGGTCTCGCATTATGAAGGAACACTCCCTATTTTTAAAATTAGGTTTCAATTGTGATGACACCCATTTAATTAATGAAGCGGATCGTTTTTACAGCATTTTTGAAGATATTGAAAACCATGCGCTAGCCTTTTCTCCAGATGTAGATCCGCAACAAATCTATGACTTTAATAGAATCGTTCATAATGCTGTTTCTCACATTTGGGCATTTAAACGCAAAGTACTCGGATTAATTATTCGCTGCAAAATTGGTGGTAACAACTTTCCGTTGTTGGTTGATCACATTAGTAGGGAAGCTGCATACTTCAGGAATCGTCTCGAACAACTTAATACCGGAACACTTGATCCATTACCAGATGCCGTTATTAATGAGAACGTCTTCTTCCTACGAATCATGGCCGATCATGCAAAATTTATTAACCATTTGCTCGACCCATCAGAAAGAAAACTAGTAGAACAGGCAAGAGATTTTAGTCATGACTTTGATCAATTATTATTTCAAGCACAGGACCTTGACTCCATGCGACCACAATCCCAAACCCAGCCGCTCCTCGATCAGTTTGTAGATCAAAATCGTGTTTCAGTTCGTCAATTGAGAGACTTCAAGAAAACTGCACGTGATCTGATTGAAGCATGCAGAATTAAAAGTATTATCCCTCCACTACTAGCTGATCATGTCTTTAGAGAAGCCTCGCATTTTCTCGAAATCTTAGATTCTTTTGAGTTAGCCCTAACCTCCTCAAAGTAGCTATCGATTCATGAAACATAATTTAATATAACCTGGTCTCTATTCGGCCAGGTTTTTCTCGTGTAAACACAATTGCTTTCCCCCGCCTTAAGATAATTTCTCTTTTGTAAAATTGTTTTTCTAGGCACTCCCTAAATTGGGTTCAATTTAGGCTAGAATGATTAGTTAAATGCCCAAGCCATCAGACAGAGTGATACATAACAATGAAGAGATCAGAAAGGAGGCAAAGTCATTGTCACGTAGACGCTGTAGACGTAAATGCGAGTCGTCATGTTCTATGAGGTATGATGATCCACCGCCGTTTCGTGGTCGAGGAGGATTTGGCCGTAGATTCAGAACCTTTGAGTCACCTGGATTTAGAAGGTTTCGAGAATCACCCTTTTTCTTCAGGGAGTCGCCTTTCTTCTTTGGTGAATCACCTTTTTTCTTCTTTGAATCCCCCTTCTCGAGACGCCGCTTTTTCCGCTAAGCAGCACGATACAGGTTGTTTCCTTCATAGGAAACAGCCTCGTTTTTCATATTCCTCGTCGATCATCGACTCTACTTCTTTCGTTTGATATCCACTGACTAACAGAAATTCTCTAATCTCAGCTATGGCCTTGCCTCCTATTACTTTTCTGTGTGATATTTTAAGAATCGCTACATGTACATAATTACCTATGAGTAAAATTTCCTTCCTTCCGTTTGTACGAGCTGAATGCTATTTCAGTATGAATTGACATGTGTTTACCCCAAGAACTATTCAAACTATTGATATTGGTCGCCGTGTAATTCGTCATTACAGGGTTAGAAGTGTATAGAGTGATTAACGTGAACGGGAGGCGTTAAAGCTGGTTCTCGTTCCTTTTGATCCAGTTCGTCTACTTCTTCAAAAGCAGCTTGTAGTACGCTGGCTAGAACTCCCCGGACAATCCCGTCGCCTTTTCTCATTCCCGCGTGGTAGTTCAACTGCAATACCTTTACGTTTCTTTGCTAATTGACCCGGACGATGTTGGTATCCTCGATGGCTTACAGGTCAATGCCAGCATCCAAATCTTTGGCTTACTTTGGCAAAACTGCGTCACCGTGCGGCGTTTACACCTCCCTATTAATTACCTTTTTCAAAGGCTTTTAATCGTTTATAATTATCTGAAAAGGGGGTATTGCTATGGCAGTTCATGAAGTCAACTTACCTACATCCCCGAATACTCTTAAAACAAAAGAACTACCGGTGTTCGAAGTGCAGGCAGACCAAAACCTCGCAAGCGAGTTTCACAAGCGATTGATAGAAATGATTGCTGAATTCGAGATTGGTTTGGATGAACACCACGAAGTCGGGATGCGCCTCGTCTCGTTCGGACAAAACGTTACTTTGCGTGTCGAGGGGATTGGTTATTGCAACCCAAGCCTCATTCGATTTTTTGGAACGGCTGAAGGAGGGGCGTCAATGGAGTTAATCCAACACGTAACCCAAATCAGCTTTCTCTTGATGGCCGTCAAAAAAGCTGATCCAGCCAATCCCCCCAAGCGAATTGGGTTTAAAACGGAAGAGGAACAAGAGGAAGACGTGTAACAGCGTCTTCTTTTTTTTTGCAAGATATAAAGACCCCAGTTGGATCTTTTAGAAGACGATCCGGTTCAATTCGAGTTCGGTCATGGATGGCGTTGCTGATCTAGCGCTAGAGCCCCTGTCAAAATAACCCCCACTACTTTCCTTCGCCTGGTTCTTGACTTCCGATACCAAGCCAACTTTTTTGCAGAGGATGCTGCCCTGCTTGTCTAATGCTACATATCCTGCTTAGGGAGACCGGTCAATGCCGACAAATCCCATTTTTGCCTCTCCATTTTACTCCCAGAAAATACAGATTTCCTTTCATTCATACTATTCAATTCATTCAAGTCGATTTAGGGAATAGCACATAATCGTGAAAATAGACGTATGTCCATGAAGGTTCGTCCAAACCATTTCTGCTCTTTTTGATTACATATAAAATATGGAACGAGTAGGAGGTGAAGGAATGTCTGGTTTCTTCTTCCGTCGGCGCCGTCGATTTTTCTTTCGCCGCCGCCGTCGCCGTCGCTTCTTCTAGGTAGAGGTAACCTGATACCGTTCGATTTATCATTTTGGACGGTATCTCTTTTTCTTAGGGAATACGATCGTGCTACAGTACTCCTGCCCATCCATTTGCTGGCGTAGCAACGTTATCTATGCTTTGAAAAATTTCATGTGGACATCTTCCTCCTCGCCTCCTCGAGGCACAAGGAAAGTCTATCCATTTTATTTGAAGGAGATGGACTGTCTCACCATCGAGTGGAGATTCATTATATATGCTTGTTCCTGCATATCACCTGGCCCAGTTAAGGAAGCACTGGCTCAGGCAGAAGCCGTATTCGCAGGGAAAGTTACTAAGATTGTCGAACCCAGACCAAGTGCGCTAGGAATTATCTCATCAGCTGATCCCGTCTATGTTACCTTTGATGTTTCTAAGAGCTGGAAAGGTGCTCATACAAAATATGTCACCATCATGATCTGTTACTCTTTAACCGTAAATTTTTGACTATTGATTTACCCTGTCTAGTTATTACATCATCTGGTATACTCCCATGTCTTCTAAACTTAGCTATCACTTTGTGAAGTTTTTTCTTATATGTCTTTGTAAGGGGAAATCTTTTTACATATCTTTTCATTAATATTCGGGAATAGTTTCGATCAAAATCTATGATCCTTCCAAGATGTTTTCTTAAGTTATAGGACGATGACCTATAAAAAAATGCTTCTTTCTTGTTGCATCACCTACCACGCTTTGACTTGGAAACCTTTAAATACTGATTTTAGGAAACAAAAATGTTATTTAGTTGTCCTGCATTTTAAAACAATATTCCAATTTGCCTTTAACTTTTCGATTGTTTTGTTATGCTAAGCGTGTGACTAGTTCGTTATACTCCTCTACCCATTCTGGTGGGACCGGAGAATCCGCAAACACATAGTCCGAATAGCAGATGAGAGGTGGTGGAATCTCTGTTCGTCCCAAAACTTTCGAGGCATAATCCCGATCGGAAGTTTTGTCGCTTCGCCTTTTCGCCCGCATCCGCACTCCCATCCGCAGTTTATGCATCTTATAGGCACTGGTTTTCCCCCCATTTAACAAATCGTGTGTTTAGAAAATAGAGAAACAAACGAGATTGAAGATGAAACAGACGAAGACGGAAATATTGAGTTGAATATTTATGGTGAAAAAGAAGACGGTTATGCGAGTGAGTTCAGTATAACCATTAGTGAATTGGAAGTCATTGAATATGAGGACGATTTAAAATCTGAGGATGAAGAAGACGATTCAGATTACTTTCTTTTTAAAGTGGTCATGAAAGATGGAACAGCACTATATTTCCACTCCATGTATGCTGATTAGGGAAAATATAATAAAGCCTACTCAACCATTAAGGAAAAGTAGGCTTTATTTTTTACTGTCAGTGCTAGCATCCATTTGCCACAATCATTACTATTCAGTAGCCCCATCGTCACCTAACACTTCTGGGTAATACCGTTTAATAACATCTACAGATGTGTTCTCTTTACTTACATGAATAAATCTTGAATAGATTTCTGTTCCATTTGTTACGTCGTCATCATTTAACTCAAAAACATGTAACGATCTTACAAACTGATGCTTAACTATTTCACCATAGGTATTCGTGGACTCATGCTCAGCTATTTTCGCAACCTTTTCCGCCGACTCAATAGCTAGTTCCATATTCATCTCTTTTACAAGAATAATACTTTCTTCAAAGAGCTTCATATTGTTACCATGAATACTATCATCAACGTTAAGATGATATGAGTTACCCGCTGTGTGGATTGATTCAAATAAAACTTTAACTGCATACCACTTTGTTTGGGTTGGTTTAGAACTAGCTTCCATAAATTACTCCTTTACCTTTAATTTTTACTGAATCTCCTATCATTTAGTAACTTCTTCGCTTTTCTTGCCGTTGCATTACCTTTTTTAGCATCTGCTTCAATTTCATCTAAAGTTTTATCTAAGTACTCACTAGGAAATTCTCTCAAAATAGAACCTTTTCTATTCTTCGCAATATAGTCCGAAGCAGTTTCTGATTTCAACCATGAAGATACCACATCATAGAGCCATTCACCTGCATACCAAACTGCTGTACCTATTAGTATAGCTCCTGTTGCTAATAGAGCAACCTCCCCAATGCCCGGAATGAAATAAACTGCTACTACAGCCCCCGCTGCTGCTGCCTGTGGTGCTTTAGCAGTAGTTGAAACGCTATATTTAACTTCGCTTTTTTCAATCTCTTGTAGGATTTTTTCATACTTTTCTATCGTTGCTGGGTCTTTGATCGCTTCAGGATGATTCGGATTGAAAAATTCTTTTGGAATCTTGTTTTGGCTGATTCCGATACTAGCTGATGAGTTGCCATTAGGAGTTGCTGCATATGCACCTCCAGCATAAGCAACTAGCATCGTTGTAGCAAGTACAGTCGATAAAAGCTTTTTCATTACAAAAAATCCTCCCTATTAACGCGTATTTTGTAGTTGTATTTTAGCCAGAATTGTTATATTTTGAAGCAAGTTCTGGCTAATAAAAGTAGTTCATACTATAAATTGGTAATATTCTGTTAAAAAATGTAAAGATTTTACATTTTTTTATTAATAGATAAACTGCTTGTAGTAATTTTTATATTTTTGATAAATCCAGCAAATGACATCGTAGTATCAAAGGTAGATAATTCACAAAAGGAGCACTGATTAATCAGGCTCCTTTTGTCTTGTACTAACCTTTATATGTTGTAAGTTATATTGACAATGCATTCTATTTTTTATAAATTTGGTTCAGAGGAATTCAACCTCTTTTCTTGTTCGAACCCCCCAATGAGGAATTGATTAAGGTGACCTCATAGGGGTTTCTTATCTCTTTTTTAGTGTTCGTTTTAAGTCTTCATTAAGTTTTTCTTCTATACATTGACTTACTAATACACATTGAATACATTTTAAAGTGAAAGAAACCCTTTCTTGCTACGCTCCCCCGTTGAGAACACCTACTCAAAACGAGGGAGTTTGTTCGTGTTAAGTGTATTTATATGATTCTGTATGATAATGCAAAAACATGCATGATAGTGTATTAAAAATAAAAGTGGGTCGGTCTGGACGATTGAGTTTTTACATCAATTAAATTAGCCAATTCATCTATGCTGTTGTGGTCGTTCACAAAGGAAAATACAGAGCTAAAGAATCACCTTAATACACATCTTAAAAAGATCTATCAGGAAATATAGACATCATATCCCCCATCAAACTAGTACACGTATAAATGCGAAAGCGACTGTGTGGGATTTAACTAATGGATCCAACTACTGTCCTATCTCTTGGATAAGTAAATCTCCATACTCAGAAAAATTAGTTTTAGACTGAACCTAACAATTGAAACAGCAGCGACCTAAGACCTGAAAATAAAGTCTTAGACTCGCTGCTGTTTTATTACGCTAACGTTCCTCGTTAGCGCAATGAACTATGCTCCCTCTAGTATTGATTGTGGCTGCTCTCGCTCTGAGCTTGCTTTTGACCTACATCCCGTTACATTTTGTTACTGCCTTTTTAAGCCTTTCCTCTGGCGGCATGGACCAGATGGCGATCATCGCAAAAGAAGTACATGCGGATCTTTCCATCTTGATCTGCTACCAGCTATTCCGAGCGTTGTTTATTTCCTTGGTCGTGCCCCCCATTTTAAAGGTCGTGTTTAAAAAATATAGCAAAGCGAAAGCGGCTATAAGCTAGCAGCTATATCACTCCAAGCTTTGTGCACGAGATTCCCAGCTAAGAAATAAAACGAGCATGCTTTGAAACTCCGATCAAAGCATGCTCGACTGTTTTCCATGGACTACCAAGCCTTACTCAAAAACAACCATTTCTCCTACTTCATGAAATCCTGCTTTCCGATAAATGTTGATTCCATCTGAAGAAGCTTGTAAGACGCAAGGTTTCCCTTTACCCTCCTCTTTAATCCGCTGGAGCAGATAGCCAAACATTGTGCTGCCGAGTCCTCTTCCTCTATATTCTTGTCTTGTCATTACATCATAAATTCCATAACTGCTATCTGTTTCAATCAAGCAGCCCGTAGAAACGGCTTTACCGTCCAAAAGGCCAATAAACCACTGTTGGTGTGGATGAGCAGAAAAGCTCGCCGCTGCTTGATCAAATAACCGTATGAGGACCTCTTTCTCAGGACTGCCCTCAAACAAAGATTGAAAAATGGCAGCATAGCTACGAACATCGTCTGCATTTAGTACCTTCTTGATTTCAAAAAGGTCAGAGTGCATGGGTGAAACTGTCTTGATCGCGTCACTTTCTAATTTCATGGTAGCGTTTCGCTCAGCTTCCGCAAGCCCGAGATCAGTCAACAGCGCTACAAGCTCGTCTGTCAAAAAGCGCTGATCTGTCCAAACACTTACAGGAAACCCCTTGTCTGAAAAGGAACAAATGGCTTCCTCTACATTCGTTAGCGCATCTTTGGGCAATACTGACAACAGAATAAGTACATTAAATGTATCGGATGGCAAGCCAGAGTCAACGGCGATTACATACTGATTTTCATTGACATGCGCGCCTGAAATCCATGATGGAAGAGCGGATGTTTTCTTTACAAAATTATCTAAAACCAAATCTTGATTTGAGAACATATTGATCACCATTTTCCCATTGAATGAAAGAGCGCTCTTAAAATGTATTATACCTACAGATTTCCAATATTCATATCCAGTTCACCGATTCTCAATCCTCCCATAATATTCTGACTTTTAACCTCATCTCTGCAAAAAAACCAGCCCAACACTCAAGCGCAAGTGTCAGACTGGCTCCATTTCTCATTTATGGTATATCGATTCTATTTGGAATCAAGTGGTCTATCGAATACAAATACAGTCATGGCGATATCTTCTTCGATATTGATATCGGAAAAAATACGAACGATTTTGGCCTTCGTCAAATCTTCGAGCTTTGTCACGACCTCTGGATTCGTATAAATCTTTTTCACCAATTTTGTACGAGCGTCATGAACCATTCTTCGGCCGTCATTCGAGGTAATCATAAATTTTCCCACGTTCGTCAGGTTCCCTTTCATCTCACTAATTGCCCAGGTATCACTGAAACGGGTAAATATTTCTTTGGGTCCATTTCCCACATATTCTTTGCGAATCTCGCGAACGAGCATGCTGAATTGATGCTCCAACTGTTTTGACATGGCTTATCTCGTACATTTTATTGTAATCAGGATTTTACGGTTCCTGGTAGAGACCCTTATTTTTGTTCAAAGGTAATTCTAATCCCTTTAAGTTTCACTTATATCACCTTCTCGTCTTTTCCTAATGGCTAGACCAAACTAGAGTTCTTGCACCAACAAAAAAGCGTTTCATTCTGTTTCGTCTTTTATTTAGATTTAGGGAACTGTCCTGCCAATTAGCGGAGTCAGTTATAGAAATGAATACATTTTCAAATGGGATAATCATGTTAGTGAGAACGGTGAAAGAGCATGGTTTCTAAAATTGAAAATCTAATAAAAAAAATTATCATCAGCTGATATTGCTAAAACACCGCTAGAATATTTTTGCAGTTGCAGCACTCGAAGCATTAAACGTTGTAAATTGTTCGCGAAGTGGCTCATGGGATGTAGTTAGGACACTATGCTTCACATCCGACCATGCTCCAAAGTTGTCTACTACCTTATTACCTCCTTCAAGCACTATTTCAAGTTTAATCGGTCATTTATTTTTATCCCATGTATATGATGTAGTACTGTATGGCGATAATCCGCCCTTTGGCGCAAGTGGGGTATATGCTTTATAGGGTTCATGAAGCTCTGTATATGCTCCAATTGTTAAAGCATTCCATGATTGACCTGGATTTTCTACTACACTTGTATAATTGCTGTCAGGGTACTCATCCCGATTATTAATTTCATTGTTACCCGCTGAAACAATGAATAGTTTATAAATTTCATCGATATAACCAGAAGTAAGCTCGTCAATAGCTGCCGACCAGGAAGAAGGTCTTCCATCATTCGGTTGAACTCTGGGCAAGGACAATCACCCCTTATCCTTCCACTTCCGCCAGTTCTGCTGCTGACTCTTTTTCTTGCGGCAGCTTAGAGCCATCACACGTTCTTTAGATTTGGACATTACGCATTTTTTAGACTGCAATGTGACAACCCTTGGTGCAGGGTTATGAGCCAACGATAGAGTATCTGCCCGAGGATTTACATTCCGCAACCTATCAGCCCACCATTTTAACGTTTTCTTTAAAGATTCCAAAAGCATTGAAGCACCCTCCCTCTCAATTTTTCTATCTTGATTTCCTTACACACAGCATCGAGGTCTTATCAGTGACCTAACCGTGTATTCTGATTTGGCTCGTTGATCACTTTCTCTTTTTCGAAAATTGGTGTGCACACGAGTGCACTCCTACGGGTTCGGTACCCTGTGTAAAGAAGAAAAATTCGCCCAGTTGCCCAGGCGATAAGAAAAGAAGTTCGAAAGATGAGCAACCTTCTGAGCGACAAAAATCAGCCGCCCGGGTTATCCCCGAGCGGCTTGTCTCATCGTGCGTTAACTTGATTATAAATGAGTAATGTTTGAATCTGCAAAAAGTGTCCAAAACGTCAGATGTGTCAGATATGTCAACCTTTCAATGTCCAAGCACCTTTCTTTCCCCTACTTAGGGTCCTTACTGTTCCGTGAAAATAAAGTTGTAGACTGTGAAATAAAGTGTTAGACTAGCTTCCAAATTCTTCAACTATACGAACGGGCAGTTTTGCTAAAGAAGCATAAAGGTTCTGTAATTACTTTTGCAGAATATATAATATTGAATTGAAATGGAGGGTTGAGAATTTGAGGGAAAATATCATAACGTTGTCTGACGGAAGAAAACTTAGCTATGCAGAGTACGGTCAAAGGGATGGTGAAGTAGTCTTCGAATTCCATGGAACGCCTGGATCTCGCTATCAAGTCGACGCCACCCGACTGGAGTCCATTGCAAAGGAAGGTCCGGTTCCTCTGCGAATCATCGTACCGGAGCGACCTGGGTACGGATTATCAGATCCAAAAGCAGGAAGAACACTTGCAGACTGGTGCCAGGATATAGAAGCCTTGAGTAACGAACTTGCTGTAGAGCGTTTTTCCATTGTAGGTATTTCAGGGGGTGGACCTTTTGCACTGGCGTGCGCGTCTAGGATGCCAACTCGTGTTCGAAAAATTGCCGTTATTTGTGGGTTGGGTCCCATCGATGTCCTTGGACAAGAAGGTCTCTCGAATGAAGAAAGGACTTTTTTTCAAGGCCCTGAATTCACCCGTATGTACATAACTCAGTTAGCAAACAAGCTCAATGCTGACCCAGATTGGTTCACGTCGTATTATCTCTCTAACCTTCCAGAATTGGATCGAGAACTAATTTCGGATGACCTGATTCCCGTTTTCAAACCATACGTCATCGAAGCGGTTCGGCAAGAGGAAGGGATGGTTCATGATTTTATTATTTTTGGGCAGCCATGGAACATCCCACTGCAAAAAATTCGCGTTCCTGTTGCTTTCTGGCATAGCGAAGCTGATCACAGTGTACCGATTAGCCACGCAGAATACCTAGCGTCTCTCATCCCGCACGCAGAGCTGCATCGAATACAAAACTATGATCACACAGGATCGGTTTTAGCTGCGCAACCTGAGCTCTACGACTTTTTAACTACGGACTGAACGGCGGCTTTCAGTCGATTACCACGAGACCGGACCGTTTGTTTGAAGGATCGTTGTTGTACGAACGGGGGGCTAATGTGAAGGGATACTGAAAACACTTTATTTTCGTATTTTGATTATTTTTTCTATGGAAGGATCAAATAGTCTAAAACTAATTTCACTCTGGCAACAGCCTTGCTTATATAGGAAATGCTATTGATTACGTGAGCAATAAAACCCTCGGAGAACTCACGCGTCGTTGCACGTTTCAATTCAATTGCGTTGTCATCTGCATGCTTACCTCGAAGGGACGGAAGAATCATACCACTACTGGGGTCATAAATGACACGCTCCGCTTGCTCAGTCAATTCGGTAATAAACGGTTCCCTACGTTGAAAATACGGCACGTCTCGCCAGGCATCTACGATGTACTCACGAAAATTAATGAGCTCGCCTGCCTGCTTGATCGCTAGGGGATCACGAACTTCAACACCCAGCGTTTTCATTGTTGCAGAGAATCGTTTATTTTCGAGACTGAATCGTTGAACTAACGCTACTTCCGACGCAATACGAGTGTCATCGCTCATATCAATTCCTGCAATAAAGGCACAGAGTGCGCTTTCGGTCAGAGAGGAGTCTTTAAACGCGTAGTAGAGGTCGACGTCCTTCTTTCCTTTTTGCTGTAGAAGTTCACGCACCTTCGGGAAGTTTCGTAATCCGTACTCTACAACAGCGGCTGCGCGGTTGTGAGCGTTACGTAAATCAAACTCGTAGAGTCGCCCAAGTCCAAGGGCATATTCTTGAGTTGCAAGATTTGTCGTGAACAACTTGATAAGCCGGGCGTGTTCCCCTTTGCCAATTACGCCACTCTCATAAATCGGCGTAGTCACGTATGAAGAATGAAGAACCAAGTCCGCTGCGCGCTCCTCGGCTATCAGAGCGTGGGAATTACGTTTGTTACTTTCTATGCGGCCCTTGTAACGGTTGTAAATCTTTTTTCCAACATTCAGTTTATTTCTCATCTTGATATTCCTCCTCTATCGTTTCAATTTTTTTGATGCTGCTATCCAATTTTGAATGCTCGAACATTTGAAGCGATGCCGCGTAAATCGCCCTTTCCCCTTCTCGTAGTTCGTAGCGCTCTAGCAAACGAAGGCCGCACTCGACCAGGAGTTTCACCTGACCTACGTACGCATTGATGGAATCGCCATCAGATTGGTCAAGCAATTCGTAATCAAACGCAAGGTGACGTACGAAGGCAGGCATTTCGTTCTTAACTTTGTACCGGATGATATTCGCAGATGTTAGGTTACTCTCGGAGACATCTACGGGAGGAGATTCGTCCGCCCTTCGTTTTGCTGCCTCTACGGCCTCCTCCGCTTTCACCCGAATGTCTCCGCGTGATTGTTCCACTGGAGTACCGTTTGCCTCGGCCTCGGCGTGTTTCATTTCGGAATGGGCGTGTATTCGCCGGAAAAAACGAGATTGAAAAGATCGGGACGATTTTGCTTCACGGAAATCAAGGAGTACATACTTCATGGGCTAATTCCCACCTTCTTTGCCAGGACTACGGCAACTTCTTTAGATGTAACTTCTCTGCAATTTTGCAGGGAAGTTACATCTGTCCGTTTCCCTTGAGAACGCGGCGATAACGCATAGAGTGCGCCAATTCTCGTCGCCAATGTCCGCTAGGAGTCCGGAGTGTACTGCGTCTACGTACATTTTTACGAAGATGCGCGTTTCGCGACGTCCAGTAGTGACGGAATATTCCGATTGGGTTTCGACTGATACGAGGTTTTGTTTAGCGGACATTTACGTGATCACCTCCGCATGGTAAAATTTAGGCAACCCTTTACGTGTACTGCCGAGCCATAGCGGACGCCTAGCGCAATGGCGCTAAAATCGGTAGAAAAGGGGGCCTGCGGTATGAACTATCGCAGTAACAACACAACGAATATTACGATTAACCTAAACTCAGAGGACGTATGGTGGCTCATATTCCTCGCAGAGCTCCTCAGATTTTTCTGAGGGGTTTTTGTGTTTCTAATTAGAATTAACGACGCTCGGCAGTACCCTGACACACTTTCTCTGATAATAATTTTTTGTCACTGGAGACCCGTCGATTTCACACGCTTTCGGAGAAAATAAATAACGCCAGCCCCGAAGGACTAGCGCAGTATTTTACGTTCTTTATTCAATTTGCCCATAACCTCATTTAGTGGTGAATACTGTTCGTGTTGATTTTTAATAGAAGCCTTTGATAGATGCGTGTACCGCATGACCATCCGCAAATCCGAATGCCCTAGGATTAGCTGTAGGTGACGTAAATCTCCGTCTGCTTCCAAGAACATCGTTGCCGCAGTATGGCGGAATAAGTGCGGATGTACTCGTATTGGAATCTCCGCTAGTTCAGCGTACTCTTTCAGGCGATGACGGGATTGCCCGTCGCGCAACGGCTCACCATGATTCGCGAGAAAAACGTAATCACTATCGAAATCGTCATTTTCGCATAATAGGTCTTGTATCAATTTTAACGTTTGCTTCTTCAACGGTACCGCACGAGATTTCGGTTCTTCGATTGTTCTGCACGAATCGTAATCATGCCGAGATCAAAGTCGATATCTGACAACCGCAATGACAGCGCCTCGTTAATACGAAGGAACCCGTCAAGAAGCACGTTCATGACTACATAATCGCGGAACCCACTATACCTTCGTTGATTGGGCGCGGCCAGGAGCTTCCTCAGTTGATCAACCGACATTATATGAATCTCGTTGTCGTCTTCTTCTACTTTCTTAACGCTATCGAACGGATTCACGTCGATTAACTCCTCTTCCGCAAGATACCGGAACATCGTCCGCATCTTTTCAACCGCGTGTTTACGGAGGATGCCGAAAGCCCCACGGTCTGTTCCGCCTCCGACTTGAACTTGTGTCCATCAAACCGCACCTTTTCGTTAAGATTCCATACGATATACTCGCGAATAAAGTCAGGCGTTACCAACCGCACGTCATGCCCGTATCCGCGTAAATCCATGTACGTTACGAAAAATCCGTAATTTTCCCGGTAACTTTCGAGAGTACGATCCTTCCGTCCCTCCGCTACCTTGGCGTGATAAAATCGCTCGAATAACGCATCTAACGAATGATCGGACGCGACCGAGAATCTTTCGACCTTTGTACGTCTGCCTTTACGCTTGTCAATTGCGCCCATAAATCAAAAAACGCCCCTTTCCGTTTATTACGGAATAGGAGCGTATGGGTTCACGGCCAGTCCCCGTGTGACCATTCGTAACCAGCACCACCTTGCGGTAACTTGGAGCGACACCTTGCGTTACAGTGTCCGAGACGTCCATCGGTCAGTCGATCGGGTCAAAACGTTTGATATAGCGCGGTTTCTAGCGTATGGTGATCCGGACTGGGTTCGAACCAGCGACCCCCACCCTGTCAATTACAACTTCACCTTATCCCATGTTATCCCTTCACGCCCTAAGCCGTACTATATCAACGTTTTCAAGGTGATCAATTAACCTCTATTTACCTTATAAATACTACTCTTACCGATATTCTGCCACCCATTTTGCCACCCACTTTTGATATAAACTAAGGGGAGTCATAAATCTCCCCTAATTCCCTTCTAACCAATTTAGAAACACACTTTTGGCTACCTTAATTCTTGTCCCTGCCCTTGCTACATGGAATTGACCAGAGTTACAAAGTTCATATGCTTGGCGTTGTCCAATGTTCATGATTTGTTTGATGTCCTTTACGTCTAGGACATCAGGAAATGATTCCAAAATGTTAATACCACTATTCATATCTTTATCTCTCCCATTTGTATGTGTATATCGACTCGTTTGTCCAACTTGATCAAATTAAAAAACCCATCGACCGAATCGACAGGCTGGATATGTATGATATATGTATAAATTCCGTGACTTCATTGACCTGCGGAAATATTTAGAACGGGTTGAATATTACGAAATTTAGAAAGGAGGCCAAGTTTAAAGAAACGTATCTCCGCAAGGACTAGCCTGAAGAGACAGATTGTTCACCGAGCAGGATTAAAAATGCCTCGTGGATGGGGATGGCTGCGTAATCCGAAGAAGTATGTCTATAACAAAATGTATCGAAAAACTACAGTTGATGTATTTTCATTGTTGAAGAAGTTGTTTAAATAGGGACAGAGTGTCCCCAACTTTCAAAATTGTAAAGTGAGTCGATGAATTCGACCAAGTTTTAAGTGTGTATTCAAAGTACACAATCCAAATAAATTTCTATCAAACCACGTTTTCATTAGAGTACAAGATGCATTCTTTTATAGAGTTGCAGCCTGTTGTTCTAAAAAATAGAGTGACACATTGTCACTCTATAGATAAGGACACATTATCCCTATGCTAAAATTAACTCAATAGCGATTCGTTAGTGAGTTTTTCTTTGATTATAAAAAGCCTGAGCCTCTCCTTCAATATGCAGGAGTGTCTGATACCCGATCCAATACAAAAGTGATAAACATAGGTAATCGCTCATAAACAGGGCCTTCATCTACTGACTTTTTCCAATCATCAGGATTGTTCAGGAATCCCTTTCTAGCCAGGTCATCAAATGCAGTCTTGGTGCATTCTCCTTCGTTGCCACTCATAAGCACTTCATTGCTTCAATTACCTTCCTCAATGCTTCTTCCTTATTCTGTTGATTCATTAGATTAGTATCCCTCTTTATCTTCAAAGATGTAGTTGACCATTTAGAAATTTTACCCCCGAGTGATTTTTGACAGAGGACGTAGCAGAAGTTTTTTAAAACACTGCTTTGCTTTGATAATGAGATTACATACCTAAAATGATGGCTTAGGCTGACGGAATCTTAATTTCAAAAGGAGGCTTCTGCCAAATCTTGTCGAATAAATCCAGTACATAAATTCAGTCAAAAGAGAAAGGTGTTCTCCTGATGCCCATCATTATCATCATATTAGTTATCGTTTTTTTCGTACCTTTGCTAAATTTTGCTAGTGTAGCTATCGTAGCGGCTGGTGGTCTGTTGTTATTTCTGCTAAAAGCAGTTCCGTACATTATAGGGGTAATCGGAGCCATTTGGTTAATCTCCCCTCATTATCGTTAAAATATCTGATTCAAAAGAAGCGAAAAAATCTAAGATTCAACCTACCAAACCAAAAGCAGAGCCTCAAGAAAATATTTCTTATCAGGTTAGCTTCAAAGATCTGCAAACCCTCCAGACGTATTTTTTGAAATATGGTACTTACCGAGGGCATCAAGTTTATCAAGCGTTAACACCAGCTCAACAGAAATCAATGGACACATTAATGAATGACTATCAGGATAATTTAAGAAACAGTAACTTCAATAGGTGAGCGGTAATATTATAATCATTTCGAACTGGTGAATGAAAAACGTCTCCAGTCTCGGGATATAAATAAAATAAATAAGAATTTTTGGGTAGAGTCATTTATAAGTAGTTTCGTATTGATTTAAAATTCGCATACTGTCTAATGTGAACAACATTCTAAATGGGGAAACGATCTTATGTCTATACTTATTCATGCATTCAAAAAAGGAAAGAAGAGACTCTAGGTCAATGAGATTAATTAGTTACTAATATAATCGTTATTTGATTTATTCTGTACTGTTAAAAATGTATAATTACAGAAAAAACTAAGGATGTCATTTAATGCGAAAACTGTTTGCTGATTTTGATGGCTCTTATCTTCATGACCATAATATAGGTGCTATTGGTGTATGTCTAAGGGATAACGTTACTAATAAGACAATTTATGAATACTCCGAAATTACGGAGGCGAAAGATAATATTGAGGCAGAATGGAAAGCTATCAACCACCTAGTTAAAAAACTAACTGATCCTGTTTTAAATAAGAATTATAGTGTGTTTGTAATCCGCGGGGACTGTAAAGACGTTATAAATGGGCTAGTAAGGAAGGAAGTAGACCCAGAATACAGTATGTTATTTACTGAAGTTATGAATCATTTGATGAATTTAAAATCTTACTATATTAAAACGCTACCTAGTAAAAGTAATTCACTAGCTCATAGTGTTTGCAGACAAGCAGTTAAAAAATATAAGTTGTCATTAATACCCATCATAGACTTTGAATAAAAAAAGATACATTTAATCAACCTCAATATTTACAGGAGTTCAATTTCTGTCACATTCATTATGATATCATCATAAGAAAATAAGTAAGAAGTGAGGGATTTTCATTGTTATTGATAGATGCCTCAATACAACTGGATGAAATCATTACAAAAAATATTCAAGCTGGATTTTATAACGGAAGGACGGTTCCTTGCCTTATTTATGAAGGTGAGTACATTAAGGAAGTCAACAAAAATACTAAGTATAAACTAAATGGATTAAAAGAGATTGTCGAAGAGGTAATAACTAGAAAAGATATGATACGGGAGAACCATTACAGAGTTTTTTAGTTACTAGGCAAATCGGGTCAGATAATCCATCATCCAAAGAAAAAAAGTATATGTCTCATACTAGGGTTTCTTTAATATATAGCGAGGACAACCAAATTAGAATGTGGACTCCTACGAACAAAGAGTTATTTGAAGACTTGAAATATTTTTGTGAACATGCTGGAAAAGAAAATCTTGACCTAATAAAAAAGATAAATGACCAATTATGTATTAGCAAGGACTTTAACGTTCAATCCCTCATAGAAGAAATCTACAAAGGAATTTTAGAAATTTCAATTGCCTCTACAACTTTAAGGAGAAACAACTTTGGTGATTTTAAGCCACCTATGAAAGCATTCTTCTCATTAATTAAGAACATCATGATTTCTGAGGATATGAGATTTGATGGACAAAGGCATTTAGGACGATACAGGTTTCAGTTGTCGATGTTCGATTATATAGTAAATGATAAACCTATTGATCATGTTTTAGATTAATTTAAATAAAATACGCATTGAATCTAAAGACTTTGCAAGCTGCGAAGTCTTTTTGCTTGCATAAATTGAGTGTAAGTTCCATGACACGAGAACAAACATTCTTTTCAAGAAATCTGATTCAATGACAAATAAAGTTGACATCGTATTTTGTAACATAGGCTTCATTTTACCAAAGTATAATACAACCATAAATTTCACATTACACAAGAATGCAATACTATCTACTAACTCTGCCCTTCCAAGTAATACATTTGATTTATCTTTCCTTAGCAAGCTTTCTATATCAAGCTTCTCACCCTTATCTTTTTATCAGCAGTGTAGATTCCCGTTTTACATTTCAACACTACATAACCTAATTGGTTTCCTGCTTTTAATGTCACACTGTCATTAGTTTGACTAGTTATCGTGACTATACTTGAAGAATTACCGTCCGCGTCAGTAACTGACCACTCACAAAAAGAAGTACCAACAGGTTGACCATTATTCGTCAATGTTACCTTCTGTGTTTGGCAAAATAGAAGTACACACTTTGGCAACCGAAAAGTGCAGATCATTTCCGAAAATGAAAAAAGCCTTGCCAGCTAGCTAAACAACCCTCTACTCTTC
>NZ_JBITPN010000044.1:0-1163 GCF_050467985.1 Brevibacillus sp. NRS-1366 | reverse complement strand
CGTGTAAGAAAGCATTCCTGTAGAAGCTAAGATTTTGGCTTTGAAAAATGAACAAGCGCCTCTGTATGATGGGATCATGTCACCTGGCCGTGACTAACATGACCCATACATTAGGAGGACGCTCTACTATGAAGTTTAAACGAAGCGACGCTCAGAATCAAAGGATTGAACGAATTACCACTGAACATTTGGTTGTTGGTATCGACATCGCAAAAGAGACACATGTGGCTAGAACCGTCAATTACCGTGGTCTGGAGTTGGGATGCCATCTGACGTTTTCAAACAGCCATGACGGATTTGAGAAGCTGCTACGTTGGATTCAGTCTCTTCAATCCCAGCAGGCTCTCTCACAGCTTATCATCGGTCTTGAACCAACCGGTCATTACTGGTTTAGTTTAGCGGATTGGCTTGTTTCACGAGACGTGGATATCGTTTTGGTCAATCCACTGACAACCAAGCGAAACAAGGAGAATCGAGACAACTCTCAGTCGAAAAACGATGTGAAAGATGCGCTTGTAATAGCTGATCTGGTTTGCCGGGGGTATTACTCGTCTTATACGCAACACGCTCCAATCTATCAGCGGTTACGCATGGTCATGAACGAGCGTGAATACTGGTCAAAGCAAAAAACAAGCATTAATAATCGTGTGATACGATGGTTGGACCTGTACTTTCCCGAATACACCTCCGTATTTAAAGAGTGGGATTGCCCACGCTCGATGGCAACACTAAAAGAGTTTCCGCTTCCGTCAGATCTTCGAGATTTGAACACTCAGCAAGTGATTGCGGGGTGGAAAAAACACATGCAACGCTCCGGAGGCGGTCGAGGCTTTAAGAAGGCCGGACAACTCCTAAATAAGGCCCACCATACTGTAAGCGTCAAGGTTGGGCAGGAAGAAGCAAGGCGGGAACTGAAACGGTTGTTGGACGAATACGAGCGACTTAGCGGTCTACTCGAGGAAATCGAACAAGAGGTACTTGTCTTGCTAAAAGAGATTCCCGATGTCGTGGAACTGCTTCAATCCATCAAGGGGTTAAGTCCCCTTATGATCGCAGCGATTTTAGCTGGAACCGGGGATTTGAGAAAGTATGCCGACGGACGGCAGGTGCTCTCTCGTGCAGGGTTGAATCTGGCTGAAGACAGCTCCGGCAAACACAAAGGG
>NZ_JBITPN010000043.1:0-43594 GCF_050467985.1 Brevibacillus sp. NRS-1366 | reverse complement strand
CTTCATCATACAGCAATG
This sequence comes from Brevibacillus sp. NRS-1366, assembly GCF_050467985.1. Classification (NCBI taxonomy): domain Bacteria; kingdom Bacillati; phylum Bacillota; class Bacilli; order Caryophanales; family Paenibacillaceae; genus Brevibacillus; species Brevibacillus sp. NRS-1366. The sequence goes on along the minus strand of NZ_JBITPN010000043.1, from coordinate 43,576 downwards.
CTTGCCATGATCGGATTAGAATTCCTTCCTTTTGCGAATAATTTGCTGTAAACATATATGAAGGGGCTGCCACTGTAGGTATTTGATTAACCGTTATTGTTGGCCTAGATGATGTCTGAAAAACGTGGAAGTCACTTGCAATTGATTTATTAGCCTCGTTATAAATAATGACTTGCCATTTATACTCTTTTCCATTTGTAAGCGTAGAAGAGGGGAGGCTATATTTTAAGGAGTAGCTTGATGTTTTAGGGAGTGACCAAGATAGGGTGTTATTTGTATTGTCGTATATTTTAATTTCAAATGCGGTTTGAATATCACCTGAAACAGACCAAGAAATAACATTATTTTCTTTCGCATCAACTGCTACGCCACCAGTAGGAATAAGATTGTAGGGTTTTTGAAGTATTGTGTTCACCTCCAAATAAACCAGAGAAATCAATCTCTGGTTTATTTTTTCCTTGCATTAATGATATTGTCTAAGCCTCTGAATAGCTGCATTGGATTGTCTGCTTTGACTGTTACATCGCCAAAGTTATAATGCGTATCTTGACTCACAACAGCAGGCGTTGTATTTCTACCACTAACCATACTTGACACTTGATTAGCAAAATTCTGCATTGCAGGAATAAAATTTTGAGCTATATTCTTAGGCGGGATTTGCAATTCTCCAATTAATGACTTGATAACCGTTTCATTGGGCTTAGCATTGAATATCTTGTTTGCTAACTGAGTAGCCTTGGATGGTGTCTTTTCTCCAACAATGCCACCTACATGCTTCTCTCTCAGCCTACCAGAACCTTTAGATGGGGAAGAGATATCAATATTTGAAACCTGCTCAGCTAATTTCTTAATATCTCTTGCTAAAAGACCTAGATCCCATGCACTCTCAGCAAAATGCTCAATATTTTCATCTAGTCGTTTAGCTAATTTATCGATCTTCTCTCCAATATCATCATTGAGTCTATCAAGTTGCACTTCAAGACCAGATATATAAGCTTCATATGCCTGTATTTCTGCTTCATGGATCGCTTTTAACTGCTCAAGACGAGAGTTTTGGAATTGAATTTCTTTATTAAACGATTTCTCAAGATCGGAGATATGTTTGTTGATGTTGCTCAGCAACTTGTCTTGAAGAACCTTGTTCTGATTGAGATAGAAATTAAGTTGAGCAATTTCCCTATCATGAGTTTCCTTTAGCCTTCCCAAATCAGACTCTAGAACCTCAATAGTAGATTCCAGTTGAGTAATCTGTTTATCTCTTAATTCTTCAAGTCGTTTAATCTCATCTTCAATTTGTTTACGCTCATCATTGCGCTGAGTCTCTTTATCGAAATCAGCAAGTTGTTGCTCAAGTTCAGCAACTTTACCTTTATCGTAGGTGAGTTCAACTTGACCATCTTTATTAATGATTTCATGGCGTTTGTCATTGCGAACATTTTCAAGTTCCTGAAGAAGCTTAGTACGTTGGATTAGACGATCTTCCCGTTCAATCTGCTCATCTAACAGATCAAGTTTGTGTTTTTGTGCTTTAATCTGATCATCATAAAGATTCTTTGTCGTTTCAATTTGTTTCTTTACTTGATCAATTTGTCCCTTAAGAAGTTCCTCTTGACGTTTATAGACAGTTTCACGCTCTTGGATTTCTTCTTTGATTTTCTTTTCTTCATCGCGAAGATCCTTAAGCATTTCAACTTCTTTTTCAATGGATTCTTGTATTTTTTTTCTTGCTTCAAGAGCAGCCTTATCCAGAGTCTCAAGCTCTTTTTTCAGCTTGATGTATTCTTTTGTATCAGTCTTACCTTTTGTCTCAAGATCAGAGATTTTCGCTCTGATTTCTTCTTGTTTTTCAAAGATAGTGTTCTGCTCTTCAATTTTTTTGTTCAATTCAGCGATGTTCTTATAGTCAGTCACGATATCTTGAGTAATATCGCCTACATCACTAGAAACATCGCCAACTACGGTAGCATTGTCTAAATCAAGAACAATATCATCAATAACGATTTTCCCTGATTGACCAAGGTCAACAAGATCATCTTTGATTTTCTCCCAATCGATCTCAATAGGGACATCCAGTGAGTTTTGGAGATTAGAAATAATTTTATCTCTTTGCTTCTCAATTAGAGAAATCTGATGTTCAAGAGACTTTTCAATTTGGTCATATTGTAGCCTCTTTTGTTCAAGGAGTTTATTTGTTTCCTTGATGTCTTTTTTGATAGTGGATGCATACTTAGCTTCATCTCGAATGGCATTAGCTAGATCACTTTTAGTGCCACCTTGTTTAAAGAGGTCTTCAGTTTCCTTATTAACAGTCTCAAGATTCTTTGTGTACTTATTTATTAACTTCTCAAGTTCCTCAAAGGAGTCAATTGACTTAATCTTAGGGTCAATTACAAACTCGCCATTAAGATTCTTTAAATTATTTAACGCAGATGTAATTTTGGTTTTTATGGAAGTAGAGTCAAACTCTATATCCTTTGTGTTAACTAGCTTCTTTAAAGAGTCAAGAATTTCATCTCTTAACTCCTGTGCCCTTTTAACTTCTTTCGCAACATCTTTGTCCCATTGTTCATTAATTCGTTGCACCCGCAGAGCTTGATTTTCTCTAAGTGCATTGTTGTAGCCAATTTGAGCTGCTTGAAGATTACGGAGTTGATTGGAAAGGTCTTTATAGTCCTTGGATTCTTTCGGGAGACTAGCCATCTTTTGTTTAGTTTGGCTAATCATAGCTTCATTGATTGCCATTTGTTCCCTTAGAATTCCATTTTGATTTGACAACTCACCTTCCCAAGCTTTACTTCCTTCAGCCATAGAATCCATGCGGTCTTTAGATCTTTGAAGTTCATCATTAAGAAACTCAATCTTATTTTGCTGTTCTTCGATTTGTGAATTAAACTTAGCGAGTTTCTTATCACTAAGTTCTTTATTAACGCCTCTAAGTGCATCCTTCATCTGTTGAAGAGCATTGTTGTATTCTCTGCCCTTTGATGAGTTTAGACCATATTGTTTAACAAGATCTTCATGGTATGCAATTTGTTCTTGAATAGTAAACTTCTTAGCTTCATTTAGCGAGATATCTGTTTCTAATCCATCTCTATATTCTTTAGAAGCCGAGTTCAAACTTTCAAGTGTATCTTTATTCTCTTCAAGAGCATTATCAATTTCTTGCAGGTCTTTTGCAAATCCAGCAATAGTTGACTTTTCACTTTTGGAAAACACTTCTTCCAAGTCGCCTTTTAAATTGGCAATTTCTTTTCTAAGGTCTTCGGCTCTCTTGAACGATTCATCAGAATCCTTTGTAGATCCACCAACCTTATTAGACTTTCCACCAATACGCTGTGTCTTTTCTACAGTTGCTAATTCTTGTTGTTTAAGTGTAATAATCTTCTCAAGCTCTTTACGCTCATCAGCCAAACTTTGACGATATTGAACAGAGTTTTCAGTCCACTTTGATTGCTCTTGTCGAATACGTGCTAGTTCATTTTCTGCCTGAATTAATTTCTTGGCCTCTTCAGTGATAGGTGTGTATTCAGACTTGGTTTTTGAACCGCTTTTGGACTTTACGCCAACATCTTTTAAGGCAGCTTTGGCAAATTCAATATTTCTTTTATTCTCATCAAGCGCACTTTGTAAGTCATTAACTTGTCCAATTGCCGAACCAAGAGCTACAGCTTCACCATACGATTTAGCGTTTTGAAGACCAGTTGCTAACTTTTGTCTAGCAGTATTTAGGTCATCAAGTTGTTTAATTTCAACCCCATACATTGTTAACTTAGAAATTAATGCTGACTGCATGTTCTGTAATTCCTGTTGTTGCAATTGCAGTCCTTTTTCATGAGCTGCTATTTTCTCATCTCTAAGTTTTCTTACAAGGTCTGTGTTGATCTTTACTACGCCATTTTCAACGGAAATTGCTTTAGCTAGCTCTGCTTCTTTTTGAATTAATTCGTATGCTTCACTTGCAGATAATGATTTACCTTCTGCAACTTCTTGAAGTAGAACGTTTAATGGCTCGACCTGCTTGGCAGTTTCCTCAAATGATTTCTGTAAGCCTGCTTGTGCACTAGTTAGCTCAGCAAGTGGATTGACTGCTTTATTTGTCGCAGCATCTATTTGATGTAGCGCATTAATGAATTTCTGGGTCTCTTCTGGTGTTCTACCAAACTCAGCAAGTAATTGTTTAATACCTGTTTCAATGGATTTAAACGCTTTTGCTTTTTCTTCCGACCCTATGCTCTTATCCTCATTGAAGTTTTGGAGAGTTTTGATATAGGTATTGAGCTGATCAAACTTCGCTTGCTGTTCAGCAAAGTTCATTCCTGAGAAGTCAATTGATGAAATTACATCATCAACGATTTTCTTGTATTCATCACCCAGTTTGATTCCTGAAACTTCACGTTGAATATTTTGAAGGTCTTTTACATTTGAACCTAATTCACTCTTGAGTTTATTTAACTCTGTTTGAGCTTCTCCAACTTGAAAGTCAAGTTTTAACTTAAGTTCTAAATCTCCATTTTTTTTCGAGTCTTTGACTTGTTGCTTTAGCTCGTTAATTCTCGTTTGCTGTTCAGCTATTTTCTGTAGCTTTTGTGCATAATCATCAGATGCATTTTGTGCTCTACGCTCTTTTTCAGTTTCATAAATCTCTTTAGCAAGTTTAAGTTCTTCTTCCAGAGCATCACTGGACTTTAAGACAACCTGCCCTTTTTGATCATAGGAATCGATGAGAATGGGAACAAGCTTGGCAAGCTTTGTTTGAACATCAAGATACTCTTTTTCTTGATTTACATTCAGATTATCTTTATTTTTACTTAATTCCTTATATCTTTCAGATAACTTTTCTAACTCCTCAAGATTGGTTGAATACGTCTTTAGAATAGTATCTGCTTGATTTTGTATACGTTTCTCAAACGCTGCCTCGTCACCAAAATCTTTGAGGAAATCAATGCCCATTTTAGAACTTTGAACATATGGAAGAGTAGAAAATGCACTGAAGATTGCCGAGGATAAAGAGTTTGAATCATCTGTTGCCCTATTCATAGCCTCAGATAAATTAGTTAATAAAGTAACGGCTCCGTTAATGGCACTAGACTCAAGGAAGGTCTGGTATAGACCTTCGACACTGGCTTTTAGTTTATCTACTTTTGCAGCAGTACCTTCTTGATAAAGTTCAAATTTCTCATGGGCAATTCCTGCTGAATCTAATGACTCTTTATACAGTTCAACAGTTTCACCATAACCCTCCATTAAATTGAGGAATCGAGCTTGCTGATAAGAACCAGCAACTGTAGTTGCGACATAGGCCTTTTGTCGATTAGACAGCGTATCCCATTTGCCACCAAGTTCATCCATCACAGTGCCAAAGTTTCTAAAATTACCTTCTGAGTCTACAAGTTGAATACCTACTTCAGCAAGTGCTTTTGCTACTTGATTAACTTTGGTTCCATCTTCAGAATCAAAGCCGTTTTCCTTAAGAGACTGAACACGAGCAATGATCGATTTAATACTGTTACCAATCGTGTACGCTGATTCCCTAGTTCGCGAAGACACAACGGCAATCCAACTAGAAACCTTTTCGAATTCAATGCCAATTGCTCCAGCAGTACCACCTACACGTTGCATCGCTTTACCAATTTCATCAGCGCCAGTAGCAGTTGCATCGCCCATGTAACTAAACACATCAGCAGCACGCTCAGCAGTAACGCCCATGCTGTTGATGGAGGCAGTCATGATTTCAACCGACTCATTGAAGGAGAGATTAGAAATCTTGGCGTACTCTGTAATTGTACGCATACGTGCAAATACTTCACCTTGAGAGAGGCCCTGTCTTGCAAGTTCAGCTGCACCCTTAGCAAGTTCATTGGTGGTGATAGACATCTCAACACCAATTTTTTGCATTTCTTTACCATAGCCTGCAACTTCACTCTGACTCTTCATGTAGACAATTGATAAATCCGTCATGGATTTATTTAGCTCATTTACATGACTAATTCCGTTTTGAAGAACGTTAAAAAATCCATAAAATACACTACTTGCAGCCATCCACAAACCGAATTTTGGCAGCGCATTACCAAATGCCTGCCCAAATGAAGCACCTTCTTTGCTAGCTTCTTTAGCATTGGATGATATCTGCCTAAAAGAGGTGTTTAAATCTTGCATTTTCTGCTTTAGATTTGGCATCGATGTATTTAACTGATTTACATTGTTTAGCCAACTTTGCGTTGCAGATTGATCGACTTTATATCCATATGTACTTCTTAAATCTTGCAATTTCATTTTAGCTATTTCTTTGTATGTCGCAAGACGTCTTTCGAGTACTGCATTATTTGCAACTTCTTGCTGTCTCGCTTTTTGCTGATCGCTATTCACCTTTTGTTGGGCACTAGTTACCTTGAGTGTTTCTTTTTGAGTGTTTAGCAATTGCTGATATTTTTGCTTCGCATTTTCAATATCTTTAACTGTTGAACTTAGATTGATCGCTTTTCCTAAGTCACCGAGTTGACTTTTTGAAAGTGCTCCAACTTGTGCTAGCTCTCTGGCTAAGGTACGTAACTCTTCTTTTTGCTGTCTTATTTGAGCTAATACTTTGTTGGTTGTATCAGTCGTTTTTATATTATTCAGTTGAAAAAGATTATTTAATTTTGCACCTTCTGCTACATGGATTAAATCGAACTTTAATTTCTCAACTATCCCATCAGCCTTTTTAACTTCTAAAGTAAAATCCCTTAGCTTTCCTGTGAGTGGATTAAAATTCTTATCAACTTTAACCTGACCAAATTTCTGATACTCTTTTACAGCATCTTGAACAGTATGGAATACTTTTTGAGTTCCTTGATTAAACTTTGCGATTTCCTTTTCATCAAAAATCCTAATCTTATTAGTTCCAAGCAATGATTGCATCTGCTTAATCTGAGACTGTAACTCGTTGAGAACTTTAGGGTCAATTTTCGCATTCAAGTTAAGTGTTTTAAGTTGTGCAGACTTTTCCAATGCCTTGGTTTGAGTGTTAAGGTTTGAAATTGTGCGACCAACATTTAATTGACCAGTAAGTTCAATAGAAAGATTATGTTGCCCATTTGACATGTTATCACTTCCTTCTAAATAGAAAAAACCACCCAATAATTGAGTGGTTAACAGAAATATATTAAATTGATCTACTACTCTACTCCTAAGATCTTTCCAGCTTCAAGTTTATCTCTTACAAAATCCTCTACTGTCTCTTTAATACCTTCCTTACCAAGAATCGAATATGTCTCATTAATCAAATCAAGGGACATAGCCATTCCACCAATAGTTGCATATAAAGCTCTTTCTTCTTTGTTTAGATCGTTCAGTATAGCTGTATATTTATCATCATACGCTTTCAAATTCTTCTTATCTTCTTCTGTATAAGTTTCTATAGCAACAACACGTTCATTCATTAAATTATAGTACTTCAAAGAATCATCGTATAATTCCTTACGAATTGTAGACTCACTACTACATCCCACAAGAAGTATTAAACAGCAAATAAGTATAAGTGCAAATTGTCTAATCATATGAAGTACCTCGCACCAGTTTTACCACAATTATACAACAAAATTTACTCAATATTCCACTCAATATATAAACAGATGAATCTAAACATAGAATCATGCTCTAAAAACTGCCAACAGACAGTTGGATATTCTATTGGCACTGTTAAGCACATGATCCTATGCTCCTACTTCACACTCAAGCCCTTAGCTTGTAGGCTTTGCCTCAGCTTATTTACATGTTCACCTGTACTCTGTAATTCCTTTACCGTATTCTCAACGAATGGCCTTGGTCTTTCATAGCCTAACCCATAACCTGAATACAAATATCCCTGTCCTGTCTCCACTGTGTGTGGTATGTAGTTTCCTGTAACCTCATCAGTTCTTGTAGGTACAACTGAAACACCATTCGATGTTTCTCTTATATCAATGTCCCTTTTTAATCCACCAGTTCTCTCATAAATTGATGGTACGTATACGGAGTACACATCAGATTCTACATGAGACTGCATTTTGGATTTAACAAGTGGGGCAATTTCGTCTTTCAAGGATTGTTTCGACTGAGTATTTACATACTTAGCTAGATCATTCAAGTTCTTGAATGTTACCATCAGAAGGATTCTCCTCCAATGATCGTTTAAACTTAACTTCCTCAATTACTCTTTCCATGTCTTTTGTCCATCGACCAATAATATTGTTAATGCTATCCATCGATTTTTGTAGTTCGCTTGGTTCGAAGGCTTGCACAATGGGTTGTAAATACTCGTTATCCTCAATAATGTTGTACATCTCAATGTAATCATTAAATGTTTTAGCGCCCTTGATTTCAATTGAGGTAAAGTACTTAATAATCAAGCAAAGAGCAACAGCAGTAATTTCACCACCATCTGCCTTTTCTTTTTTCTTGATTACGTCTTGAAACAGTTTCAACAGCTCGGTATTCAAATCATTTTGTACAGATGGTCGAAATGCCATGTCTACATCTACTTTAGTCCCATCATGAAATACTACTTGCTTCTTTTCTTTGTATTTTTCAGCATCTTGTTTCTTCAGGTGAGAAAGAGAAAGATTTTTTACATTTGACATTATATAATTCCTCCCAGAATTTTATTTGATTGTTAAAGAAATGGGTAGAGGTTTGATCCCCTACCCACATACTTATCCTTTTTAGGCTGCAATTGGAATTCGAACGATTTGACCAACGATAGTGCTGTCAGATGGCTTAAGAATTTTGAGATCGAACTGTTGGGCCTGTGCGCTTCTTTCAGAGGATGTCTGAATAGAGAAGTTGCCAGCAGGTACAGCAGAAGGGAACTGATATTGGATCTTATTAAGTGGTTTTTCATCCCCTGAAATCTCAATTGTTTCAAGGATCAATTTAACCCCTTTAGCAAAAACAGAACTATCGATATTGATTGTCTGAGTGGTTGCAGCAGTTGCATATGTAAAGGTACGGACTTCCACTTTATCAGAAGCATTGACTCCAGTTTTCGTAATGGTAATTACTTTCTCGTCCAATGTGAAATCAGTTGTTTTAGTAAGTTTTACGCCATTCTTGTCAAAGAGAACAACACTATCAATGCTTGTTGGCTCCTCTTTCAGTGTAATTTCCTTTGCGCCAGCATTGTCCATGACTGTATACCATTCAGGCATAGCATAAGCAGTTCCAGCTCCAGTAATTACAGTTTGACCAAGTTGTTTAGCCATCCACTCAAACTTAAATTCTGCATCTGTCAATGACACATTAATGTCTCGAGAAACGTGCAATAATCCCAATAGAGCATTACCCTTACCACCACGAATTTCATTTTCAGAAACAGAAACTTCAAGATTACCTGATTGGAGGGTAGTTGTTGCGATTGTGTCTCCTGTATCTACATCAATTAAAATAGCATCAAAAACGTCTGCTACGAAAGCCATAATATAATCACCTTTTCTTTTGTATTTTTATAAATTAAAAAAGCAGCTATTTATGGCTACTTTTCTATTTCATTGCATTATTTAGATCATTTAATTTACCTGAGCTAACAAATAGATCGTCGTATGGATTGTTGTACATGTTAACCTCTTCAGCAAAATTCTCAATCTTTACATCTTTACTTCCTACAGTAAGAGCTGTTTGTATAGAAGTGTCATAAGCCTTGAATTTATTGATTCGAAGAAAGTCAGCATACAGTTGGTAATATGTCTGTTCAGCAAGAGTGTCATATGAGGCGCCTTTAAAAACTGAAACTGTCGAAAGCATTTCCTCAGCACCAATTTTTGCAGCGTTCTTTGATTTAGCCTTCATGACCTTTTCTGCCCACTGCTGAACTAATGGATTGTCATATACTTTTTGCTCAAACAAGATGTTTTGCTTCATAATGACTGTTCTAATTAGATCATAGTTTGAACTTGAAATAGCTTTGTCTTCCTCTATAACAAACCCGTAATGGGTATCAGTTGAATCAAAGTACACCTGTTTTCTAAGCACTAATGAAAAGAGATTCTCCAGATTAGAGGTAATTTTGTTATCACCAGTTCCAAACACTATTAAATCCAACAATGGATATTCATCCATGCCTTTAAAGTGCGCTTTAGAGTAGTAAAGAGGATAAGAACACTCTTGGAAACTATCATATTCCTTTATTAAGACAGGATGAATCTCTCCAACCCCTTCAACATACTGTGGTAATCCTAAGATATGATTTAACTTCACATGCGCCACCTAATTTGCATTAACCATTTTATAACTAACCTGATATCCAGAAAAATTCTCATTAGCCCAAATGAAATTCGCTCTTTCGAATTTCAATTTTTTAAGGCCAACAATCCTTTTCTCATTAAAGATATTATCTATCTTAGACATGATTAAAAACGGCCTTAAGGCACCATTCGTTCTCCAAAGATCGTTATGAACAAGAATAGTAAACTTTAACAGACCTTCTTTGATATTGTTTACATCTCCAAGAGTAAAAGAATCAAAAATTACATTGAGATTGCTAGTAGCTGTAGCAATTACATCTGGAACTCTGGGATAGGGATGAATTTTATTAAATAAAAGTTCAGAAGTATCTTCAATATCTGGCTCTGATAAGGGGTCATATGAAGGATACTGCAATAACTTACACAGCTCTTGAGAATCCATCAATTCTAACAAGACATTGTTCAAATTTTCGCTTAGGAATTCAAAGTTAGCCATTGAACCACCTGCTAACTAACAATAAAGTTATGAACTAATTCATAACGAATAAAGCCATCTGAGTTAGTGTCCCGACTCATGTCCAAAGTATTGACAATCTTCATTGCTTGATCTAGTGTCACAGGAGTAGTAGCGTGAACTTCTTGACCTGTGCTATCACGAGCAATAAGTGTGTAGTTATCTCCATCTAACTTGAGGTTCCCCAATTCATAAGTGACATCTACATTCTTAAGCACATTCATTGCCTCAGCCTTAGTCGCATGAAGGGTCTTACTGAATGCGAGCTTAATCTTATTGTCCGTCCCAACCGCAAACGCATAATCCGAACCTGTTAGTGCTACGTCAAGATCTGCATCAACAATTTCTGTAGCTGTAATACCATTGAATTGCAGGTGACCATCAATCCCACTGCTATTTTGACGAGAGTAGGGGAGTGGTTTGAAAATTAGATAGTTGTTGTTAGTTCCACTTGAAATGAAACTCTCGACAGAGAGTTTATCCAAGGAGATGATTGCCTGACCCACATTCAACACTCCTATATTAGTGATTTAATTTTAATTTCTTTACTTCCCGTTATAAATCCATTTTGATTTGCTGCATGTAGAAGAAGCTTACCAGTTGTTTTGCCAGCAGTAACTACACAGGAATTATCTGTGGTTGTTTTAATTGAGGCAAGCGTAGTAGGGGTGCCATCTAACGATGTTAATGTAAAAGTGGCCTTATCATGTATTGGAGTCCCATTGCTATAAAAAATGACCTGATATTCTTGAGATTGATTTATCTTGATCTCTGAACTGCCTAAGATATCAAGTGTGTAGTTATAGACTCTTTTTTCGGTTACTTGTAGTGTGATGTTTGATATCGCACCATTACACTCGACATTGATAACCACTTCACCAACAGATATCGGGGTGATTAATCCATTCACGTCAACTGTGGCAATTGATTCATTTGATGACGAAAAGAGCAGGATGGGGGAATCAACAGTTGACTCATTATTTGTAACACGAATTGTCAATTGTAAACTGTCATCGAGGGAAAGACTGCTACTACTACCATTTAGAATATGAACTTTGTAGTTAGCAACTTTTCCATAATACTCCGCAATCCGTAATTCAACGTTATCAAGAGTGTCATGAAATTGATCTTCCTCAAGTGTTAACTCAAGTAGTCCCTCAACTAGTCCATCATAGCCAATCACCTTCCAGCAGCGCTCATCAAAAATGAAACGTCTGTCTTTCTTAATTAGCTTTGTGTCTTTATTGGACTGGACTAAAATGACACGTCTTTCTTTGGACAGTATCATAAATCTATCGTCCTGAAGTGGATATGCAGACGAATTAAACTTTCGAGTAAACGGAGCCTCTTTAATCTCACCTTCAGAATTTAGCCATTTCAAAGAGGACTCGCATTTCTTCATGTTACAATTAGAGTGAAGTTCCTCATTCGGCTCTTTTTCTACAACCAGCCAATAAGAAGTATTCCATTCGATTAAGCTACCCATATTGATAAGTTCATCAGGCTTAGAAAGAACCTTTTTCATTTTCTCCTTAGACGAACTCATAATGAAAACTTCTCTATCTTGTCCGTCAATTTGTACAGAAATTGGTAGTGGATTGTCTTCAAAATCCAATAACATGCTTTTCTTTGTGTTATAGACTTCTACTTCTTTTTTCGTAGTAGTCTTATACATGTTGTTTATTTTTCGAAAATAGGAGATATCCATTGTCCACTCCTATTCAGAAGAATACTGGGCATAATTAATCTGCTTTAGTTTCCCAGTAATTCTGTCTCTTGAGCAGTATTGTGCTATTAATCGATCATTCTCTTTAGTAATTACATCAAACATATCCATGAAAGTCTTTCTTTCATTAGCAGGAGAAAAGACATTTAGATCCTTTGGTGAAAAGCGAACTTGGAATGCCTTCAATTTTGATTGATCTTTCTCAAAATACTTCTCTCTCATGATATTAGCCAATAGGTCTATTTCGTTGTTGGTTAAATCAACATTGAACACTTCTAAATCCGCATCGTAATCAGTAAAGTCAATGTCTGGAGTACCATTCATTGTTAATCTTGATACAGCCTCCTGAAGATACCCTTTAACTCTTAATTTCGCTATTTCCACTGCTTCATCAGGTTCAATGTTGTTGTACGAGAAGAAATCTGCATCCTTTTCAATCTTTCGAAAGAATACATCATAGACAGAAGACCATGCCGTTGACATAGAACATGCTCTCCCTTCTTATTCTTTAACCTCTTGACTCTCTTGGCTCTGTTCTACATTTTTTCCTTTTGAGGTTTTCGAAGATTCCTTTTGCGCTTTTAATTCTGCCATCAACTCTTCACGAATTTTTGCTGCCAGTTCTTCTTTAATTTTAGTAAGCTGATCTTCATCGATGCTTTTATTTTCCTGTGGTACTTGCAAAATGATATTGGATACACGCGTGTTTTGATAGATCTCATAGTAACGTGCCAAAATCACTTCTTTCGCTTTCTGAGATACGTCATATATTCTTGAATTCTCAAGCATGACAAGCATACCCCTGAATCGTTCAATCATAGATGGTGTATTTGTCTTAATTACTTTTTGCAGTGCATCGACAGATGGACGTAAAATAGTCTCTCGGATTTGCTGATCAGATAGGATTTCTTCCCAATCGCGTATTCCCAATAGTTCATAGATTTCTTTTTCTAGCTCTGTATCAAAGCGCAAGATCCCTTCTTTGAATACATTTGATTGGGTATTAATCCCTTTTACCTCTGCAACTGTCAACTGAATTGCGTAAGGGACGTCATCTCTGGTGGCCTCAAGTAAAATTCCAGACGGTTTTAAATAAGTTGAAATAGCCACTTGATTATCTGTCACATTATAGATATTAATTACTGTACTGTCTGTAATAGACATTAACATTTCCTCCCAAGGATTGGATTAGGGCATGAAATCTTCATGCCCCCGTTCAATTAAGACATTACAATCTTAGCGATTTTGTCTAATTTAGTGATTGCAACGCCATACTCAAAGCCCGTAATTTTCAGATCAACTTTTTCACGATTATTATCGAATGTTTGATATACTCGAATCTGTCCCCGCATATCTAGTGTGCCAATTTTACCTGCAATACCAAAAATGCGCTTGTCAGGAAGCAGTTGCTGGTTATCTCCTGTACGTTTTGCTCCAGAAATGTGACCAATTCTAACCCCATTATAGAAATCTGCGAGACCATAACGGTTATACTTACCCTTCATTTCATCGTTCATGAAACTTGTGCGACCTGACATATTCATAATCGCCTGAGCATACTTGCTCAAGGACACGCTAAATGGATTCTCCCCACGATCAATCAGATATAAAGCCAATGCATCCATTGCGACTTGAGTTGGATTAGTCCCACCTGCCACAATCAATTGCTCTCCACCAGCAGCAGCTACATCCACGTCATTGAAAACGTCAAAGAACATTTTATTCTTGAGTGCTTCCTCACTGAAAACGGTAAGGTTAGCAATTGTTTTATAGCCATTTCTACGAAGATCTGCGTATGATACTGCTGTTTCTACTTGTCGATGCTTAAATCTCGGCTTTGTAACAGTAATGTCAACATATGACTTATCTACATTACCACCTTTCGCAGACTCATAAGCAATCAGTGTATTTTTCGGTGTTTCTGTAACTTGAGAGTCGTCAAATTCGCCAATGTTACCACGATCAAACATTGAATCCAACAGTTCATCAGGAGCATCATAGATTTCAGGAGTCACAACTTTTACAATGTAGCTGGAAAGTTCTAAATTTGGATCATGGCCTTTCTCTCCAATATTTTTAGCCCAAGCATCAATCACTGACGACATTTCTTTTTCTTCGGCATCCAAAACCTTTTTATATTCAACCTTGGAAGCCCATTCAGCAATCTTGCCCTTTTCATTCATGAGACTAGAAATTTCAGTATGTAGCATGTATTATTTCCTCCATTTGTGTGAGATTAAAGTACTTCAATTACTGCAAGGGTGTGACCATTGTCATTAATGGTTCCGCAATACTTAAATTTAGTTACATCTGTACTTTTCTTAAGTTTTCCTTGATTGACGCCAGAAGTGATTTCAACCTCAAGATGATCACCCTCAACAAGTCCATCTGGTACATATTCACTAGTCCCATAGCGCTCGCCATGTAGTGGTGTTTCAAGTACAACAGATTCTCCTGCTTGAATCTTCTCAAGGCGTGAATCGTAATCAGATAACTCACCTTCTGCACTCATAATGCCAACAGGATAATTATCCTTATTAATGAAGTAAAGTCCCTCTTGAGATGTAGGTAGAACTGCTGTTTTCGTTACATGATTCTTCTGAACGAGTCGACCACGAGTAACTTCACTTGCTGCCTTGAACATGGCATCTGCATTTTTATGGGGAATGGTTTGCAAACTTCTAAGCATATTTTTATGCCTCCTATAATTTTAGTTATTATTTAAAAACGATGACATTACTACTTTATAGTCGATTAAATCCATATCAGTATTAATGTTAGTCTTTACATTATTCTTGTTCTGTTTTTCAGAAGTCACCACTGTTGGTGAATTCTCTTCTAATCTCTTGATGAAACGTTCAGCAATTACAGCTTTAATGCCTTTTTCATCAAGTGCTTCAATCATTGACTTGATCTCTTCAGATGTATCAAGCTCTTGCTTTGAAATTAATCCACCTTTCATAGCAATTTCTTTTAAATCTTCCATCTTTTCAGCATGCTTCTGGTCTCTTTCGGCTTGCTCTAAAGATTCAACCCTTTCTTTATAGGGGGTTAATTCGTCAACTTGCGCCTGCAAATCTTTTACTTTTTCACTTGCAGAGACAAGAGCCTCATCTTTTTCACTGAGGATTTTAGAAAACTCTTGATCATCAACCAGCTTCTTTTCAGCTAAAATATTACTCAGTTTAGTTACAGTGCCTTCACCAACTGAAATTACATCTTCATTAACGGAATAGGTAAATACCATATACTCGTCTTCAGAAGTGCGATCAATATCATAAGCAAGTACCTTATGTTCTTCAGGATAGATTTCCCATACTGAATAGTACGGATTACTGTTCCAACCTTTTGGGTTCAGCGCTTCGTATACCTTTTGATGCAAATCTCTTGTAGTAAGTGCTGAAGTGTCCGTTTGACTCTTTGGCATTTTTGCTTCATCCTCCCTTTCTGCTTTTTTAATATCATTTGCTAATGCTTCTGCCAGCTCTGTATCAACCTCTTCTACAGACGCAACTTGTAAAATCCCACTGGAATCATAGGCAGGATCTACATTCTCACCAAGCAAAGCATGTCCGATGAACACGCCTTTGTCGATTACCTTTATTTGTTTGTTGTTTATAGTCTCATAGTGACTCTCGATAACTTGAATTTCCCATGAGGTTTTTATCCCTTTTTTAGAGTCAATTCTTCGTTTGATTACATCATGTGCTTGTGAGAATCTCTTCCAAATTTTCGCACTTGCAACTATGTATTCATGTTCATCCATCGTCTCGATTGATGAGGAATAAAAACTTCCAAAGGCTGAAGTATCAAATTCAATATCTGTATATTCATTGCCATCGTCATCTACTTTTTTTACAAGCTTTACATTGTGTCCAGAAAAATCTTGAGTTCCATTGCTCTTTGTAATGACTTTTCCAACTAAGGGCTTTATCTGTAAAGTATCAATCCAAGTGTCAATTGTGTCTCGATTTAACATAACATCATTTTTGTTTGGGCAGAAATCACAAATGATGAATTTGGCATCAAGGGTATCGTTATTGTCTGATTCACTAATGATTAAGTTATGAGTGCTAATAATTTTGATAATCTCTTTGTTCAATATATCACCACCTTTCTAACCAAATTCAATGTTATGTTCCAATAGCAATTCTTTAATATTGGATTCTGAAGTTTCAAAAGAACTATTAACAGTGATACTCTTTACTTGATCAGATTCAATGATGAGTGACATTTCCTCACCGCAGCAAGGGCAATTAATTAGCGACTTCATTCAGAACCTCTCCTGTCTTGGTCTTGAAGCTGTTTGTCAGGATTGTTGTTATCAACAGGCCTACCTTGTGAATTCCCTGAGTTTGTATAAGAGGTTAATCTAGGCGTAAATACCTCATCCAGTCCCTCATTATTTTCCTGTGCCCGTTTCTGTTTCTCATCTTCCAAGTCAACACCCAAAATACTAAATACAGTAGAATAACTCGCATTCATTTTACTAAATAGAATTTCTGCCAGTTTGAACTTTATCTCGCTCTCTAGCTGCTCACTGTCAATAACTTTAATCGTTGGATAGAATTCAATTGGGATATTGTTTTCTTGGAGAACAACTTTGTACCATTTCTCTAGAATATCTTCCAGTTGTTCAGAGATTTTATTGATTGTTTTCATGAGTTCTCGAATAGATATGTTTGCAACTGTAAAGGTCTGCTTTGAGTCCTGATTTAAGAATCCAATTCCTAGTGCAGTCATAATTTTACTTCTATAGTAGTTAACATTGTTGATATTAATGTTCTCAACTTTAGGCTCGATGTACTTGATATCTTCTACATATGGAGCACCCGTATACATAACTGTTTCATTTCTCCATGCCCTCATAAGAGAATCATGAGCATACGCCATTTGCTCAAAGCCTTGTTTGGAGAAGTCTGCCCCTAAGATTTCTTTATGCAGCTTCTGAAAAATGATTTTCTTACCTTTGGCCTTGGCATTTACCCTGTCTGTTTTTTCGAACGTGTTGAGCATCATGGAAGACTCAAAAGTCCGAAAGATTGGTGTTACCCCATACTTGCGTCCCATGTTGTTCACTCTTAGTATGCCTGAGTGCTTAACATCAAGTTTCGCGTATGGTTCCTTACTGGTATAGGCTTCGTACACTTCAGGTGGGTAAGTATTTTTAATTTCTTCTGCTGTATCATTAAAGAACAGGCTCTTACCTTTTTTAGTTTTCTTGTTTATCTTTTGTAATCTGCCCTTTAACTCATTTATGTTCATTAATAGGCAAGGTTCACCATCAATTTCATAATCACTAACTTCTACTACGCCTAAAGGATGATGATCTACAACATAACTTCCTTCGTTGTTTTTTCTTAAGTACATTGGATAGTTACCTTCAGAATAAGCTAGAGGTATTGACTTCCTCAATAAACTTCTTATATTAATTTGTTTATTAAAATCGTTAATAATTCCCTTAGCTTTTTCTAATTGCTTCTGCTTGTTGCGATTACCTGAAAAATCCCTATAAGATAGTTTAATATCAGTATTTATGTTACTCTCAATGGTTTCATATACTTTACCAATTAAGTCATCCTTATTGATAAAATAACGAGCATAAGCGTTTATCTTTTTTACCTTTTCTAAGTTCCCTTGTGGGTTATCTGCAAGGTCGTCAATTGTGTCATTCGATATAGGTGTTCTACCCAATGATGATTCAGTTAGATATGATGAGTATTGGTGATAGTTATTATTAAATTTGGAAAATGCTTGCTCAAGCCATTGCTGCGACTGTTCTTGTGAAGTAAGAACAATGGTGTCCTCATCAGCCTTTGAAGCGATGACTACTTTAAAATTTTCGTTTTCATTTGACAATTTCTCACCTCCCAATCTTAAAAACTCACTGATGAAACGAATGTAGGAGCACTAGTCCAATCGATTTCGTCTTCTTTCTTGTTAGTAATTCCTTCTCGCCTTAACTCATATAAAAAATGACCTAGCATTAATAGGGTGTAAAATCTATCATCCCCGATTTTGCTTTCCTTGTCCTTTGGTAAATCATAACTAACATTGCCATTTGAAGACTTAAATCTATGTATAGCTACAGTTTCTTCTTTCATATAGTCTATATTAGTTAAAGCAATTTCCTCTTCTATTGTTAATTGTTTCTCTTTGATGCTTCTCTCTTTTTCATTATCAATGATCAAATTGATAAAACCTTTGTTGTCATATTCTTTTGTAAACTTGATCAAGTCTAAGTCCAATAACTCTTTGAGTTCTTCAACCATTTGTTTTTTATACTTCTTCGGTGAGATTAATTTAAGTTTATTTACTGCATTAGGGTACTTGTGTGCGTAGTCTTTATACTCATCATGCCCTAGATCAATCAAACCTTTATGTCTTATTCCGTTGCTATCAACCCACTCATCTAAAAGGTTATCTGCAAAGGCACTTATCCCACCGCCACCTGCACCACTGTCAAATAACACTCCCATGATATTCTGATAATCGGGAGCTTTGCCATTATAATTTAGAAGCATGTTTTTGAAGTATTTTATCTGATCGGGGGTTTTCATAGGCGTTCGTTTTTTCTTCTCAACATCTACCATGCTTACAACATTTACAATTTCACCTATCCAGCCCACATGTGGATCTTGAAAGATTTTCATCGCAGAACAAATTGAATTGTCATAGCTGCGTGCAGGGTCAAATGCTAAAATAAATTTGTCTTTATTTGTAGCATTAAATAACTCAGGTAATTGGTTTGTAGAGTTTCTAACCAATACGCCACGCTTGAATACCTGTGTGTCACCACCATCGGTAGTAAATCGGTTGTAATATTCACGATTTGCTTTTTCTCGATTACCCTTCATTGCGTTTTCTACTTGTTCTTTTTTCAATAGGGGAGGGTGAACCTCTCCATCCATTAAAGGGCTCAATGGTATGTCACAAGGGATATCCGCAACGAAGTATCGAGTGTCTCCTAAGAACATTTTCTTAGAGAACTCTTTATATCTTTTAAAGAAAATCGTGTCAATATCGCTTGCAGAGGAAGCATATATCAATTGAGTGGGGTTCTTTTTCCGCTGGGTGTCAAGGTTGAACCCTTCGTCAGTAGATGTAGCAAAGTTACTATCTTGTGTTGCAAAAGCTTCACTGATGAGAACAATCTCGTCACTGGAGAAGCCAGCCTCATCAAAGAAAACAAGGGTCGCGCGCTTTGATCTGTTGTTGTCAGGATTGCCATTTAGAGTAAAAATTTCACTGCCATTATAGGACATGGTATGAAAACTTGCGGGGTTGTGTGTAAAACCATCCTGATTAGCAGGGCTGGTGACAACTTCAGTTCTAAAGATGTCTTTTAGAGACTTAGTAGATTCAATTCGCTGTTTGGCGATTTTTTCGATCTTCATAAATGTCTCTTGAGATTGAGATCCTACACTTGAAATAATGTATATCTGCTGATTCTCGAAGAGTAAAAACTTAAGAATCATAAAAATAGCGCCAAGAAAGCTTTTACCAAAGTTACGTGAGCAGCACCACAAAACGTAAGGCTTAGTCCACGACTCTTGAAGTATGTATTTTTGTGCATCCAATAATTTTATTCCCAATATCTGTTCACAGGCAATTACTGGATTTCTACGCCAGAACTTAATAATTTTCGAGTTCTTCTCGTATAAGTCAATTTTTCGCTGAGACAATATATCTTTTGAACGGCTTTTTTTCATTGACTCTCACTACCGTTCTTTTTCAATTCGAGAATTTGCTCATTTGCGAGACGCAATTTCTCTTCAAGTTCCATAATTTTATCTTGATAGTTTAAAAGCAAGTCACGCTGTTCTTTTAACATGTCTTCCAAGTCTTTTTCATCAAAGTTCAACTGTGAAAGAATGCTCTTGTTACTTATGTCTGCTGTAACCTGCATTCCATAAGCCTTTTTCATATCGTAATAATCTTCTTCGGCATTCTCAAAGCCAAGTTCACGTAGATCTTTCATTAGGTACCCTAAAGTACTGCGACCAGCCTTCTTATCGCCACGATGTTTAATGGCAATGGCATTTTCCTTGGAGAGTTTGTCATTGCTTTCGATAATTTGCTTTTTGACTGAAGTTAATTGCTTAATCTCTCCACTGTTACTGAGAAATGCTTTCTCGTCCGAACTTAAGTTATTAATAAGTAGATCAATTTTACGTATTTGATTATTGTTATTCAGTATTTGAATGATGATTGATATTTTGTACTGATCCTCCAATGTCTCTTCATCGAGGTAAGGGATTAATTCAGCATACAGAAACTTACGGTCAAATTTTGAGTATCCTGAAAATGGGTCGTACCCAAGTAAACGAATACAATCTTTCTGCGATTGAATATCCTCTAGGGAAAGTTCAATTCTTTGATTATCATATTCTGTTGAATCCTCATCAGAGCTTTCTTCAAAAATAGTCTTCAGTGTACTCGTAGAGCAATCAAAGATACTATCTTTCCAAGTCAATTCATTGTAATTTAGTTGTACATTTTTCATATACAATCCAAAAATATCTTTATCTTTATTCTTGACTACTGTTGAATCCCACAGTTCTGAAATAAAGGGTCGGTTCATTTGTAGAAGTAATTCTTTAACCTTATTAACATGTTCTGTATACTCATCTTTAAAATCAGGTAGTCCATTTTTCAAACAAACTTTACATGTTGGATACCTACCATCTGAGTGCTGGTCTGATAGTGATTTATAAAAATTCGTATCAATTCTTTTATCACCATTGCATTTAGTACACAGTTTTTTTTCATGTATAATTCTATTTCTTGTATTTTTCTTTACCCTAATCATCAATTCACCTCCATAAAAAATGTAGTGGAGAAATGAAGGGGAGGACTCCACTTTTCAGATTTCTCCTATCCCCACCAAAGCAGCAAAAACCGCTTATAGAAAATCACATCGTTAATTTGATGTGATACTTTAAAGAGGTTTTTAAGTCGAGGATATTACAATAAAATTTTATAAGTGCAGATTTGACCTGTTTCATCAAAGATGAGCATCTTTTGTGCAGGTTTGCTTACCTTGCGAATATCCCTAGCGTATTCATCAGTTCCCGATAGAGATGGGTTTACAATAACATCAATGCCATTAAATTCTTTTTCCCAATTGTGGTGGTAATGTCCCATACAAACGACAACGGGGAATAGTTTGAGCATGACAGTGAGATTCTGAGCTACCTCAGATACTCTATCCTTATGTCCGTGAACGGCCAAAACAGTGTGACCTGCAACATCCGCAACAATCATTTCATCATCATATGTATTGTTCATTACTTCCAAGTTGGGAATGTGAGCAGTCCTTGCTTGCACGAACTATGGGACGATATCAGCAAAGCTTTCTTTTGAGATCGCATCATGTTTATTGGCTGTTACTCGATCATGATTTCCACGAACACTGTAAAACTTTACTTCCTCAAACTCACTTGAGAATTTAGCAAGCACTTCACTCATAACTTCAGATACCACTTTAACCTGCGAAATAATGTCTTCTGTATTTTGAACTCGAACTGAAACATGAAGGATGCCACTTACAATATCACCTAAATTAAAAACATGGAGCTTTTTTACTCCATGCAATTTGCCATATTCAATCGTCTTATGTACTAATACCTTAACACGCTCATGAAAGATATTTGGATTAAATTTATTGAAATAGTTGTCAGATACAATGCCATAATGCCAATCAGAGAAGAGTGCGACAGCTTCCTTGTCACCAATAGATTGATATGGTCTATTCCAATTGAGGGGCTTTAGTTGAGCTATTTCCTGCACAGCTCTAATGAGTTCTTCTTTTAAATGCTCAAAACGTGCATCATTACGAATCAGGTTTCGATATTCGCGCTTTTGGTCTTGAACTTTGAATTTTGTCTTTTCATATTGAATAATTTTATCCTCAATTTCTGTACCTTGTGAATCAACCGTCTTTAACTCTTTCTTTTCACTTTTAAAAAGTCTCTTACGATATTTCCTAAAGTAGTCATCACTTTTTCGATCATCAGCATGATCGAACCATAATTGGGCAATAGCATTCCAAGACAAATTGTAGGCTTCTTTGTTAAGGACGAGGCGGTCTTTATATTGCTCAAGACTTTCGTTTAACTGTCGAAGGTGTAGGGAGATATTCATTCAATCACCTCTTACTCTTGTTCATCTTCGTCTTCTTGCTCATCAACAAGAAATTCGGAGTCGTCACTATCAATGGAAATTGAGAACTTCACCTTGTAACCATCGTATTTCCGCAATACTTTTCGCAGATCAAATGTCTTAATTCCATCCTTTTTTTCCTCTGCGATCTTCATTGTATCCATTTCGAAATTGCCAGTTACTGCAAAGCTGCTATTGTTCTTAGCCATAAATACGAAACCTCCCTTTATACAGATTATTTTTATATATTATTCTGTTAACATCTTATTCATTTGACGCTCCCATGGACTTTGGACAACACCATATGTATCTACACTAAGCTCATCTTTATGTACAGTGATTGCTTGATAAGACAAATCCTCAATTACTTTCGGTGAATCTTCAACTAGTGACATATTACTCATACCTTTCAATGTAAAAAAGGGAATGATGATTAAATCACCAATCCCCAATGAAGTGAATCAATTTGCCCAATCGGGTCTCATGTACAAATTTTAAAGGACTTCAAGTTTTAATTGTAGCCCTCCCTATCCTTGCGAGTAATTTCTCACTCGCTGACCTTCACAATTAATGTGGGTCGTGCAATGTTCAGTAATCCCTGACATGATCTTTGAATTGTAAATAGACGATCCTATCAACAGACAGGACATATTTGTTCAGTAGTTCAATTATACTTCTTCGTTCGAGCTTCACGCCCAGTTCTATGAATATCAGGGAAGCACCATTCAAGCGCTCCCTCATCTAATCAATTCATCCCTACCAGCGTACCAGCAAGGACACATCTAATGTGACTCCCTTTAAAGGGGAATGGTCGCAAAGAACATAGTTATGCTTAAGTGTTTAACAATGCTCAATAAATGAGCCATGCCTTACGGCTTGATAGATATCTAGTTGGCAATTAAGCCAGAGGTATTAATAGACATTCTTATGTTGTAGAATGTTCTAGAAATGATTCAAGGTGGGGCGACAATCCCACATCTCTTAGCAATTACGCTTTTTTAAGACCCGTCTCACAATCGACATCATGATATCTCATGACCGTTAGTTATTAATACAACGGGTGCGATAGCTGCCTGTTCTATCCTCTTAAATCATTCTAATATTTGACCCATGTCAATTCCTGCATAATTGTCAGCAGTCTATAATTGGTTTGACGACTGCCTTAATGAAATTGATAAGTGGATTGCTAAATCGCTGCCTACCAACTTTCAATAGGCTCAATTCATTCGATAAGACCCCACTTTTGTGTGTAGGACTTATCAGTAAATCTTATTCTTTATTGCAGACGCTTCTTACTAAAACATGCAAAAGGCGTTTCTATAAAACCACCTTCAAATACAAGTGAGCAATATTCTCTTGTGGGATTCTCTGTTGCTCTCAGGGAACTTCATCGACATGATGAACGAACTGCCCACTGTCTATCAAACTTGAACCCTGCGATAGACCATGCATCTAGTGAGTGGTGAATATCACCACACATAGTTAACTGTGGGCATCTCACCCCACATTGCCTCACTGTTGAGTATTTTTTGTCTTACTACTCATATAAGATGAATATAAAAATATACGATAAACATATATCTATCAAGGGTTTTCTTCACTTTCTCGAACCGTTACCTTTTTATTTTTATATCTCATAACTCTTTTTCTGGTCTTTTGTAATTCGTTTTCCCTCTTACAAGCATCGCAATATTTATGAGTGCTAGACCTCTTTTCAAAAAGAACATTGCACCCACTACAATTCTTTATCATCTTACTGCCTCTGTACTGATCATATGTATAAGCGAAGTTCCTGAAGTCTATAATAGTAATAGCAATTTCTGAATCGTTATCATTGTCAGCATATAGTAGCTTTACCAATCTTGAATTACCATACTCTTCATTGGGCTGTACGTGTCCTGTTTGTTTCATTTCATTAATCAAACATTTATTTTTATATGAGTATGAAAGAAACGACTCTTTAAAAACATCACTGTTGCAATAGATACTATATACACCATCAAGATAATCTGATTTTGCTTTTGCGATTTTACTAAGTACAAGCATTACATAAGCAAGTCTCTCCAATTCATGATTGCTTAACATTGAAATTTTATATAACTCATTTTTCGTGATACTTATGCTTTCTATCCCATATAATTTAAATACTTTACCACCCTTTTCCAACTTTTTCTTTTGACTGGTCAAACTGTTTACATACTTAGTAACTACCTTTTCAAGTTCATCCATTTCATACTTTTTATTCACTCCTCCTTTCTCTTGTGTTTTCAGGTAATGTTTGCAGGCATATTTAAAGACTTCATTATGTATTTCTTTTTTCTTTAATCCCTTGATGGCGTAATACTTTGCTAGTATTCTCAGTGAGTTGTAGGTTTTTGGATCAACATATCTTTCATTCAATATTCTATTTATGTATTTCACTTCATTCAGAATTTGATCCATCCAATCCCTCCTTGAATTTGTATCTTATAATTTTGAATCTCTTACCATTGTACTCAACATCTCCTGTTTCATCTTGTACAGGGATGTTAATTGAATTACCACTTACCTTCAGTAAATTTTTGATTATCTGTTCTCCGCACACATCCCATACAAGTTGCTTTGATTTCTCTGAGTTCTTTTTCGAGTAGCATACATCTAAAAGCATGTCTGTTAGTACAACTTCATTGTTGCAAATATCTAAGGCTCTTCTTTTAAACCCTTCAACAAACAATCTGCTATCTTCAATCGATTCTTCTTCGTCAATATTATCATGTTTGCTAATCTTCATATGTTCTTGCATCAGCTTGTTATGTTCATTATATAGACCTTGTAGCTGCTTAAACTGGCTTTGATTGTACGAGTTTCCTGATTTCATCATTGTATAATCAAACTTGTCCTTCTTGTTACTTCGTTTTTTCCTACCAAAAGCAGATTCCACTTTCCAGCAAATACGATTCATTGTTGATGGGGCTAGCGAAACAGGCATATATTTGTAATAATTTGTTACAAAGTTTTCTTCTACTTCACTTCTGTCTTCCTTCTTTAGCATTTCATGGAGTTTAACTCCATAGTTGAAAATACAATTATCCTCATGTTTTCTCACATAGTCTCTATATGTATTTGCTGTTTCAGTATACCGATAGATAAAGAAGTATGGCTGCTTATCTGCCAAAATTCTTAGGTTGAACAATTTCTGTTGAATTACTTCTTCTGAGTCGTCTTCATTGATCTGGTTAGCCTTTAACTTATACCACTCTTTAGGGAATGGCTTCCATTTAGCCCCTTTAGTTTTATCAATTGCATTTTGCTGATAGTGCTGCACACACATGATTCTTTTCAAAACCTCTACATGTTCTAGTGAGCCAATTTTGAACTTTGCCAATACGTTATAAAGGGAAGTACCACGATTTGTTACCTTTCCGATATCATCACCAAATGATAACTTATTAGCTTCTATGTAATCATCTTCTGTTGGAATCTTAGGATCTACTTTACCTTGCTCACACATGATTGGCTTCAATTCCTTGATAACTCGTAACAGTACAGGGTTGTCAGTAGTGAGGTTTGCGTCACCATCATAATCCTGACCATTTTGAGCATGACATGTCGTATCAAAAGCATTGAAGATATTGACTGTAGGCATGTATTGATACCAATATCTCAGTTCATCAGAATCCTGTAGATTTAAGATACGAATATTGTTTGCAACTGACATAGGCGCTCTGAAACACGCAACTTTAGATACTCCCCTATCACTCCAATATCTTGAGTAGTGTTCACCTGCTTCCAGAATGCCTGTTACTGGAAGATTGAAGATGGACTGGCACAATGCATAAGGGTCGCCAGATGCTGTGGCAAAGTTAGCTCGGACGGATATGTCACCTTTCTTTAGATCATTAATCCTTTTCCCGATTAGACTTTTGATTTTACTTTTTACAAAGGGGTCGTTCATCAATCTTGGTTCTATCATTAGAGCATCTGAATAGTCGTAATTCTTTATTTCATAGTTTCTTGCTTTTAATGTATCTCCCTTTAGGTAGATCAATGCTTTTCTATAGTCGTTACTCAATACGTCTTTGATGTTATTGATAGTTGGGTTAACCAACTCTTCGATATCCGAATCTGACATTTCGAGTGCTTGTACGAATTGATAATTCAAATCTCTTTCGTTCTCAAGTTTCTCAGGTGTAAATTTCGTAATACTGAATGTGTGTCCATTCTTTTTGCATGATTCTAAGTAATGCTCAATGCTATCATATGCTTTCCACAATTTCACCATGGAGGCGGTTAGAATAAGTTTGACTTTCCTAATGTCTTTAAGTTCTTTTCCCCATACATCTGGAACGAAATAAGTTTTCTCATGTTTACTTACGGCCTCATTTGCAAAAGCATGAAAATCGAACTGAAAAACCATACCTTTACAAGTAGAATTCCTTATGCAAGCACCACTATTAACACCCCACTTTTGAGCTAGTTCTGGACAAATTAGTCCAAAACCATCTGAAGCGTTGTTCTCAATTGGATAATCCTTAACTTCTATAACAGTTGGATATTCTTTGCCTTCTTCATCAAAGATCCGAATTACATCTTCTTTAAAGTTGGTTATACAATCTGGAACAACTAATACTTCATGCGGTTCTAAATGTCCCACGGATATGGACGAACTAGAGACTAATGATTTATATGCCTCGTCTTTCGCAGGGACAATTTTAAAATTAGGATCTCTGTCATTTAATATCCGTCTATTTAGTTCTACATAGACCTTTTCATTGGCGTAGAATATAGTTTCTTTCTTTACTCCCCCAGCAGTACCAAATAATCTAATATACTTATCCCCGTTAATCTTAAAGCCTTTACTATTATTGAGTCTATCAAAGTCGCTTGTTTTACTCATTTTTATCATGACTACATCAATCACATGCAATTTGGTTCGCAAGTCATTGTTTAACTTGCGCATCTCTGTAATATTGTCTTTGGTTGCAACCTGATGCTTTAACTCATTGATTTTATCTTCTAGCTCGACGATCCCCTGTTTAAATTCCTGTTCATCTACGTTGTTAATCTTACGTAATATTCTAATTAGGTTACTCTCAGCTAACCCAACGACTTCTCCAGACTTCTTTAATTGTTCATGGTCGATATCAAGACTCCATTTGTTTTTTCTGATACGTTCGGAATTGATTTTATAAATAGTGTATGATTTTCCTTGTTTCAAACAATCATTCTCCTTTTGTATAATTAGTTTGGGTGACAGTGTTTGTGCTGCCACCCGTTATGTATTACTCACCTTGCTTACTAATTGCATTTCGTTTACGTTGAGGCTTATTTCGTCTACCTTGAATAATATGATTATCTGGCACACTTCTCAGTGAAAAATTGAAGCTCAATAGTTCATTTTCATTATCAGTCATTTGTAACTCTTTAGAAGCCTTTCCAAGATAGCCCCCATTGTAGGCAATAGCTTTCTTTGCCAACTCTTCTTTTCTTGTCCAAATTACACACTTCAGTTCTTCCATTGCCCCCCTAGGACTTAATCCCCCTTCCAATAGTTTATTGGAAATTTGATGCATCCCCTGAAACCTTCCTCTATCAGCATTGGTTAGATCGAGGAAGTCGCCAATCAGCTCCTTGACTTCACAATTAATAATTTTTCCTACCCTATATCGATGTACCAGAACATGTCTTGCAACAAAATATGCAAGTGCCTTTATAAAGCACTCTCTATCTGTATTTGTCTTAATTTTGTTTTTTACTGAAGGATAATCCTTAATTTCCTCATACACATCTTCAGTAATGTCATGTAAGTGAATTAATCTTACTCGTTGCATCTTATATGCCTTGAGAACCTCATCGGTTTTTCTGCTTATTGCAGGAAGTGCCAATTTTCCGCACTTAGGAACATCAAAATATTCAAATATACTTTTTTCATTTGGAAAAGCAAAAACTAGAACTGCACTTTCTTCAATCATTGTGTCAAAACGGTCAATCTTTTGAAAGTTGTCCTCTTCTTCGTTACGTACAATCAATTCCTTGTAGTCTTTAGCCTCTTGATAAATGTTATTCATGATATTCCTCCCTTTACAACGTTGTATATTCAACGTCGATAATATTTTTATTTTGGTTATTATTCATCGCATCATAAGCATTTGAAGCTTCCTTTATGAGTGATTCAAGCATTACAAGATAATCCACACGATAAACTTCAGGCAAATCCAATGGAGGTTGAATAGAAAACATTTTGATCTGGTCAACAAACTCAAGTGATAAATCTTGAAGTTTGCCTTTTCGTTTTAAATACATTCGTGTTTGTGGGGTATATGCCTCCTCATGTCTTACTCTTTCACTTTCTAACTCCCCAACTTGATCTACGTACCTCTGTACTTCTGCATCTTTCTCTTTGCTTTCCCTCTTTAATCTTTCAATCTCCGCATAGTCCGTCTTATCAATCTCAACTGTTTTAATCACTTCCTTCTCAACAATACTTGGTTCTTTATTACGTTCATTTTTAAGTTCATTTTCTAGTTGTTTAACTTTCAATTCAGCAGATTGACGTTCTCGTTGTTCATTTGCAGCCTTTTGTTGAGCTTCTTTGAGTGCTTTTTCTACTTCTTGTAATTCCTTAACTGTCATTTCTTCAACTGTTTTCTGTTCGCCAGTCGATGGTACCAAACTCTGTTCAGTAAGAATTTTATTTCTGATTTGTTCTTCTGTTCTTGCTAACAGAAGTGATTTTTTGTGTCCTAATTGCCGACTCAGGTCGGCAAATTCTTCTTCATTTGAGAAGGTGGTGGCTATTTGAATTCGTTGATCCATAAAATCGCGTCTTACTTTCCAAACCATTTCACAATAATCATCAAATCTTGAGTACCCAAGTTGTTTATAATATCTTTCATCACGAATCTTCTTTACTTCCATGATGAATTTATAACCATATTGCTCTGCTACTCTGAAATACCCAATTGCCTTTTCATGTGTCTCCTTAGCTTGAACTTCTGTTGATAATTGACTCACATTTATCCTCCGTATATTTTTATTTGTTATTGTAGATATTGTCCTCTGATTTTGTCTAATAAGCTTTCAACACTTTCCTCATCACTCTTCGGAATTTTAATTCCTAAATTATTCGCAAGTAATCTGATGAAGACATAACTACTGTTGTAATATTCGCGGGTTAGTTCATTAAGTTTGTTGAAATTCTCCATTAGAGAACGATATGATGCTTGTACTACAATATCAGATGATAAAAACTCAGGGTACATGTTCAATTGATTAGAGATTGTGTTGAACATTTCTTTATGTCTTTCTCCCTCAATGATTACCTCTTTTAACATTTCACCCATCCGGCGTTTTTCTTCTTCCTGTTTAGTTCTGTTCGCATTTTCTTCTTCAATTTCTTTCTTAATTTGTTGGTAATATTCTTCTAACTCTTCTCTCCCATTTGGAACTGCTTCTTCATAATCACTTACAAATAAATTTAAGAAGCTCTGCAATTCTTGTTGGCTAAACCAAGTGCAGTATTTATCATTTTCCATCAGATTTCGTATATGTATATATAGTTCTCCGCTCTGATCATCTGTAGTAATCCAATCTTGTACGATGTCCCAAACCAATTTCTTCTTTTCATCACTCAGGGAAAGAATATCTTGAAAATTAACCAATGCAAAAACCTCCATTTTTTATCTCTGTTATTTTTATTTATTATACTCCAACAACTGCCTAATCACTCCAGTATCCTTCACTAAGTTCTCTTGATATGCCATACTGTTCTGAATAACTTGCTGAGAAATACCCATTGATCGCTCATTCACTTGTAATGCTTGGTCAATGATTGCCATTTCACCCTTTAGCTTTCTTCTTTCAATCAATAAGTCTTGTTGGTGTTTCAAAATTCTGTAGCCTTGAGATGCGTTAAATGTAGTGATAGTTAGTTCATGCTGAATATGATTGATCTTCTTAGTGATGTCTGAAACCTGTTCATTCAGTAGTTCCTTCTGGAGCTCAAGTTCATATGTAATCTGATTAAGCCCATTTGTAACTATGTCTCTTGCAATACACACACTTTTTTTCACCTCCTTTTGGCTGGTAAGGTTAGAATAACATGATTGATTTTTGAATACAATACTTTTATTCATTATTTTTATTTAATATATTGTAAATGATAAAAGGAGTCTTTCTTTCTTCAATATCTTCTATACTAATCTGTAGATGCACCCTTAGGTCTTTATTTAATCTAGTCCGCTGAAGATCATACTTATCCAATAGTTCTGCAAGTATTCTTTTCATTTGGATTCCTGTAAATTTCTCAGAAACATTATGCTGTACATTTGAAATTATATCTGATTCTCTAGCCCATCCTCGTTCAGAGATGAATTTCATTGTGACTTGCTCAATCTTTGAAGTTAAATTCTCGCTTAAATCACTCAGTGACTTACCTTCAAGCTGTGGAAATACCTTATTTGCTACCTCTTCCCCCTCGCCCCTCCTAAACATCTCCCATGACATACCTTTCATTGTATACCCAAGAGATTTGAATAGAGATGCCTGTTTCTCTCCAGAAGTAAGAACATGTGTTGTATAAGATGGAATTGAATAAAAGCCTACTAAGAACTTTTTACGATTTTTTGATTGCTGTCGTTTTGCTTCTCTCCATAAAAATTCTGGTACGTCTTTGCGTCCGAGTTTATTAATCAAATCTAAGTAAGCAAAGATAGCTAACTTATCCTTAACCTTATTTTTTGATTTATTGAATTTTGACGCAATCATGTCCATACTTTTAAAGAATGCCGAATTCCCATTTGTATCAATAAAATTTTCCGTTGTTATGTGTTGTTTAGCAATTTCATGGAAAACAATTAAATCAGGTATGTGATCTCGAATCCGTTTATGTAACGTGGGATAGAATGTTGGGAATGTATCATCTAAAAGGGTATCAATATTTTCATCCAAAATTGCTTTCTGATCCTTTTGCCATTGGGATTCCTCAAATTCAACTCTGTATACCTTTCTTAAAAACTGATAAATTTTAGGTCTATTATACTTGGGCAATAGTAGTTCTGTACATTCAATTATTGAACCTTTCACTCCACATTTATCACTACCACAAATGTAAATGTGATGACCAGTATCTTCATTAGTCACTATGCTCGCGCTTGGCTTATTGTCATTGTGGAATATACAATGAAATGAACTTGTAGATGATTCTATGCCTAAATATTGTCTCAAGTCTTGTTTCTTTAGGTATTCCTTAAGGTCATCTTTATTGTTTATCTTGATATTTTGTGGTGGAATCTTTAATCTAAAATGTAAGTCTGATATCCTCTTATTCGATATGAGTGTGGTATTTGGTTGCTGTGTGTTATGGGGGTTACTATAATCAGTAAATAAAACCCTACTTCTTATTGTAACCCCCATAATATTTTCATTAATTTTATATTCATAATCCCTCTCTCTATTACTACTTTCTTTTTTTACGACATTATCATAGTAATTAATTAAGTCATTTGTACTGATTTTCTTCGTGTAATCCAGTTTATATAGTTGTTTTCCTCCATAGAAGAGTCTAGAGCGTTCAAAGCATTTTTCATCAGCATCACTATACTGATGTTTAAGAGATTGCAGTATTTTGTCAATCTCACTTGCATTTGTAACTACTCTATCCAATACCATCACAA
The DNA here is from genome assembly GCF_050467985.1 of Brevibacillus sp. NRS-1366. Classification (NCBI taxonomy): domain Bacteria; kingdom Bacillati; phylum Bacillota; class Bacilli; order Caryophanales; family Paenibacillaceae; genus Brevibacillus; species Brevibacillus sp. NRS-1366. The sequence goes on along the minus strand of NZ_JBITPN010000043.1, from coordinate 11,323 downwards.
CTCGAAACTTTGGGTGATCTTTCTTAGAATTGAATGTTGAGTAAATAAATGTGGCCTTATCCTTGAATTGTAGTTGAGCTTCTTCAATTGTTCTGGTCACATGCTTTACTGTGACGGTGTTACCATTTTCATCCTTTGTGGTGATTTCATTATCAAAGTCTAAACAGATTAATTCTTGTGATGTCCAACATTCCTTAGAACGCTTAATCTCATTGTTTGAATTTGATGTATTGAGATAACCTGCACAGAATGTCTTTCCTAGTATTATCTCTTGTGCTAATTGATTGATTGAAATATCCACTGGATGCTGTGCGATCTCATCATTAATTGTCCAAGGATTTGTTGGCTTTGATGGGTATGTTTTAGGGTGTAGCATTAATTTCATTACATCTCTCCTTTTCATCTTATCAACTACAAAATGAATGTAACATAAAAACAATTAAATTTCAATTATTTTTATTTAATAAACTTGAACAACTTTGTCCCCTCTATAAAGAAAGACCTGTGACAAAAGCCACAAGTCCCTAGTCTATTCCATTATTCTTCTGTAGCTGCTGTTTCTTTTACCTGCTCACTATCATTCAATCGTTTCATCAACTTTTCATTTTCTTCAGATAAAGCGTTGAGCCTCTTTTCCATCTCGTCTATGAGTTCGGCTTGTCTGTTAATTAATTGCTTCATTTCCTCCGTACCCTTTTCAGTTATTGAAACAAATGTATTTGAGATTTTTTTGACATAATCACGAAATGCATTATTGGATCTCTTCCCAATTAGACTAATTGAAATACCCAAACTCACTAGAGTAGCCGTATTTCCAAATTTACCCAATGTTTCTTGGCTTAAATTAACGAAAGCAGGGTTAAATGGGAGAAAAACCATACACATTGCTGCCAAAATAAACATGCTAAGTGATACTGTTTCTTCATCAGGCAGTGATTTTCCAAACAGCTTTTTACCTTCCCATCTTTTTGATGGATTTGTCTCTGATAATGAAACAAATAGTGCTGTAAGAGATAGACATGTTAAATAAATCGGGTCTACGTGATAATCAAAAAACAAAATCCCGATACCAAGCATGATGTAAGACCAACCAATAAATGAGATAAAGGCGTTACCCTTGAATTGTTCCATTGAATTACTGTCTTTTTCGCTCATTCCCTTCCCCCTATTCCCTCTATTAAATCCCAAGCTTCTTTATATTTGTCAAATTTACTACTCTTTGATATTGGCCTGAGACTGATTGTTTGCACATTATCACCGATAACATTAGATGGAATAACCCAAAAATAGGATTCAACGTCCTTTAATAATACAAAGATAATAAAGTCAGTAATGAGTCTGTGAAGTTTTTTATATCTACTGTTAGGTAAAACAATTCTTGTTGCTGATTCTTTGACATTGTTACTCATCTGTGTTGTTAGAACGAATCTGGAGAACCCTCCTCTTGATACATTCCCTGTAGAAATCACTTCTATTTTTACATTCCCATTAACCAATAGGTCATACTCTGCAATTTTGTTAGTTTCTTTTGTATTTATTACTTGATAACCAAGCTCCAATAATTTATCAGTAACAAGCTGAAGTGCTTTGTCACGATTTGTCTCTCTTGAACTTATTTTGAATTTCTTTCTAAGGTGAACAACAGCAGTTCTATCTGCCCCATATAATGTAGCGATTTCAAGATCGGTTAAGTTTTCTTCATGGTACATTCTATTTAGCGTTTCTCTGTCTAGGGATTTAAGCTTATGCTTCAAATTTCATCACTTCCAAGAGTTTGATACGTCATATGCCAATTCAAAATATTGTATCACAATTAGGCCATATGGATTAGGGGTGAATATCAAGTAGTAAAGTTATATTTGTTTATTTTTTTATACATTATTATGTGTTGTATTGTTCGATATAATGCCTTCATCGGATAAATGCAGTAGGAACATGGCTTGTGTATTGATTTCGTTGTCATTTACCTAGAATTAATGGAATGTTGATGTGATTTATTGGAGGAATGTAATACGGCTTAAAACGTTGAGGCTAAAGCGAATTGTCGATACATGTATCGATAGCAAATTCGATGGAAATTGTAAACATGTAACGGAACTGATTTATAAGTTGGGTATGTGGGATGAAGAGATCATCGAACATTTGTTCCTGTATTTAAGTTTATAAATGTAAAATATCCCCCCCTCCAGAACCCTTATAAATAGCGGTTTAATGTGTCAATAATCCTTGTTATGACAACACCGCTATAAACACAGGAACGTTTGTTTCTATTTTATATTACTTTTAGTAAGTTAATAACATAAAGCTGAATACTTATTTTTTTAAAGTAATGAGGAGTTATTAATAGATTACACATGTAGTCACTAATTTATCGAATAGGGTAACAGTGATTGCTTGTTGGAAGATATCTATCCTACTATTCACCACATCACTATCACCCTATCACTTTACTCATTACCTAATAAGCTGTCACAATGGAAAATGGTTCAACAATCACACTAACCTGATTACCATATATGTCCTTAACATGTACAGTAATCAACAATCTTCCATCACTATTGGGGTCTAGTATTATATCATTAAAAAATACTTCAGTATCTTCTTCCCTTGCAATACTTAGTGATAGTTCTTTTGTGATAATACTACCAACAGAAACATTAAATGATTTATTCTCACCTTTTGATAACTCAGGTTGAAGATACTTTTTACTATTCAATCCTTTGTTTTCCACTTCAATTATGATTTCTTTAACAGCAGTAGCAACCTTTCCAACATTGTAAATGTCAATAACCAATTGTATGTTTAATATATTCGCGTTTGTATGTTCGCATCTAATTGCCGTATGTATTCCTTCTTCATTGTAATATTTATTATAGTACTCGAACTTACCATTAGACGTTTCAGCTTTCATCTTTGGTCTATTGGTTAACCAGTCTTTAAGTAAACTTAACCCAAAACCTACAATAACACCAATAAGTGATACAAATGGAATTATGCCAGACATGATGAGCTCCTTTTGTTTACAATATTCCAAAGTATACCATAAAAAGAAAAGCCATCTCATCACAGTGAGTGGCTTTAGAATAGATTTGCTGTGTATTCATTCATGATTGCTCTTCTGATTTGTATATCACACTTATTAATCAACTCAATTAGCTCATCCTTACTCAGATCATGTAATGGATCTGTCGTAAACTCACTATCCATAATTACACCAGCATACTTTGAATAATCCTTTTCTTGTTGGTCAATGTAGAAGTCATTAGTCGTTTTAAAGTCTTTATGGTGAGCTTGCTTTTGCATGTCTAATACTGAACCACCATTTAATCTGACCATATTAATCCCAAAGCCTTTAAATGAATGAAACCTAATATTTCGTTCATCTGGTATCCCTAATAACTTGGCAATTCTATTCACCATTCGAGCAACAGCAGTTGTACTAATAGGAAAGATTACGTCCTCTTTAGCATTAAAGTTACTCTTTCTCCATACAGCTAATGCGCTTTGATATTCTTCGTTTTCTTTCATCGCGATAAGCTTCTTGAAGAATACATCAAGAATTGGCTTTACGTCCTCTTCTTGTCCCTTATCAACTACACTTATCAACCAAACATCACCATTATCTTTCTTTATATCGCTCCACTTTAACGATAGTAGAGCGCTTAAACGAATAGATGTACGTCCAGCCAATCCAATCAACATTGATTTCATATATCCATTATCTAATTCCAATGCCTTTGATTCAAACAACCTAAATTCATTTTCTTTAAGTTGTCCTGTTTTTTCCCGTTTTACATTTTTTAAGTTATTAAATGAAAATGCGTCTTGATCTATAAACTCTCTATACTTGTTGCCAATTAAGAAATCAAACAATGACCTAACTGATTCAATAAAACGATTGATAGAAGCTGCCTTGTATTTTGGTTCTCCATTCTCTTTGACTAATCCAGCTAAGTAACTTCTATATCTCAACACATCTTCCTGAATGAAACCTAAGTCATCAGTAGTCAACTCATGCAATTCTTTACCTTTCATAAAACTGAAGAAATTCCTAATATCTTTTTCATAGGCCATTTTTGTGTTTATGCTATCGCTTCCCTTATAGTCCAAAAATGTTTCAATGGATTTATAAACACTTCTTACATTAAGTAATTGAGTTGCTGGTTGAGTCATTTGACTTACCTCCATTCATTCCCTGTGTTTATATTTATATTATAGCAATATTTGGTATGTAAGTCAAATGATTAAATGGTATATTTGTTATTTTTATTCTATATGATTTTCTTCTTAGAGTTTCCCTCGCTCTATAGCCTTAATGTAATCGCTGAATTCTCACCATTGCCAAGTTTATTAAATAAAAATAACAAATAATAATTGTGATACTCAATGAGTAGTGATATAATATAATCAAGGGAGAGGGAAAGGGGTGAGACAAATGCACTACCTTGATTTCATAGTCAAGTACATCATCCCTATTAGTTCCTTCCTTCTAGCAATACTTGCATACATAAGCAACGAGATTAGAGCTAGAAAGAAAGAACTAGAAAGTCAGCGTGAACATCCAGACAAAACAAATGGTGGAATTCCTCCACGAAAGGAAACCCACCACAAACGCTGAATCACTCAGGGAGCGCTAACACAGGCTCCCATTCCCTTACCTTTATTATAGTCATTTACAAACGTTTATACAACTCAATTCCCTATTGGAAAGGAGATTTCTAATATGAACAATGCATTTACATTTATTTTCGTTTTAATTATATCTTCTGGCTATTTAACTTTGCATTTTGACAACAATGATTCATCTATTATCTTTATGAAAGCATTATGTGGATTGGCTATTGTCATTTCTGTCATTGGACTCTTTAGGCACAGAAAGCAATCAAAATGAAAACTTACTACCCCTTTCGAATAGCGTTTTAACACTCCATTCACAAACAAAAAACCAGCTTACGCTGGCATCATGTTGCTTTCAATATTGATCTTTATGTATCTCAATCCATCATATAATGTGCTTGAAACAGCCTTTACTATTCCCTCTTTTACCTTTATCAACCCTTCATAAATGTAGCCACATCCAGCCATCATGTCGTATAGGTCATCTACACTTGCAATTTCATAATCAGGATCAATTAATTTTGCTTCTTGTTCAGATTCAACTAAATCCCAATTGCATGTATTTGCATCCTCGTTATGATTGTACTGAACGATGTAGATTGTTTTCATATTCAATCTCTCCTTTATAAATTTATGAATGTATACCAATCAATCCAAGGCTAATTTGCATTGCCTTATCAACTTTCCCCATCGTTTCATCATGTAAAGTGGTTGCCTTCCATTTAAGACGCTGTTTGTCTATGGTACGTAATTGCTCAGTCAAAATCACAGATGATTTTTTAATTGGATATTCTTCACTTGAAATGGGAACGTGCGTTGGTAGTTTCGCTTTATGAATTTGACTCGTGATTGCAGCAACAATAACAGTTGGGCTAAATTGATTGCCGATATCATTCTGAATAATGGCTACTAAGCGTTCACCTCCTTGCTCAGAGCCAACTACTGGCGACAGGTCGGCATAGAATATATCACCACGTCTAATATTCAAGTTTTTGACAACTCCTTGATTTGTTTATATGCATTAACTAACGCTCTCATTTGAACAACATCATTGCTGATAAGACCTAAATGGTATTCTTCAAATGGTACATTGGGAATTAGTTCATTGAGTCTATCTAGGAAACTTTCTTCATGTCCAAGTGGATTTATTTTTTGGAAACTATGTGTGTATATTTGAAACCATTTATCGTAGTACTGTAGTTGCTCAGTTTTATCAATTATGTGCATTCTTCAATCCTCCCTTGGGGAAGGTGGCATTAAGCCACCATTTCCTCTGTATTATTTAAGATTGCATCAATTTCATCCCAAACATGATCCATGTTTACTTTAGCAGTTTCGAAGTATTTTGGAGCCAAGTTGTATGTGAGTTGAATCATATCCTTTAAACTCATTTGCTTTAACTCTTCGGTAATTCGATTCAGGCCAGTTTGTAGGATATGTATATAGGTAGCTGCTTCTTCCAAAGCATCGAACATGATTCTTTCAACAGTGTCAGCAGTTTTCATTTCGTTGTGTCTGATGTTGTCTAGTGCTAAGATGTAACCGCGATATCCTTTCTTGCTGTCCATTTGACCGATTGCCATTTCCATTACTTGATTCAGAACCATTTTGTTTACCATTTGAATTCCTCCCATATATTTTTATTAGTTTTTGATTGCTTTGCCTTCTGTATATCTCAATACTTTTGGTTCCTTATTAAACAATTCAACTAGGGCAATTCTTAGTTCATCTTGAGGATTGTCTAAGTATTCACGACCGTTATCAGACCAGTAAATGATGCAGTTTACTCTCCAACCTTCGTTGACACTATTTTCAATGTAGGTGCGGTATTGAACACCTTCATGTTTGAAATCAAAGATTAGGTTTGATTCGTGCGCCGTTTTGATTTGAAGGCTGTTGAGCTTGTTCATTTACTATTCCTCCTTAGTTTTTGTTGTTCTGTTTTCTTCTTAATTACATTATACGATATCGTATATTGAATTGTAAAGACCTTTTGCAAAAAAATATTCGATATCGTATAATTATTTAAATTGGAGGGTGATTAACTTTATGAACTTACAAATCAAGCCGCGCTTAAACGAGATTCTCACAGAACGTGGAATGACTCAAAAGCAATTATCCGAATTGTCAGGTGTCCCACAAGGAAGCATTTCACGTTTTGATAAAAATTCACGTCACGAAGATATTCATTTGTTTTCTATTGCTAAAGCTCTAGGAATAAGTGTGGAAAGCCTTTTTGAAATAGTAGTTATTACAGAATAGCGTAAAGGTTCCGACATAATTTAATTCAATAATTTAACATGATACGGCTTTGTTATTCATCATAGCCGTATTCGTTCATTCCTTCATTGCAGAATGCTACATAATCCGTGATCCACTGTTCGTATGTCTTTTCAAATACCTCTTCTGTCATAAAGGAATCGTATTCTTCGCACGCTTCTCGCTCTTTAATCAGCACACTAAATTCATTAAACAAAGAGCGAACCAGTTTGTTATAGATATAGCTAGGTAAACCATCTACAAAGTTAATTTTATTTTTGCCTACATGTGGAACAAACGTTTTGATTTCCAAATCATAATCATCATTGTAGCCAATCACCACTAAATGAAAGATGTTGTTACATTTCATGTTTAGAACTTGAAAATCCTTATATCCTGCATATGTCTCATACCATTCAAATTTTACGCTTTCTTTAATGGTAACCATTTATTCATTCCTCCAATATTTTTAGTTATGCAAGTAGTATTCATTTACTTCTTTGTAATATCCCATGACGATAGCTTTAGCGACTTCTAACGAATAATCCTTACTGTCATTCGTATATCCACCATCAAATGCACCAATTGCTATCATTGTTTGATGTACAGGAACGAGAATATCTAATGGTTGTTTTGCCTTCTTTGCTTTTGCTGCAATTTCTGGATTGAAATCTATGACCTCTTGTGCATACATGGCACATTCTTTCAATTGAGGATTCTTGTAATTTTTGAAATGTCTTGTTTTCAATGTGTTATGGACAAGAGTTTTAATTCTAGATTGTGTACTTTCATCAAGGTCTTTCAAAGTTATTGATTTCACTTCTTCTTTTATTTCAGCTTTTGTTAAAGTTGCATAGTCTTTTTCGTCAATTTCAATTTCAACCGTCACTTTTACTTTCATATGTATTACCTCCGATATATTTTTAATTTGTTTATTGAAATCTGATTAACACTGTTCCTGTATCATTTGCTTAATTTCATCTGGCAGGGTATCTTTGCATTCATTCAAAGCCCAAAGGCCTGCTTTGATATTAAAGAAATGCTTTTCGTTTTGAACGATTCTACGAATGGTCGCTTCAGGAGTTTTCGTGTTCCATGTCACTCCCTCAACCAAAGGAACTGCTGTGTACAACTCCTTTAGAGTTGAGTAACCACCATTTTGTTTCATTGCTTCAATAACCGCTTGAGTTTGTGTGAACTTTTTCATTATGTATTACCTCCCGTTTTGTTAATACGTTTTTCGTATTACCTTATGACCTAATAATACACCTATACGTTTTTCGTGTCAATGCATTTTCTATACTATTTTCGTATTGTTTTTTGTGGTAAAATCAATGGGAGGTGATTAAGTGAAAGAAGCAAACAAAACAAAGGAAGAGAAACGAAAATCTATATACAGTGTACAAATTAGATTAGACCAGCTCATTCAAGGAAAAATGTCACAACAAGAACTATCTAGAAAAACGGGGATTAGACAACCTTCTATAAGTGAGATGTGCCGAAACGAATCAAAGCATATTCCGTTAGAGAATTTGGCATTACTCTGTGAAGAATTACAATGTAATATAAGCGACCTTTTAATCTTAGTTGATGAAAATGGGAAAGAATTAACGATTTCTAATTGAACAGGAGGACAAACCAATTGGATAAACTCGACCTCATTCTTGGCAAGCTAGAGGAAATACAAAAGTCACACGAGTTGTTTGATATTAAATTGAACACGATTGAACAAAAACTAGACATAATCAAAGAGCAAACAGCGAATAACACTGAGTACCAATTCGATATTAAAGAAATTGGAATCAAAGTTAACGATCTAGAAACAGATATCAAGTTATTGAAAAAGGCTATTACCAACTAATAAGCAACACAAAAAAGCCTACTCTTCCATATTGGTTAAGTAGGCTTTTTGAAAAACAATCATTCATTTATGTTTGTCTTCTCACCTTGATTTTCTCAACATCGTAACGGAAAAATAATCTTGTCGTTTTCTCTTCTTTGAATGGTTTAATCTGATTTTCTCCAATTAGATACTTTAAACCAGCACGACTAACTCCCAGATATTCAATTACCTCAGTTGATGTCATAACAGAGTCTTTTATATATCTCTCTAATTCTTCTTTGCTGTTGAATGTGTACATGTTATTCAACCTCTTCTACGGGCTTTCACAGCTTGAATAAGAGCAGCGACTGATACCACCAAGGCAATTATGCTTATAACTGTAGCAAGGGTGTCCATAAGTCCCAGTCTCCTTTGAACGTATTGTCGTTGACTATAGTGAATGACGAGGGTATGATTGACATATAATGATGGTAGAGGAAGGGAGTTTTAACTCCCCAACCTCCTTTGTGACCTGACCCTTTCCGTGTGCGATACGGAGGGGTCTTACTTTTTTCTGGCATTCCGTTTTGCGGTCTGCCAATTAATAATCGCTGTGAGTAGATTAACTAATCCTGCGATTATTAGCAAAGTAGCCGTTACCACCATTATTTCCTCCTTCCCCTAAATGGTAGGTATGGAAATCATACCCTCAAGTAGATTGTAGCAAATTAGTTAACTGTAGTAAAGTGATTCTTAGATATTTTGCTTGAGTATTGTACCATTGACACACTGGTACATTTTGGATAGATTTATTTATGCATCAACTTTCTTGCTACGCTCCCCCGTTGAGAACACCTACTCAAAACGGGGGAGTTTGTTTGTGTTAAAGTACTATATTTTATAAATTCAATCAAGATAATGTATTATCATGATTAGGAAAGTTCGATTAAAGTCTATTTTTGGTTGAGTATATAAACTATGACGAAGTATAATGAAGTAAACTAAAATGAGGTGGTGCCAAATGAAATCTGAGTACAAAATAACCAACATAATTAATTACCTTCGAAAATCACGACAAGATATAGAAAGAGAAAGAAAAACAGGTGAAGATACTCTTTCTGAGCAAAAAAAGCTGATGGAAAGAATATTGGATGATATGGGAATCCCTTATGAACAGAGATTAGAGATTGGATCAGGAGACCAAATTTCAACCAGACCAATTTTTCAATCAGTCATCGAAGATTTAAAAAATAAGAAGTACGATGCAATTGCTGTAAAAGAAATCTCCCGATTGGGACGTGGCTCTTATACTGATATGGGTATTATTTATGATTTACTTAGGCAAAACAGGATTTATATCATAACACCTTGGAAAATTTATGATCCTAATAACAATTCTGATGCTAGGCAGATTCGGTTTGAACTGTTTCTTTCTAGGGAAGAATTTGAAACCACAAAGGAAAGGCTTATTGGCTCAAGATACAATTATGCCATGGAAGGTAAATGGGTCGCGGGATCTACTCCGTTCGGATATAACTATAATCAGAACACACAACGCCTTGAAGAAAGTGAAGAAGAAGCAAAGATAGTTCGCCTTATTTTTAATTTATATGTTAACGGTATAGAAGGTAAGGAGGTTAGTTTTAGAGCAATTTCAACTTACTTGAGGAGAATAGGAATAAAAACACCAAAAGGGAAGACAGAATGGCGTGCAACACAAGTAAGGCAGTTAATTGAAAATCCTGTATATATTGGACAGGTTAGATTTAGAATTACTGAAAGAGTTAATGGTAAAGTTGTGAAGCGTCCCAAAGAAGAACAGATAATTGTGGATGACGCTCACAAACCAATTATTGACCTAACTACTTGGAACAAGTCTATGATTAAGATTCAAAATAAGACATTACCTAAAACGAAACTAGATTTTTCCCCTTGTGAGTTAGCCAGCCTGATAGTGTGTAAAAAATGTAGAAGAAAAATGGTTCGACAATATTCTGTTCAGAATTACAAAAGGAAAGATGGAGAAATCAGTAAATATCATAAAGAATTTCTTTGGTGTACAACCTCTGCTTGCACTTTTGTTAAATACAGGGATGTAGAAAGTACAATTATTAGCTACTTAGAACATTTAACAATTTTGGATGACAATAAGTTGCATAATGAGATTCTTAATGGGTTAGTATCGGAAGATGAATTTGATTATGATGAAGTAAGAAAATCTATTGAACAAAGAAAAAGGGAATTACAAAATCGATTAAAGTTTGTTTTTGAAAAATATGAATCTGGAATTTATAGTGACACAGATTTTATTGAAAGAAAATCAGCAATAGAAAAAGAAATGTCTGAGTTAGAATTAGTAAATGTAAACACCAATGATTCAATTGAAATTGAAAAAATTGATGTGGGGCAAATCAAAGGGAATATTAATTCTGTATTGACCGCTTACAATGCCTTAGAGAATAAAACTAGGAAAAATACATTACTAAGAGCAGTTTTTGATTATATAGATTTGGAGGTAATCGAAAAAGGAAGAGGAGCAAAACCTACAAGATTTGAGTTAACACCAATCTTGAAAGCAGATTTATTCAGGAATGTTTTTTAGTAATATGAGTATATAACGCGTTC
>NZ_JBITPN010000042.1:0-93988 GCF_050467985.1 Brevibacillus sp. NRS-1366 | reverse complement strand
GAACTGCGCCCGCGTCCTTAGGTTAAGTGGTCGGTGAGGCTGTGGTGGAGAAGAGGAAAAGGGAGAAAACGCTCCAGCTTCCCCAGTCCCCTGCTGAGGGGTCATCCCTGCACAGTTCCATGAAAAAAGGGAAACCGCGTCCAAAGCAGCCGATCCATGACGCTTCTCAGAGGTGGACGCTTAAGACCGTGTTTCCCTTTTTTCATTCCACCTCGGCTGGTCCCCAAAGAGCTTCGCTTTTTTCTACCTTTTCCCAGGCCAGCTTTAACTCCTCCCCCGTCTTCCTTATTGTTTACCAAAGAACCGTTAGGGTGGGCCCTAACGGTTCTTTGTGCTTTAGCGGATATCCGAAAGATTGTATTCATAACCGTGCAAACCCTTGTAATACTCAGGGTACATTGGACTTCTGCACAACTCGCAGCCGAATTGCGGTGGCACTGTAGGATCTCCATCGTCCATTGCATCAAAGTCCCCTCAGATTTATACTTTCCGAAATTATAAAAAAGGAAGCGGTGAAACACCGCTTCCCAGCTTGTCGAAATCGCTACTGTAACGCAGGAGAAGACTGTTTCCAGGCGGAGCGACTGGCGAAATCCTACTAAGCGTAGCAACGAATTCAGGGGATCAGAAACGCAACCCATGAATAAGCAACAGAGCGCCGCGCCGTTTTGCGTTTCCCCCTGAATCGTTGCGGAGCGGACAGTTAAACTTCTGTGCAGGGTGTAGACCGGAGCATAGAATGGAAACAGTCTTCTCCTCACCGCAGCAAAGTCGCTCCTCCAAACGGTGAATCACCGCTTCCGCTCCTGGCGTTCCCATCGTCTCAAATATGGATAAGGGTCGAACGCCCAATCCGCGCCGCCTGTCTCTCGATACATTCCGTAGTGTAAATGCGGAGGAAACTTTCCGGCAGTACCAGGTCTGCCGTACCCGGAACTGCCAATATACCCTAACAATTGCCCTGGCTCAACAATGTCACCTGGTTTCAAGCCCTTCTTAAAAGAGGAGAGGTGTGCGAAATAATGGTAGACATTCCCCATATCCCGCATGCCAATTCTCCAGCCGCCATACCGGTTCCAACCGATGACTTCGATAACGCCATAAGCAGTGCTTAGAACGGGAGTGCCGTATCCTGCGAAAATATCCGTCCCTTCATGAATTCTCCGTCCCCCCCAGCCGCGTGCACTTCCCCATGTGCTGCGATAGCTGTATTCATAACGAGGGGGGATAGGAAAATGGCGTGCCTCCAATTGCAGGTGCTGATATTTTCCATACACCTGGGCAAACTGTCTGATCGTCTTGACGGAGCGATCTCGTTGGTAATAGGACCAAAGCCCGATTTGCCAATCATCATGTGAAAATCCGTACGCAGACAAATAGTGAATAAGAGAAGTTAGTGCATCTAGATCGTTGTTGCGATCGGCTTTCCCGTCACCATCGCCATCCATGCCCATGCCATCAAAAAATTGGATGGAAACCGGATTGGTGTCCTCCTCATCTGGATTAAAAACGCCACACCAACGTTCCCAAGGAATATCAATATCAGTTAGGCGAGATGAGGATTTCTCATTTTTAGCTTGTTTCTTACGTATTTTCATCGTCCGCTCGTATTGGTCAATGGCTGCCAAATAGGTCCACGGAATGCCGTATAACGACTCCATTCGCTGAAAAAGCTGCAGGCGTGCCTGCAAGAGCGGATCTCCCTTCGGTGCAGATGGAGCTGCCCATGCAACAGATTCCATTGGCGAAATAACAGCTGCCACACACAAGCTGATCTGAATGATTAGGCGGAAAACTCGCATTCCGTCTCCCTCCAGCCCAGATAGTCTCTTTTGTAGTTTCTGCTAGTAGGAGCAGTTTATCCAAGATACTTTTTGGTAGGACTCTTTTTCGCCCGGTTTTCACCCGTTTTGGTGTATGATGCAAGAAAAGAAATGAGCAAGACGGTTGAAAATGGAGGCAGGAACATGAAGCTGGTAATTCGTGCGGATAAGGCGTTTACAATACAAAGCCTGATGCAGCCACTTGGGCGCTTGGTAAAAAAAACAACTGTAGCAGGATTTACAAGCTCCGAGCAGGAGTGGGCGCGAATCAAGCAGTTAGCGGAGCCGTATCGGGTTTATTGCGACCAAAAAGAATGGGAGCGTGAAGAAGCCGCTCTGGCCACGCTATTATCAGTATGCCCAATTGCTCAAAACAGCTTGTCGCTATATATTCAAGAAGTTCCTGTACCCGGGGACCTGCCTTTGCCGATGCTTGCGCTCATGAAGGGAATGCTCATTCGAGAAATCGAGCCAAATCCATTGGAGTCGTCTCCGTTATTTTCGCCGTACGCCATGCTTTGGCTTCGGGAAGCAGGAGTAAAGCCATTGCGGACCTTAAGCGGCCACCTTCTTCACATTGAATACGGTGACGGACTCGCTATTCTTCAGTTCGAAGACGACTACAGGGAGGAGGAGATCCCTCTCTTTTTTGAGCAAAAAAACCATCAAGAAGAACACATTGATGAGGGCATGCTGCTTTTGCAAGTCAATTTGGACGATATCAGCCCGGAATGGCTTGCGTACGTGATGGAGCAATGCTTGAGTGCGGGTGCCAACGATGTACACTTTTTCCCAGTTACCATGAAAAAAAGCCGCCCCGGGACGATGATTCAGGTGATGTGTTACCAGAGTCAGGCGGAAGCTTTAAAAACGATCCTCTTTTCAGAAACAACTACTTTTGGGATACGCTCCTTCCCTGTGGCCTGTCATAGGTTGGCCCGGCGCTTTATCACCGTTCGTACCGAATGGGGAGAGGTCGTGGTGAAGCTGGGGTACCACCGTCAAAAGCGTGTGCAAATTGCCCCTGAATATGCAGTGTGTGCAAAGCTGGCAGAGAAAGCTGGCGTGCCGTTAAAAAGGGTATACCAGCATGCGATCAAAATAGCCGATGAGGAAAGTTCTGTAAATTTGGTGTAAACGAAGCAGGAATGAGATGGCACTTCAAAGAATTGGAAAATCGGAAGGCTCGCTTTCCGAAAACAAGTCATGAGGAGGCTGTCTGATGAGCAAAAAAGTGTTGATTGTAACAGGAGATGCAGTGGAGGCCCTGGAGGTTTTTTATCCGTACTACCGTTGTCTGGAAGAAGGGTTTGAAGCAGTCATTGCGGCACCTACTGTCAAAACGCTGCACACGGTTTGCCATGATTTTGAAGCACACAGCGCAACCTATACGGAAAAACCTGCTTATCAGCTCCCGGCCCATACTTCTTTTGCAGAGATTAATCCCGAGGCATTCGATGCCTTGATTATCCCCGGCGGACGTGCACCTGAACATATCAGGCTGAATGAGCATCTAAAGCCGATTGTGGCCCATTTCTTCGAGACAAATAAACCAGTAGCTGCGATTTGCCACGGCTCACAAGTGTTGACGATCGTCAAAGAACATCTGGAAGGCAGAGAAATGACAGCATACGTAGCATGCAAGCCTGATGTAGAAGCATGCGGAGCGATCTATCAGACGGATACACTGCACGTTGATGGAAATCTGGTTTCGGGACATGCGTGGCCGGACCTGCCTGGCTTCATGCGCGAGTTTTTGCGATTGCTGCGGTAATAAACGAAAAAGGCTAGGAATCCCGCCGATCGATATGTAAAGGTGCCATCGCTTTGCAGCTCTGCGTCAAATACATCGCCTCCCAGCGAAGCATGTTCATCATTACGATGTCCGTTGGGAGGTCTTTCTATGTTTTTGTGCCTTTTTTTCCTTACAGTTGACCAACCAGAAGACGCAGAACATTGGGTTGGTCAGGCAGATCGCGTGTGCCTGCCCCATAGCCGATTTTCTCTACAGTCATGGACGGAAGCGGGCCAAACTCGCGGACCAAAGCAGCAGCAACACCTGCTCCTGTCGGGGTGGTCAGCTCTTTTTGGATCGTTGTCCTGCGCAGGGGGATGCCAATCAGCATCTCCATGGTAGCGGGTGCCGGAACAGGGTAAAGACCATGATCACACCGGACGTAGCCGTTTCCTGTGGGGACATGGCCGGAGTAGAGCTCGTCAATTTCGAGTTCTTCCAGCCCGAGTGCAATCCCGACAACATCCACGATGGAGTCAAGGGCACCTACTTCATGAAAATGAACAGTCTCTACAGGGACATCATGAATTTTGGCCTCGGCTATCGCAATTTTTTCAAAGACGGCGAGAGCTCGGGACGTAACGCGCGGCGCTAGATTAGCTGCCTTGATCATCTCCACAATTTCTTTGTAGCCGCGATGAACGTGATCACTGCCGATGACCTTCAATTGTTTAAGCGGCGAAATGGGCGGCATGGATTCGTCGATTACATCCAGCTTCAGTGCACTTACCCCTGTCTTGACTACGCTTTTCCATTCAAGCCGAAATGCCCCGACAGGCAGCTTGCGCAGTTCTGCCTCGATTCGTTGGCGATCAGCTCCTGCATCTACCAAGGCTGCGAGGAGCATGTCCCCGCTTATTCCTGAAAAACAGTCCAGATACGCAATTCGCACAAGAAACACTCCTTCCAAGTGGCCAATTCTTCCTGTATCATTAAGGGAAAGTATGTTCGTCTACTTGCCAATTCTGTTCAAAGTGTATCATTGGACGGTTCTGTTTGTCATGGAGGAGTTGAAATCTGTTGCTGACATTTATACATACAGCGGACGTCCATCTCGACGCCCCGCTTCAGACCTTATCAGGATTATATGAGCTGCGCCAGGATGATTTTCGCCGAACGATGCGACGAATCCGTGATCTCGTGTTGGACAAGCAGGTGGATTTCTGGCTCATCGCTGGAGATTTGCTGGAGTATCACGGAGGCAGACGATCTACTGCACTATTTTTACGTGATCTGTTTGCCAGTCTTTCTCCTGTCCCTGTGTGCATTTCTCCGGGCAACCACGATCCATGGCGTCCGGATTCCTTTTATCAGACGCTGGATTGGCCTGGTAATGTATATTGGTTCACCCCGGAATGGGGCGCTTTTGAGTTTCCCGAAAAGTCATGTGTCGTCTATGGCTGGGGCTTTCCCCACCCGCACGTATACGATTCACCGCTGGCGACCTTCCCGGGCAAGCTCGGTGGCTATCAGTATCATCTGATGGTTTTGCATGCCAGCATTTTGAATACGGCCAAAGAAGAGCATCATCCGTACGCTCCTGTCACACTGCAAGAGCTGGCAAAAACCGAAATGAACTATGTGGCGCTCGGTCATATTCACAAGCCGTCCCAGTTTCTGCATCCGGAAAGGAAGCAGCCTTTTGCGGCCTACCCGGGCTCGCCAGAAGGGCTCACTACAAAAGAAGAGGGGCAACGGTGCGTTCTCTACGGTGAACTCGACGGAACAGGCAGGTTGACCCTTTCAGCGATTCCTGTCGAGCACCGGCAAATACGCAAACGTGAGATCGACCTCGGCGGAATCGAAACGATGGAACAACTGGAACGGCTCTTGGAAGTACAGCTAGCTAATGAAAATGATACAGATTTGCTGTACATTACCCTGACTGGGGAGCGGGCAGTCCATTTTGTACCTGCCACAGATGTTTTGCAACAGAGGTTTTCCCGTTTTTTTCTCATTCAGTTTCACGACGAGTCGTGGCCCGATGTGGATGCAGATAAGCTCATTGCAGACGGCGGAGTATGGGGCAGATGGCTTGGAAAGCTGGATGAATGGGAGATGCAGGCTACCGATGAGGTGGAGCGGGAAAAAGTCAGGCTGGCACGCAAGGAAGCACTCGCCCGAATTGGAGGGAGCATCCGATGAGGATTGACGAAATCCAGTTGAAAGGCTTTGGCAAATGGCAGAATGCCTCATTTCGCTTCGCCCCTGGCATCAATGTACTTGAGGCGCCGAATGAAGCTGGGAAATCCACGCTGCTGCAAGGAATATTCGCAGCACTGTACGGTATGAAGCGCGATTATGTCAAATCGGCACGCTATTTGCCCGAGTACGAAAAATACCGCCCGTGGCACCTGGGCGATTATGAAACGATCATTACCTATCAGCTAGCGGGCAAAGCCTACCGTCTACATCGCTGCTTGAACAAAGAACGAGAGCAGGCACGGATCTTTTTGGACCCGGAATGGGCGGAGTTGACAGATATTTATTTCGAGGACCGGCGCAAAGAACGCCCTTTTATCGAGAAACATCTGGGCCTTACGCGTAGTCTGTTTACGGATATCACTTGGATCAGACGAGAGCCGTTGTCAGCAGCAGAACACCTCATGCCTTCTTTGACCAGCACAGAGGAAGCCAACCCGGCCGTTATGAAAATATTGGCTGAGTTGGACCGAGACCTGACAAGCATCGGGAAAAAAGAACGGGCGGAAAATACGTTGCTTGGGAAAGCAGCTGCTTTGGCGGCGGGAAAAGAGCAGGAGCTGGCGAATGCAGAAGCCGCGTGGAAGGTAATCAGCGGGCGGGCGCAGCAAATTGCAGAATGGGAAGCGGAACGTACCGAACAGGAACAACTGCGCAGCCGGCTGTTGCAGCGACGAGAGCGGTGGAACGAACAAGAACAGATGTGGCAAGAGCGTTGGCAGAAAAGCTACAAGCCTCTCGCTGGACAAAAGTGGGAGTGGTGGGAGCAAACTGCGAGCTCTCAGGAGGAACGCCTGGTTCATCGAGAGGCGCAAAGCGCGCTGTCTGACCTGCTGACATCGACATTGGATGTAGAAGAAACGCTATTACCGATAGGCGGAGAGGGCGACCTGGATCGCTTGCAAATCGATTATGAAAGAGGAATGCGGCTACGCAAGCGCTGGGAAGAATGTCATCTGGAGCTGGCAAGTATGGCCACCGCAGCGATTTCAGGGTCCCGACGACAAGACCGATCGTATAAAGAAGGCAATCTGAAAAAACAACGACGGGGAAAAGCTTTGTTATGGGGGACGGCAGGAGTATTTTTACTGCTTGCAATGATTGCATTCCTGGCAGGGCATAGTGTCATGGGAGGGATTGCACTAGGCGTAGCAATACTCTTTTCAGTGACGTCTCTGACGATTTATCGTGGAAAAGAAAACGAACAAAGATCAGCAATGGCCAGCGGGAGTGTGCCGCAAGCACATTGGCAGCAACTGCAAGAGGAAGTCGGTCGTCTCGACGAGGAGCTTTTGCAATTGGTGCATCGCTGGGAAACAGCAGATTGGGATGCCTTTTTAAAAAAGAGAGAGGTCCAGCAAAACAGCGCACGCTCCCAAGAATCCAAGCAATTGACTGCCGAAGTGAATCGCAAGGAGCAAGAAGTGCAACTAACGACTCGGTGGGGAGAGTCGCTGCGCATGTGTCTGGAGCAGGAGAAAGCGATTAGAGGAAGGGAACGCGTTTCTTGGCAAAAAGAGCTCTTGCAAACAGAGGAGCGGTTGCAGGAATTGCGAGAACAGATCGCCCGCGCAAATGGGCAAATAGGAGCGCATGAAACCGTTTCGGTGGCCAAAGCTAGAGGGGACCATGAGGAGGCGGTAGCTGGGCTGCGC
Organism: Brevibacillus sp. NRS-1366; assembly: GCF_050467985.1. Taxonomy (NCBI): domain Bacteria; kingdom Bacillati; phylum Bacillota; class Bacilli; order Caryophanales; family Paenibacillaceae; genus Brevibacillus; species Brevibacillus sp. NRS-1366. The sequence continues at coordinate 86,513 of NZ_JBITPN010000042.1, read as the reverse complement.
CAATTGCAAATGAAGCGTGATGCCCTGCAATTGGCTCGTGACACGTTACAGGAGGCGTTGGCGGAATGGAATCGTGATGTTTCTCCTGCGGTGAATCAGCAGGCGTCAGAGGCTTTTGCTCATATTACAGGAGGGGCGTACCTGGATGTCAGGCTGGATCCGCGCGAAGGCTTTGCCGTTCGCTTGCTTGAACCGTCCAAGCAGTTGGTGCTGGAACAAGAGCAATGCTCGACTGGTACGCAGGATCAGCTTTATTTTGCACAAAGGCTGGCCCTTTTGCATCATGTCAGCAAACAGACAGAACCTTTACCGCTTTTTTTCGATGATCATTTTGTTCATTATGATCAAGAACGGTTGCGGCGAGCCTTGGAGTATGTTGTGATGCTTTCCGAGGAGCAGCAAATTTTCCTGTTTACATGCCAAGATAGGGAGCTTCGGTTACTGGAGCCGCTAATCGGCAAGTCAGGCCGGCATAGGGTGCATCAGCTAGGTGAAATGTGCGAGTGAAAGGAAAGAGGTTGCCCCTCTTATATCCAACCTCTATAATGGAGATTGACCAAGTCTAGACCCATGTCTAGACAACAGATGAGGAGTGGGCCCCATGACGCAACGCAAGCCAGAGTGGCTCAAGATTAACCTTGTATCAGGATCAGAACTAGCCAGTTTTAAAGAGCTGAAGCAAACGATGCGCAGCAAAACACTGCACACGGTTTGTGAAGAGGCCAAATGCCCCAATATTCATGAATGCTGGGCCAGTGGTACTGCCACCTTCATGATTTTGGGTGATATATGTACCCGCGCCTGTCGTTTCTGTGCCGTAAAAACCGGGCTTCCCACTGAGTTAGACGTGGCAGAACCGGAACGTGTAGCGGAAGCGGCGGAACAAATGCGATTGAAGCACGTTGTTGTGACGTCTGTCGCTCGCGATGATTTAGCAGACGGAGGAGCTCAAATTTTTGCCGAGACGATCAAGGCGATTCGTCGCAAACTGCCACTCGCGTCTGTAGAAGTACTGATTCCTGATTTTATGGGAAATTGGGATGCGCTTAAAGTCGTGATGGATGCTCGTCCTGATGTACTCAATCACAATATTGAAGCCGTCCGCCGTTTGTCTGATCGCGTACGTGCGCGCGCCAAGTATGATCGGACACTGGAACTTTTGAAAAAGGCGAAAGAATTCCAGCCTCATATTCCAACAAAGTCGAGCTTGATGATCGGAGTAGGCGAGACTATTGAGGAAGTATTGGAAACGATGGATGATTTGCGTTCCGTTGATGTGAATATCATGACGATCGGTCAGTACTTACAGCCAACGAAAAAGCATTTGAAGGTGGAAAACTTCTACCATCCAGACGAGTTTGCCAAGCTGAAGGAAGAGGGCATGAAACGAGGCTTTAGCCATGTGGAAGCAGGACCGCTCGTGCGCAGCTCATACCATGCTCATGAACAGGCGAATGCTGCGAAGGAAACCATCGCACAGGCACAATAGCATACGACATATGGAAACCCCCACCTGCGGCAGGCGCTCACAGGCGGGGGTTGCTGTTTCTTTTTTAAAACTAGCGGCTGGTTGTACCCATATTGGCTTTCGTCATGGTTTTAGAGGGGGTCGCACCATGAGCTTTTGTTCGTACTTGTTCACTGTCCGTCGTACCGCCCATACGCTTGATCAGCGTGTTAATGCTGGTAGTATCTTCTGTGCGGGCAGTATGAACATTGGTGGAACGGCTAGCGACGCGTGCAATTTCCTGAATGTCATTTTGATTGTCGGTCACGTACACTTTGTAGTAGCGTGGTGACACCGACATCGCATTCATTTTTGCTTGATGCTTTGCTGTGCGAGCATCGGCCCCATTAGTGTTCAACCCAACGAAGATTTCTTCATCGGTTACAAGGACTGTGGAACGTTGAACGCCAGGGCAGCTAGCAGTGACATTTCCGACAGCCTGAGCCAGTGCGTTCCGATCTACATAAACGTGACTAGCGTTTGCGGTATGCACATGTTGACGATCGGTCTGGACATAGCCCATTCGCGGCATGCCGGTTTGCATAACACCGGCTCCACCACGGTTCCACGCATTGTTTTGATAAATGGAATGGGTCCTGGTTTGCGTCCCAGGTGCGGTGCTGAGGGTACCTGCATTTCCGGTTCCATCAGGGAAGGCATGGTACGGACGCACTCCGCTGGTGTAGGCGTTGTAGTTGTTGACATTGGTGTTGGTCTTAGGGTACATGCCATCCGTAGCGCCAGGTGCCTTGTTCATCCCAATGCCATTGCGTACATGGAGACCGTCGAAGTTCCGAGTGTGCATTCCATCCACGCCTGCCGGACGCATTCCGTCATAGCTTCGCGTGTGAATACCATCCACGCCTGCCGGGCGCATTCCGTCATAGCTTCGCGTGTGAATTCCATCCACGTCTGTTCGGCGCACTCCGTCGTAGTTTCGGATGTGCAGGCCATCAATGTTTGTTACTCGAGGCGCTGCTTGATTCGTCGTGGCTTTGTTCGGATGCGTATAGTTCGGCGCGGCGTTGTTCGCACAAGCAGAAGCCAAGAGCGCAATGCCTGCAATTGCAGGATACAACCATGTCTTTTTCAATGATAACACCCCCTACACGATAGAATGTCCAAGGGAGTGTAGCTGTTTTCGTGGGAATTTTATCTCTTGCTTCTTGAAATATGGTAAGATGGACAAAAGTTTACATGTGTAAGGAGGAAGCGGACTTGATTCGCACGCAAGCCGGTACATATGAAGTCATGGAAGAAAATCGCGACGGCTGGAATCCGGAAGCCTTCAAGGAGCGCTACAGCGATATCCTCGATAAATACGATTATATCGTAGGTGATTGGGGATATGGTCAGCTTCGTCTCCGGGGATTTTATACAGACGTCAATCGCAAAGTACCGTTCGAGCAGCGAATCGCCGCTTTGGATGAGTACCTGCATGAATTCTGCAATTTTGGCTGTCCCTATTTTGTATTGCGCAAAATCAAGTCCTCTTTGGGACCAGATGATAACCAAGCGATTCAGGACGATTCCGGATATGACCTGGTTATTGATCTGCGACAAGAAACGACGCGCGAAGATGGCTCGCCTTCGAATGGAGAACGCAAAGAACGCAAGCGTTTCCAACCGCGACAGAACAAGCCGGATCGATCGGACAAAAACAATGGCTCTGGTGAGCGTTCTGGCCAAGGACGAAACGAGCGGTCAGACAAGCCTAAATTCAATAAGGATAAACCTGAAAAGAACGGCCGGGATGCAGGCAAGGATCGCCGCCCTAACCATAATCATGCACGCCCCAATCGGGAAAGGGATAAGGTGTCGAGTGGCCCTATTCAGCCGAAACGAGAGCCGTAAAAATAAGAGCCGTAAAATGAGAAACAGCCCCCCTTTAATGAGGAGGCTGTTTCTTTCTGTTTTATGCAAGCAAAACCCCGTGAGCGTGGGTATGGTTAGAAGCCACCGTACCCACCACCGTACCCACCACCGTACCCACCACCGTACCCACCATAAGGGGGATACGGATAAGCCTGATAAGGGTAATAAGGGGGGGGATACGGATAGGGATACGGAGGATAGTAAGGGCTAGGAACCGGGATGATAATCGGGAAGACAATTTCATCGTGCCTTCTTCGAAAAAAGACGGGATGCGCCTGATCTTCTGGGATGTTTTGATATTCCTGCTCATTTACAAAATGCTGCTCTTCTGGGTGTGTAAATTGTTCACCGTGATAAGGTTGCATCGTGCGACTGCACTCCTCTCGTTGTCTGTATGTGCAGTAGCAGTATACGAGGCATTCGCCCTGATGGAGCATTGTCCGGGTGGAAATGGGCAGGTGTCCATAAGCATCATAAAAGTCGTTTGAAAAAAATTTATAATTGTAATCGTTAGAATATTTTGCTTTATTGATTAACGTAGGTTTTGGTTAAAAATGAAAATGTGTTTTCATCTAGTGGAAACACATAAAAGGATGATTATGTGATGGATGGCACTTCTAAGGTCAGGGCAGTTGACAGGGCATTCGAGCCTGTTGCTGCGCTAGACGTATCCATCCAATCTCAAATCATTAATCTGCTGGAAGACTTGCAGACAGAATTCAAAATGTTCTATTTGTTCATCGCGCATGATCTGGGTGTTGTTCGGCATATCAGCAAGCGGATAGGCGTGATGTATTTAGGCAATATCGTGGAAACGGCAGTAGCAGACGAGCTGTTTGCCAACCCAAAGCACCCATACACACAAGCTTTGCTTTCCTCGATCCCGGCCCAGCATCCGAGGCTCAAGCGAAAAAAGATTGTGCTCAAAGGCGATCCTCCCAGCCCGACTAATCCGCCTGCGGGATGTAAATTCCATACGCGATGTCCATTTGCGGAGGCGAAATGCAAAGAGGTGGTTCCTGCGCTCCAAGGTACTTCTGATCACCTTGTCGCCTGTCATATGGCGTAAAAGATCACAAAAAAAACGCCCGTCCGGCTAAGAAGCCTTTTGAGACGGGCATTTTTATGGAAAAATACACGAGAAGAGCTTTTTAAATCACCGTCTCCAGAAAAGACTTTAATTCTTCTGCCTCTTGCTCGTTTAAGTTAAACGCGAATTCCAGATAGCCTTCTTCCTCCAGATCATCGTGACCAATGATAGCCGAACGGCCATTCTGAATGTTGATGACCAGTTTCTTGCCATAAAAACGGTTGGTCGTCGTGATAGCCAGATCAAAGCGGGTGGATTCGGCCATGAAGCTTACGAATCGGGTCTTGGTGTCCTCTGGCTCGTCGTACAAATAAAACAAATCGTGGGCCATATGTTTCCCTCTACTTCCATAAGAGATTAGGTTTGTGTTCTACATTGTGCAGGGCACGAACAAAGCGAATCGTTTTCGTTTGCGCGCGCATGACGATGGAATGTGTTTCCACCATGTCGTCTCCCAGATAACGGACGCCTTGCAAGAGTTCGCCGTCTGATACACCGGTTGCGGCAAAAATGGCGTCGTCTCCTTTGACCAAGTCATTCAAGGTCAGGAGCTGGTCTGGATTTTCGAGTCCCATTTTGATGCAGCGTTCCCGTTCCTGTTCGTTTTGCGGCTTGAGCTTGGCTTGCATGTCGCCACCCAGACACTTGATCGCTGCTGCACTGATGACGCCCTCTGGAGCACCACCGATGCCCAGGAACAGGTCAATCCCGGTATGCGGCAGACAAGCAGCAATTGCAGCGCCTACATCGCCATCGCCAAAAAGCTTGACGCGCGCTCCTTTTTCCCGAATGGTATCAATGATCTCCTGGTGGCGTTCTCGCTCTTGAATAATGACAGTTACATCTTGTATGCGTTTGTTGTTGGCTTTCGCTACAACATCTATCATTTTATCTACGGGATCGTAAAGGTTGATTTTTCCGGCAGCACGTTTGCCAACTGCCATTTTCATCATGTACATGTCAGGTGCATGGAGCAAGGTTCCCCGATCACCGATCGCAATAACCGACATGGCATTGTTGTGGCCCTTGGCAACGATGGTCGTTCCCTCCAAAGGATCCACAGCCACGTCTACCTCTGGTCCGCCTGCTTCCGCATTGCCGAGCTTTTCACCTATATAGAGCATAGGAGCTTCATCCAGTTCGCCTTCGCCAATGACGACTGTGCCCCTCATGTTAATCGTGTCAAACATGGCGCGCATGGCGCTAGTAGCTGCTCCGTCTGCTTCATTCTTCTTTCCTCGTCCCATCCAGTGAGAAGAGGCAAGTGCAGCCATTTCCGTTACACGCACAATTTCTAGTGCCAGTTCGCGTTCCACAGTTGTGTTCCTCCCTTATGCCGGCAAAAAGTTCACTTTTCCTATTGTATCATAAAGTACAAGCTGTCGCGTTTGCCCGTACAAATTTGGTATACTGATGGATGAAAAGAGGTGAGTCCCGTGAACAATTCCTATTTGCAGGAAGGGGAATTGGTGCTTCTCGTCCTGGTGCTAACTTTTGTGTTTACCATATATTACGCAAAGCGCAAAGCAAAAAAGCGAAAATAAGGAGAATTCCATGTACGACGTGAATACAAAGCGAATCGACCAAGTATTGGCACATATGAATCTTATGCTTGATTTGTTGGATAAGCTAAAGGAACGGGGAGCGGAAGCGGTCTTGACGGACGAAGTCGCTGCCCTCGCGATGGAGCGAGCCCTGCACTTGTCCATCGAGGGAATCGTTGACGTGGGGAACGCATTGATCGACGGCTTTATTATGCGAGATCCCGGCAGCTACAGTGATGTGGTAGAGATTTTGCGTGATGAACAGGTCATTACCGATGAACAGGCAGTGATCCTGACTCGAGTCACCGAGTTCCGCAAGCACCTGGTGAATGACTATACGAATGTCCCAGCAGCTGAGATGTTTTCATTGGTAACAGTTGCGGTACCTGCACTACGTCAGTTCGATCCGCAAGTTCGGGCGTTTTTGAAAAAGGAACTCTTCTAGAAAAATGAGGATGCGGATTTTTTATACAAAACACTATCATTTGTTTACTAAGGCGTCCCGATCCGCTACAATAAGGAGAAAGGACGGTGATACGTATGACAAACGAAGGAACGTCCACTCGTGACCAAATCCTGCACATGCTCAAGGTGAAAGGCTCGCTCTCTGTCAGCGACATGGCCGTCGAGCTGGGGATTACGGAAATGGCTGTAAGACGCCACCTGAATACCCTGGAAAGGGATAATTTAATCAAGTCTACGCTTGTTCGACAAGCGATGGGACGTCCAACGAATGTATATTCCTTGTCGCAGGAGGCAGATGAGCTGTTTCCGCGCAATTATTCTCATTTAACGCTAGATTTTTTGCAGGATCTGAAGGACATCGACGGTGTAGGGAAAGTAGAGATGCTCTTTCGCCGCCGTGAGAATCGTCTGGAAGAAACGTACCGCACTCATATGCAAGGAGACTTGGAAGAGCGCGTAGCCAAGCTGGCTGAACTGCAAAACGATAAAGGCTATATGGTGGAATGGGAAAAGGAAGCGGATGGAGAAGGGTATCGGATCCAGGAGTTTAACTGCCCCATCTCCCAGGTAGCCCGCGAATTCAATCAGGCATGCAGCTGTGAGCTCTCTTTGTTCCGCCGCGTGTTACAAGCGGATGTGGAGCAGACCTCTTGTATGGCCAAGGGTGGAGAGAAATGCGTCTTTGAAATTAAAGAGGCAAAATAAAGAAAGAAAGCAGGAAGCGGGATAAGACCGTTTCCTGCTTTTTTCTTTGAGGGCAACATGTTTTTTTCTAAGCGGACGAGCATGTTCGCTTCATATGGTTTACACTTTCACTAAAGGGCTTGGACCAACGAATTGTCTTTGCTATAGATGCTGTCATCTTGGCGTTACGTTTTACTAGATGGAGGACTGGATAACATGAAACGATATAAAGGCTACTTGCTTGATCTGGACGGTACCATTTACAGGGGAGGGGAAGCGATCCCGGGAGCTGGCGAGTTCGTCACTTATTTGAAAAAGCAGCAGATTCCGTACTTGTTCCTGACGAATAATTCAGCTGCCTCGCCTCTTTTGGTCGCTGAAAGATTGCAAGCGATGGGTATTGAGGCAGAGGAAAAGGATGTGTATACGTCGAGCATGGCAACCGCCACGTACCTCAAAGAGCAGGCCCCGGCTGGAACCCGTGTTTATGTAGTTGGGGAGGACGGATTGCGCGAACAATTGCAAACGGCTGGCTATACGATAACGGAGGAAGCTCCACGCTATGTTATTTGCGGGATCGACCGCTCCTTTTCCTATGAAAAGCTGACGATTGCGGCTCGTGCCATCCGGGCGGGAGCTACGCTACTGGCGACAAATGCAGATGCTGCCTTGCCCACAGAAGAGGGGCTGTTCCCTGGAAATGGATCACTCGTAGCTGCAGTTAGTGTTGCAGCGGCGACCAAACCGATCGTGATCGGCAAGCCGGAGTCTATCATCGTCCGGTATGCACTGGAGAGACTTGGCACACAGGAAACAGACACATTGATCGTTGGTGACAATCTCTACACGGATATCGAGGCAGGGGCAAACAGTGGCTTGGACAGCCTCTTGGTATTAACCGGGTATTCCACGCGTGAGGAAGCGGCAAACCACCTGGTAAAACCTACACATATTGCAGATGATTTAGCCGAGTGGCGGCTTCGGCTAACCATCTAGACATTCCTCTTTCTGCTTTTGGCGATGAGCAATGCGGCTGGAGGCGGCAGCGGCGACGGCTCCGACCAGATCGTCGAGAAACGTATGGACGCCAGCGCTTTTGTCGTTTAACGCTTTTAGCTTGCCGTGCTTCAGCTTGTCAACATAACCGAAATTGGTAAATCCAATGCTGCCGTACAAATTAACGATGGCTAGAGCAAGCACCTCATCTACACCGTAGAGCGGCTCGTCTGTTTCGATAATAGTCTGGAGCGGAGGCAGCAATTTCTTTTCCTCGGCGAGGATGTCGAGCTGGATGCCAGTGAGCAGCGCATTTTGGACCTCTCGTTTTTTCAGAACGGCTTCCACACTTTCCAGGCATAGCTCCATCGTCAAATCAGGGACGTATTCCGTCTGGAGAAAATGAACGATTTCCGCGATGTCGTCCAAGCTGACCCCGCGTTTGTTTAAAAGCTCAATGACAACGTCAAGGCATGAATCGCTATTTAGCGGGTGTTCGCCCATGTGTATTCTTTCCTCCCATCTGGCGGTAATCTCTAGTTGCAAAAAGCATATATCGACATGAATGCAACTAGTATCTGCAACTAGATAGGCACCTATCCCGACTCGATGACATACAATGCGCCATGAGAAGGTGTGTCAAGGAGGTTGGATTAGATGGAAGAAAAAGACCTACTCCAAGAACAATACGGTTTTCTCGTGCAGGGGTACCGTGCAACGGGAGCGAGTAAGGTTCTGGAGACAGACCAAGGCTTGTATTACATGTATGCTGTGCCTGCGGGATACAAATATAAGAACAAGTTTATCGAGCGCGTGCGAAATCATCTGAATCAGCAGCAAGACATCAGGATGCTCAAGCTGGTAAAGACCGTAGGCGGTCAAGAGCACATCATTTCTGATGAACAGCTTTACTACCTGTATCGCGGAGTGCGCGAAGGGGAAAAAGAAGACCCGCACTTGGCCTCCGGACAGTCGCTCGCACAATTTCACCAGGCGACGAAGTCATTTACTGGGGACAAATTATTCTTACCCTACAGTTCATTGGGCAACTGGCCTAGCATGTGGCGCAGAAAGTTGAGGCACTACAACGAGTACCGGGATGAGCTAGACGAAGCCGGCGCAGAACTGACATCGATGGATGAATTTTTGCTAACCTGCTATACGTATGTGCATCAGCTTGGTGAGATCGCCGTCCAGTACTTGCAAGCGTCCGGGTACGATAAAGTGGTGAAAGAGACGGCAGGACTTGGAAAAGTAGCCTACCAAAATTTTGATCAAGGGTATATGCTATGGAATGAGAAGGATGCGCGCTTAATCGCAGGGGAATGGAACTGGGTCCTCGATATGCGGGCTCGGGATATCGGACAATGGCTGAAGGCTGAGACCAAGCGTAACGGATGGAATGACGAATCCGCTGCCAGTTTTCTTGATGGCTATAACAGTGTCTCCCCGTTGCTCACGGGCGAGTATGCTGTTATATACGGACTCATGCTCTATCCAGGTCGATTCCTCAGGCTGGTGGAGTCCTATAAAGAGCTCCCTTTTGAAGAGCGGCTGGAGGTAAATGTCGAGGCATGGCAATCCCAGCTGGAAGACGAGCTTGCACATATGGAAGAGGGACTCCGTAAATACCCCCATCTGGTTGCAGAGCGTTATGGCGTATCCATTCCACAAATTGATTGGTTGTGGAGGCAAAAAGATGAAGAAGCCACAAGTATTCGTTACGAGGAAGCTGACGGATGAAGTGATTGCGATGCTGGAAACTGTGGCAAGTGTGGAACAGTGGACAGAAGAGTACCCGATTCCGCGCGAGCTGCTTCTGGATCGGGTAGAGCATGTAGATGCGGTGTTGACGATGTTGACTGAGCGAGTCGACGAGGAATTGTTGACCAAGGCAAAAAATTTGCGGATCGTAGCCAATATGGCTGTAGGTTATGACAATATTGATTTGGCTGCTTGCAAGCGGCATGGCGTAGTGGTGACCAATACTCCGGATGTGCTGACAGAGGCGACCGCAGATCTCGCGTTTGCCTTGTTGATGGCGACTGGGCGTCGAGTGACAGAGGCAAACCGTTTTTTGCTGAACGGGGAATGGACATCATGGAGTCCCATGCTTTTGGCAGGGCAAAATGTATATGGAGCAACACTGGGCATCATCGGGATGGGCAGGATCGGTGAGGCAGTAGCCAGACGAGCAAGAGGATTTGGCATGCGAATTCTTTATCACAACCGAAACCGCAAACACCAGGCGGAAGAAGAAACAGGTGCACTTTTGGTTGGGTTGGAAACATTATTGCAAGAGTCCGATTATGTTGTCCTGCTCACACCTCTTACAGATGAAACGAGACTTTTGATGGGGGATCGGGAATTCTCTCTAATGAAAGAGACTTCGGTCTTTATCAATGTTTCGCGGGGCGGCACTGTTGATGAGGCAGCGCTCTACCGGGCGTTGGTGGAGAAAAAGATATGGGCAGCGGGATTAGATGTATTCCAGATCGAGCCTGTCCCACCAGATAACCCGCTACTTTCCTTGCCTAATGTAGTAGCTTTACCGCATATTGGCAGCGCGACATTACAAACCCGTGTGGAAATGGCGAAGCTGGCTGCTGCAAACATCGTCGCGGTGCTTAGCGAGAAGGAGCCGCTTTCTGCGTTATGAGTGTGATTCTTTATGCACTGGCGGGACTTTTGCTGATTTGCTTGATTGCTGGCGCGGCAGTAGCTTTGCGAGTAACGTGGCGGCTGACTCATCCCGAGAGAAAGCCAGTTGATATGGACCCGAAAGATTTTGGGATCAATCATGTGCAATCAGTTCAATTCGAAAGTCGGGAAAAGCACATCTCCCTCGCCGGGTGGTACCTCTGTGCTGAACAAAATGGATGTAGTTCGAATGGCAAGCTGCTCATTTTTGCCCATGGGTACAGTCAGAACAGACTGGAGCCGCATCTGCCCGCCTTGTCTCTGGCTGCAAAGCTGCTGGATGCAGGCTTTGATGTATTCATGTTTGATTTTCGCAATGCTGGAGACTCCAGTGACTCATTAACTACAATAGGTCTTCGCGAACAGCAGGACCTTCTCGGAGCGATTGATTATGCCGCTAGCGTCCATCCCGAAAAGACGATTGGGCTGGTCGGCTTCTCTATGGGCGCCGCTACTGCGCTTTTGGTGGGAGGGGAGGACGCACGAATCCGGGCGATTGTGGCCGATTCTCCGTTTTACTCACTCCAGGAGTACCTGGAAGAAAATTTGCCGCAATGGACGGGCCTACCGCGCTTTCCGTTCAACTGGTTCATTATGACACTAAGCCCGATCTTACTTGGGGCCAATCCACGTCATGTGAAGCCGTACAAGGCCGTTAAGCTGGCGGAAAAGCCGATTTTTCTCATTCATGGAACAAATGACGCAACCATACCTACTGCAAACAGTGAACGGTTGTACAGCTTGGCAACAGACAGTCATTCTGCTCTGTGGCTGGTCCCGGATGCCGGGCATGTCCGCAGCTATGCATTGGTGCCTGATGAGTATGCGAGCAGGGTCATTGCTTTTTTGGAAAAAGGAATGCAAAAAAAGCAGCTACGGTGATTACCTCGTAGCTGCTTTCAAGTCGGGCCTGGTTTAGAATACTTGTTGTACTTCTTTGATGCCTGGAATTTCTTCAACCAGGGCACGCTCAATCCCTGCTTTCAGGGTAATAGTGGATGAAGGGCAGCTACCGCATGCACCCATCAGGCGCAGCTTCACGATACCTTCTTCTACATCGACAAGTTGCACGTCGCCACCATCACGTTGCAAGTAAGGGCGCAGTTTATCGAGAACTTCTTGTACTTGATCCATCAAATCCATGGTACATTCACTCCTTTCCAACCTCTCCTTTATTATAATCATAGACCGATGATAAATCCATGGCTTACATGCCCTGTTGACACTTTGATTTGTGAATATGCTCGATATGCACCCTGCATGGACTTTTTGTGATAGCTGCATGTTATAATGAAATAGCAAGTACTTCAACATAAGGAGTCGTATTTACGTGAATGTATTTCGCAATGTGAAAGAACTGATCGGCAATACGCCAATCGTCGAAATTACACAGTTTGAGCTTCCGGCAGGAGTCCGTTTGTTCGCCAAGCTGGAATATTTTAATCCAGGCGGCAGCGTCAAGGACAGACTGGGTATGGAATTGATCCGTGCTGCAGAGGAAAGCGGGCAACTGGGGCCAGGTGGAACCATTATCGAACCAACAGCAGGAAATACAGGGATTGGTGTTGCACTGGCCGCTGTAGGAACTGGCTATAAAGTCATTTTTTGCGTACCAGCCAAGTTTTCTGAGGAAAAGCAAGAGCTGATGCGTGCTCTCGGAGCAGAAGTAGTGAACACCCCAACCGAGCAAGGAATAAAAGGAGCAATCGCCAAAGCGCAGGAGCTTGCTGCGTCTATTCCGGGCTCTTTCGTACCACAACAATTTGCAAACCCGGCAAACCCGGACGCACACTATAAGACGACAGGACCGGAAATTTGGGAGCAAATGGATGGAGAGGTGCATGTATTTGTTGCAGGTGCTGGTTCCGGAGGCACTTTCATGGGCGTAGCCCGGTATTTAAAAGAGCAGAACCCAGCGGTCAAAACGGTGATTGTGGAACCAGAAGGCTCCATCTTGAACGGGGGAGAGTCCGGACCACACAAGACCGAAGGCATCGGTATGGAGTTTTTGCCACCGTTCATGGACACCCGTTATTTTGATTCGATTCATACGATCATGGACGTGAAGGCATTCGAGCTGGTCAAACAGCTTGCTGCCAAAGAGGGCCTTCTCGTTGGCAGCTCTGCCGGAGCAGCAATGGCAGCAGCACTTCGTGAAGCAAAAGAAGCAGCACCCGGAACAAACATTGTAACCCTGTTTGCTGACAGTAGTGAACGCTACCTGAGCAAAAAAATCTACCAAGGGGGAATTTAAAATGCGCATCAAAACACGATTGATCCATGGCGGTATTGATGGAGATCCACATACAGGAGCGGTATCCGTTCCAATTTATCAAGTGAGCACATACAAGCAGGAAGCGATTGGCGTCCACAAAGGCTTTGAATACTCCCGCACAGGGAACCCGACTCGCCATGCACTGGAGACATATATCGCCGAGATTGAGGGTGGCGCACGCGGCTTTGCTTTTGGCTCCGGTATGGCTGCGCTCTCCACCATTCTTTCCCTGTTTAACAAAGGGGATCATCTGGTTGTAGGTGATGACGTTTATGGCGGCACTTTCCGCGTCGTTACCCGCGTCTTTTCCCGGTTGGGTCTGGAAGCAACCTATGTAGATACCAGCAATCTGGAAGCGGTGGAAGCGGCGATCCGCCCGGAAACCAAGGCAATCATCATGGAAACACCGACTAACCCACTGCTGAAAGTGAGCGATATTGCTGCCCTGGCTGATATTGCCAAGGCAAAGAATGTGCTGCTGGTTGTAGACAATACGTTCATGACCCCGTACTGGCAAAATCCGCTTGATCTCGGAGCAGACATTGTTTTCCACAGCGCAACCAAATACTTGGGCGGTCACAGCGACGTCGTTGCAGGTCTGGTTGTGGCGAAAGATGCGCAAGTGGGCGAAGATCTGCATTTCGTACAAAACGCCATCGGCGGCGTTCTCGGACCACAAGATTCCTGGTTGCTTCTGCGCGGTATGAAAACACTGGGTATCCGCATGGAGGAGCACGAGCAAAATGCGCGTACACTGGCGAATTGGCTGTCAGAGCGAAGCGATATCAAGCGTGTTCTCTATCCCGGGTTGTCGAACCACACTGGTCATGAGTTAATCAAAAAGCAAGCCCGTGGATTCGGTGGAATGATTTCCTTTGACGTAGGCAGTGCTGAACGTGCAGATCAAGTCTTGTCAAAAGTGAAGTATTACACCCTGGCAGAATCATTGGGCGCTGTTGAGAGTCTGATCAGTGTACCTGCAAGAATGACGCATGCTTCCATCCCGGTTGAGCGTCGTGCAGAGCTGGGTATTACAGAAGGCTTGGTTCGTATTTCCGTTGGTATCGAGGATGTGCAGGATTTGATCGAGGATATGGAGCAAGCACTCTCTTAAAAGGCCGACGAAAAGAACCGAGAGGAGGGCGGATCGTGTGAGTGTGGAAATCAAAGTGTTTGGGACGGAGCAGTTGTGCGCAAGCTGCGTCAATCTACCGTCCGCCAAGGAAACCGCTGAGTGGCTGCAGGCTGCGCTCTCGCGTAAGTATGGAAGCGACAGCATCCGCATCACGTACAGCGACTTTCAACAGCCGCAGACAGACGATGACAAAAGCTGGGCCAACCGCATTATTGAGGAAGATCTGTGGTATCCGCTTGTCGTAATTTCCGGGGAAATTGTCGGTGAGGGGAATCCAAAGCTCAAAGATATTTATGGAAAACTGGAAAGCATGGGCCTACAACCGATTGCGGCACCAGTAGATAGCGAATAAACAGCATAGAACGGCTGACAAATGTTTATCCGAAGCGACCAGATGATTTTACGTCTGGTCATTTTTTTTGAGTTTGTGAAGCAATTTGTAAAACATGGAAATGACGGCGAAACTAAATGAGCTTCTTCCGCGTCTAAAGTAGCATCATGAAATAAAGGATGATTTGTAGTGAATAGAAAAATTGTATTTTCTGGTGTACTTGCATTCACTCTTGGTTTTTCGGCCCTCTTTGCTACATCCCCTGTTCCAAACATCGCGGAAGCAGCGGTCTCCAGCCCTCGCATCACATACAAACTTCCACCCAATCCGGAAAAATACTTGTTTTTAAACGTACAGATGGTCTCCATTTCCAACCCGCAGGTGGACGCTATGCAGCAAGGATACGATAAAGTGAATTATTTGCTGGATTTTGCTCCCGCAGGGGCGCATTGGAAAACGGAATATGACGATAAGGCCAAATTTTCAGCTTCAAAGAAAGGCTTTTTATGGAATGTCTATCACTTTATCGGGGTTCTCCCTCCCTACTTTCCGCCGAATGTGAATCTGAATGAACTGGACGAGCGCATTAAAAATGCGGAAGGCTATTCGAAAGAGGAGTTAGAGCTCAGGGAAACGAGAGCTAACATCCAAATGAATGCAAGATTGCAGCCGCTCATTGATGCCGGATACGTCAAGCCGGAAGAGATCGATGATGGCAAGGCAACCAAAGAATTCGTAGCGACCGTCCTCTATCGGATGTTCGGAGAAGCCCGGCCCTATCATGGAGGGATAGATCTGAAGGATTCGCAGGATACCGCTGTGCGCTGGGCTGTCGAAGTAGGACTGCCAGGATTTACGGTGGATAGTGCAGGGTATCTCTATCCGCAATCGCCGCTTGGCATGGACCCGGGTCCAAACGAATACGCGCAGGAGTATGCTTACGACCGCTTGTTTCAATATATCACGTTAATTCTACCCGGGAAAAAGACAGCTTCCGGATGGGAGTATTATCAGGTTAAGCTCTTGCCAGGTATGGTGCCCATGCAGGTGCGGGATGTGATACAGGTCAATGGCAAGACAGTAGACCCCTATTCCGATTATTCCGTGACTCAAACTACTGCTTACAAAAATGCGAGTAAACAAATCGTCCAGTACGTGGTCCCTCGTTTTCCCCAGATGCTCAATCAGGCAAGAAAGGACGCGTTAAAGCCTCGTGTATGGGACTGGAGCCGCGATCTGATCCATCATTCCAAATTTTCCAGAGAGATAGCAGCTTATCGCAAAAATAAAAGCAGCAAAAACGTGAACGCCGTCTATCAGGCTGTCAGAGGGTACTACAACCTGAGCATCCGGCAGGATTCGGCAGCCATTATCAAAAGTGTATTAGATAACGTCAAATAAACGGTTGTTACCCGTTTGTCCTTGATTCGTAAACCATTTGTAACGAAATAAATGAGACTTCGTCCTATAGTTGTGAATGTAGGCAAGAACAACTAGGGAGGAAAAAACAATGAACAAAAAATGGATGAAGCCAGCTACATTCTTACTGTTGGCAGGAGTAGTAGGAGTAACGGGATTAACTATAGCAAATACAAAAGTAGCTCACGCCGACTCTGAAAAAGGAAAGCCTTTCGCAGCTGCAGCGGAACTGAAGCTGGGCAAAAACACTTATGTGATTGATCAGAAAACGGCTGATATGAATGGCGATAAAGTGGATGACATCGTCTTTCTGGTTGGAGAGAAAGAAAAGGCAGATGACATCTATGCATCCCATATGAACATTGTTGTACAAGACGGCAAATCCAAAGCTTATAGCAAAACCGATATGAAAGAATTGGGAGGCTATGAGGGTGAGCTAACTCTCGCGGACTTCACGGGAGATCATGTTGCCGATGCATTTGTGAAAACAGCAACGGGAGGCAGCGGCGGCTTTTACAGTCATGTCATTGCTACTTTTGAAAATAATAAGCCAGCGGTCATTTTTGGTGAAAAGGAAAACGAAGGCATCCACTTTGAGGGCAAGTTTGTAGATGGCTTCAAGGTAGTGGGAAAAGGCTCCCAACTGGATAAACCGCTAACCATTGACGTGAGCGCGAATCAGGATGTGTACGTAGCAGCCAAGCTGTATGATATAGCGGGAAAACTGGTGAAAACCAATGAGGATGTATCCGTATTCTCGTATCCTTTCGGTGCATTGACGCCAATCGACATGGACGGAAACGGAACATATGAGCTCGTAGGGGAGCAGCGTATTGTGGGCATGAACAACGCAGATACGGTTTCCCATATCAACACCGTTTGGGGTTACCAAGGCGGGAGCAAATGGAATCCATGGGAAGTGGAATACTCCACATTTTTGGTGAAGCACCCAGGTGAAGCGATCAATACAATGATTGGCAAGTAGATCGATTAGCGTTTAATCGGTAGTCTCCTTTTTCTCACAAGTGGATGAAGAGGAGGCTATTTTCTTTCGATAGCAGGAATGTTCTATCGTCCGCGTCTTGCTCATATAGTTCTTTGGTACAGTCGTAACCAAAGGAGGACGAGCGGATGGAACAGCAACTGGCACGCTACTATGAGCTGAAAGAAATACAAAAACTAGTAGAAGAAGAATTGAACGTGCTGCGAAACGAGCTGATCGAATCCTACGCCGAGGCGGGAAGTGCGGAGGAAGGGGAATACAAGCTCTCGATCAGCTACCAGGAACGGCGTGAATTTAATGACGAACGATTGTATAATTCCTTGCCCGATCCATCTCTGTGGAGGCTCATGTCGCGGGCTGATACAGGAAAAATCGCCAGTCTGCTCAAGCTGAATGTCATTCACGAGCAGATGCTGACGGGCACATACGTACAGCGCAAAGTGCCTGTATTGCGTGTACAAAAATGCTAAAGCAAAAGCGAGAGTCCCTTTGTAGGAGGGAACTCTCTTTTTTTGCAGAAAGAGAGGGAAATTCCTTTGCACTTGGCTTCTTGACCAATCACAGAGCGAGCCCTAAAATATACTTAAGAAACAAAAATGTTTAATATCATTCGGAAGCAACCCATTCCATTATATTAAAGGAGATGTCTGTTATGAGTTCAACTGATCTGAGACAAAGCATTGCGGAAGCCTGCGAAAAATACGATAGCTTATATGCGCAATTAGTAAAGCCAATAAACAAACTGTTGATGGATGTTGACGCTTCCATATCGGAAGAAACTGCGAAACAAATCATTGATAACTTGCAGTTGTTCCACAGCGGGGATAAATACATTGCCGATTGCCATTTAGACGAGAGTGAAAGCTTCATGAGAGACGGACTTGAGCTTCTTAAAAAGGGTGACCTTTCCAATGGAGCTATACAAATGTTTGGAGCCGGTTTAAACTTTGCCAGCTACGCGATGAAAGTTGCTGGAAACAAGAACGTAAATAAACATAAACAATTAGACGAAGCCTTTCGGTTAATCATGAATTCCTTTAAATAAAAAGGGTTTCGCAACGCTGAACATGCAGTGGAACAATGGAATGAAGCACATTCTTACGTTCATTTTCTTTGATGAAAACAAGAACTGGGATCCATTCACCGCAATTCGGCTGCGAGTTGTGCAGAAGTCCAATGTACCCTGAGTATTACTAGGGTTTGCACGGTTATGAATACAATCTTTCGGATATCCGTTGAAGCACAAAGAACCGTTAGGGTGGTCCCTAACGGTTCTTTGTGTAAACAATAAGGAAGACGGGGGAGGAGTTAAAGCTGGCCTGGGAAAAGGGAGAAAAAAGCGAAGCTCTTTGGGGCCCAGCCGAGGTGGAATGAAAAAAGGGAAACACGGTCTTAAGCGTCCACCTCTGAGAAGTGTCATGGATCGGCTGCTTTGGACGCGGTTTCCCTTTTTTCATGGAACCGTGCAGGGATGACCCCTCGCAGGGGACTGGGGAAGCTGGAGCGTTTTCTCCCTTTTCCTCCTTCTCCGCCACAGTCTCACCGACCACTTCCCGCGTTTTTCTTAGCAGCCAAAAACGATGATGCTAAATATTTATTATATATTGACAATTCAGACTTTTGTTTCTAACATTAGCTTAAGGTTTAATTACAGACATATTAAAGAACAAATTTAGTGAAATGAATGGAATTTCACATCTATTTAATGGTTTTTTATTCCATTTTCTATGCGTTTGAATAATAACAGAATAATTAGAGACAGGTAGAAGGTGATTTGTTGAACATAACATTTGCAGTCATTGGACCCAAGCTGTTAGTAGATGACATCTGCGAAGTATTGGAGGAATTTCCGCATATTGAGCCGACCAAGCTCATCTATGACTCGGAAAAAAATGTACGTGAGCTGCTACAGGAAAGCATGGATGTCTTTGACGTTTATTTTTTCAGTGGAGATGTACCGTTCCTTCTCTCTCAAGATTTGATTCCACCTCATTCGTGCTCACTTTTCATACCCTTCGAAGGAACCGAGCTGTACAAAGTCATTATCCAAATTTATCGCCATTATCACTTCTTTCCGATCATCAGCTTTGACGGCATTCCAGCTAAACATTTGAAAGAATTTTTTGACGAAATTGAAGCGTCCAATGTGCAGTGGTACTCAAAAAATATGGATGGCTTTCAAAACTCGGAAGAATTGTATGAGCATCATCTGGCTTTATGGCAAGAGGGGAGTGTACAGGTCGTTGCAACGAGCATTCATTCCGTTTATCAACGGTTAAAAAGCAACCATGTGCCCGTTTTTTTCCTTAAAAGTACGAAACAGCTCATCCGCGACACGGTTAACAAGGCACTGTGGATGGCCAAAGAACAAAAAAATCAACTCGCGCAAATTACGGTGCTGCAGTTCAAGATTCAGCCAGCGGTAGACGGACAGCAAGGAAAGGACATCAGTACCATAGAGAAATATCAAAAGAAAATAAGCGAATTCAGCAAGCGATTGTTTGCCTCAACGACCAGTGACGATTCTGGCGGGTATACGCTGTACACGACCAGAGGGATCGTGGAAAAAGTGACCAAAGACTTCACGAGCTTTCCGGTATTAAAAAATGGTGCTGGAGAGCTGGGCATGATTAATTTGGGAATCGGCATGGGAGAAACGGTCGAGCGAGCCTTGTATAATGCCAATCGGGCTGTAGATTTTGCCGTTCGCAATCAAGGCAACAGCGCCTATCTCATCGACGATCAGATGAAAGTGCTTGGTCCGCTCGGGACGAGGAATACACTGAATTATTCTCTGATCGACGAGCAGCGGGGGGATTTCGTCTCGACGTCCATTCGCAAGCTGTTTTCCTGGCTCCAGCTCATCCAAAAGAACGAGGTGACGACACGGGAAATCAGTGTCGGCATGAATACGGGTGAAAGAAATGCCGCGAGAATGGTCCAAAAAATGAAGGAAAAGGGGATCGCTGAAGTAATAGGCAGCGAATCAATGAGCCAGAGAGGCAGACCGCGGCCCATTTACCGAATTGATTTGCACCGATTGTCTCAAGAAGTCAAGGTCAGGAACAATCCGTAAATCACGTAAAAGGAGGCTTCAGATGGCTGGTTATATCGTAAAACGGTTGTTTGCGAGTATTCTTACGATGTTTGTCCTCGTCACTATCACCTTTTTCCTGATGCACGCGGTACCCGGAGGCCCGTTTAGCCCGGCTGAGGAGAGGAAAGTCCCCAAAAGCGTACTGGAGAAAATGGAAGAGAAGTTCGGATTAAATGAGCCGTTGGGCGTGCAATACGTGAACTACTTGAAAAGCATCGCGCAGGGGGATCTGGGCTTCTCCTTCAAGCAGTCAGACATTACCGTGAACGAGTTGATCTCGCGCGGGTTTCCCGTATCGGCAAAAGTCGGTCTTGTAGCGATCATCATCGCTTTGATCGTCGGAATGCTGCTTGGGATTACTTCAGCTATCAAACGAGGGAAATGGGCCGATTGGGCATCGATGATTTTTGCCACTGTCGGTATATCCATTCCGAACTTCGTCTTGACGGTATTAATGCTGTTTTTGTTCGCAGTCGTATTGAAGCTGCTGCCTACATACGGATTGTCTAGCTGGAAGCATTACATTTTGCCCGTCATTGGGTTAGCCTTTGGTCCGATCGCGTATATCGCCAGGCTGATGAGGTCCAGCATGCTCGAAGTGATGCGCCAGGACTACATCCTGACGGCTAGAGCCAAAGGGGTTCCCGAGTATCGCGTTATTTTCAAGCATGCATTAAAAAATGCCATCATTCCGATCGTTACGTATTTGGGGCCGCTTGTGGCTGCGCTCTTGACCGGCAGCTTCATCGTGGAAAGAGTGTTCTCGATTCCGGGCATCGGCCGGGATTTCGTGACAGGCATCAGTGATCGCGATTATTCCGTCATCCTGGGATTGACCGTATTTCTCGGAATGTTCATCATCATTGCCAATTTTATCGTAGACATTGTTTATGCCGTGATCGATCGACGGGTAAAAATGGAGGAATAGGAGGTGGCCGGATGAATTACGCAGCAAAACAAAGCGAAGGAGCTGTTCCACCCTCTGACGTAAATCAGGCATGGACACAGCTCCCTGATGAAGACTTTGCCAGGCTGGATGAAACGACGAGACAGACAGAAACGATCTCTCGTCCGAGCAAATCATATTGGCAAGATGCGTGGAGCCGGTTCCGAAAAGATCCACTGGCGATGATTGGTTTGTTCGTGATCCTGGTCATTACGATTGCAGCGATACTGGGTCCGATGTTTTCGCAGTACACCTACGATGGACAGGATATTGCAAATCAAAATCAGGGTCCGTCGGCAGAGCATTGGTTTGGCACGGACAAATTCGGGCGCGACATTTTCGTCCGGGCGATGTATGGAGCCAGAATCAGCTTGACGATCGGGATAGCTGCGGCGGCGATCAATCTGGTGATCGGCGTGATCTACGGGGGAATTTCTGGGTACTTCGGCGGCAAGGTGGACATGGTGATGATGCGTATTGTCGATATTTTGATCGGCGTACCGGAGCTTTTGTACATTATCCTTCTCATGATGTTTTTGGGGAACACGATCGAAAGCATACTGATCGCCATGTCCCTCACCTATTGGATTGGGACTGCTCGAATGGTACGCTCCCAGGTCATTACGCTCAAGCATCAGGAGTACGTCCTGGCGGCGAGGGCAACAGGTTCGTCCAACATGAGAATCCTGTTTAAGCATCTCATTCCGAACAGTATGGGTCCCATTATTGTGACGGTCACGTTTTTGGTTCCTTCAGCGATATTCACGGAAGCTTTTCTCAGCTTTTTAGGGATCGGCATACAGGTGCCGATGGCTAGCTGGGGCACGCTCGTGAATGATGCGATTCCTACCTTGTTTACTCAGCCCTATCAGATGCTGTTCCCGGCTATCGCTATCAGTATGACTATGTTTGCGTTGAACTTCATTGGCGATGGACTGCGTGATGCTTTGGATCCGAGGTTAAAGAAATGAAGGCGGTGTTAACGTGAAATTACTCCAGGTACAGAATCTGAGAACGACGTTTCATATAGATGCGGGGCAAGTGCAGGCTGTCAGAGGCATTACCTTTCACGTGAATAAGGGAGAATCGATCGGGATCGTAGGAGAGTCGGGCTCGGGCAAAAGCGTGTCCATGCTGTCTTTGTTGAAGCTCCTTCCCGACAATGCGAGGCTTGCGGCGGACAGCATCCAGTTCGATGGAACCGAGCTGATCCACACTGACCAAAAGGCAATGAGGAAAATACTGGGGAAGGACATTGGCATGATTTTTCAGGATCCGATGACATCCTTAAACCCGCTCTTTACCATCGGCGAGCAAATCATAGAGCCGCTGCGCATCCATCAAAAGCTGTCAAAGGAAGAGGCTCGTAATAAAGCAATGGAAATTTTGCGCATGGTCGAAATTCCCAGTCCAGAGAGCAGGCTGAAACAGTATCCCCATGAATTTTCCGGTGGGATGAGACAGCGGGTCATGATTGCGATTGCCTTGTCCTGTTCACCCAAGCTGTTGATTGCCGATGAACCGACGACTGCACTGGATGTGACCATTCAGGCACAGATTCTGGACCTGATGCGCGATCTCAAAAACAAGCTGAACGTCTCGATTGTCATGATTACGCATGATCTCGGTGTGATCGCCAATATGTGCAACCGGATCGTCGTCATGTACGGCGGAACTATCGTCGAGCAGGGAACGACCAGAGAAATCTTTTATGAACCCAAGCATCCCTATACGTGGGGTCTACTCAGATCCATCCCGCAGTTTTCAGAGGGGGAAAAGAAGAAGCTCATTTCCATTCCGGGCAGCCCTCCCGATTTGCTCCGTCCTCCGACAGGCTGTGCGTTTACCGCGCGATGTCCGCACGCCATGAAAGTCTGCGAAAAGCTTCCACCGCAGCAGATTTCGCTGTCTGAGACCCACCAGGCTGCGTGCTGGCTCATGCATCCGAAGGCTCAGCCTCACGCGAAAGAGGTGATCAGCTGATGGGGAAAGCTGCGAAGCGATTGGTCGAGGTCCGAAATTTGAAGAAGTATTTTGAAGTGCAGAAAAGCTTTCTCGGTCGCAGTTCGATGCTAGTAAAAGCGGTTGACGATGTCAGCTTTTCCATCTGCAAAGGGGAAACGTTTGGCTTGGTAGGGGAGTCCGGGTGCGGGAAGACAACAATTGGCCGAACCCTGTTAAAGCTATACGAGCCGACAGCCGGAGATATTTTGTACGACGGACAGTCAATCAGTCGCCTGAACCACAAAGAGATGCTGCCCTACCGCAAAAAAATGCAGATGATCTTTCAAGACCCATTCGCATCGCTTGACCCACGTATGACGATCGCAGAGATCATCGGCGATCCGCTGGTGGTACATAATCTCTATCAAAGCAAAGATCGAACGGATCGGATCAAGGAGCTGATCGAGCTGGTAGGACTGAAAGCGGACCATCTCAATCGCTACCCGCATGAATTTTCCGGCGGACAGCGTCAGCGGATCGGAATCGCCCGGGCATTGGCCGTCGAGCCGGAATTCATCGTCTGCGATGAGCCGATATCTGCACTGGATGTGTCGATTCAAGCGCAAGTGGTGAATATGCTCGAGGAGCTCCAGGAACGTTTTGGACTGACCTATCTGTTTGTTTCTCATGACTTGTCGATGGTCAGACACATCTCCCACAAGGTTGGAGTCATGTACTTGGGGAGCCTGGTGGAGTACGCAGAAGTAAATGAGCTCTATACGAATATGCAGCATCCGTATACACGAGCCTTGCTGTCTGCGGTGCCGATCGCCGATCCGGATACTGCGGAGAGAAGCGAGCGAATCCAGCTCCAGGGAGATGTGCCAAGCCCGATGAATCCTCCGAGCGGATGTGCATTTCGGACGAGATGCTCGTATGCGATGAGCAGGTGCGCAGAGGAAAAGCCAGGCCTTCGGGATATTGGAAATGGACACGTCGTTGCTTGCCACCTGATTGAGTAAGGAATGGTTGTACTCCATTCACGAGGATATGAATGCTGTTTCCTTTGAGACAGCTCATATAACAATAAAAAATATGGGGGGACCAGTATGAAAAAAAGGATGGGCTTGGTTCTGGCAGCGCTCTTGGCGATCACATCCGTCACTGCCGGTTGCAGCAGCTCGGGCACGACGACACAGGGCGGGCAAAACCAGCAAAATGCACCAAAAACAGAAGGGGAAAAGCCGGCAGCAGAGCAAAAGATCATTTATGCATTAAGCCAGGAACCGGAGCAAATGGATCCGACGCTGAACGTGTACGCGCGTTCCTCCATTGTGCTGCAAAACTTGTTTAGAGGCCTTTATAAAATTGATGAATCAGGGAAGAAGCCAATTCCTTCTTTAGCTGAGTCATATGAACTGGATTCGACAGGAACCAAATACACATTCAAGATCAACAAAAACGCCAAGTGGTCCGATGGTAAGCAAGTGACAGCCCAAGATTTTGAGTATTCCTGGAAGCGCGTGCTGAACCCCGAGGTTGCTTCAGGGGCAGCATTCTACCTGTATTACCTGAAAAATGGCAAGGCGTACAACGAGAAAAAAGCAAGTGCGGAAGACGTAGGCGTAAAAGCTGTAGACGATACGACCCTCGAGGTGACGCTGGAAAATCCAACACCGTATTTCCTGGAGCTATTGTGCGTTACCGCCTATTATCCCGTACGCAAAGAGGCGGTAGAAAAAGAAGGCTGGACGAAATCGCCTGAGACCTATTTGACGACAGGGCCATTCATGCTGACTGAATTGAAACCAAAAGAAAAATATGTGCTGAAGAAAAATCCGAACTACCTGGAAGCAGACAAAGTGAAGCTGGAGACGCTGGAAATTGTATTCATCGAGTCCAATGAGGCGGAGCTGGCGGCATACACCAACGATGAAATTCAAGTCTCCGACAACATCAGCCCTGAAGGTATGAAGCAGTATCAGAATACACCGGATTTCTATTCGATTCCGCGGATTGGCATGCAGTACTTTGATTTCAATGCGTCCAAGAAGCCTTTTGACGATGCCAAGGTTCGCAAGGCATTCAGCATCTCCATCAACCGTGAACAGATCATCAAGAGCATTGTCCAATCCGTAGAGAAGCCTGCGTTCGGGATGGTGCCTTACGGTATACCAGATGGGGTGCAAAAGGACAAGGAATACCGCGATGTAGTTGGAAACCTGTTTACCGAAAACGTAGACGAGGCGAAAAAGCTGCTGGCCGAAGCAGGCTACCCGGACGGAAAAGGAATACCTGAGATCACGATGATCGTCATGGCGAGCCAGACGGAAAAAGACATCGCGCAAGCCTTGCAAAGCATGTGGAAACAAAATCTTGGCGTAGACGTAAATATTAAGACATTTGAATCGAAAGTATATTGGGATGAAATTGAGAACGGCGACTTTAACATCGCTTCCGATGGCTGGACTGGGGACTATCCGGACCCAATGACCAACCTCGACATTTTTGAAGGCGCAAACACAGCCGATGACATGCGTTGGAACAGCGCAGAATACGATCGACTGCTGGAAGAGAACCGCAAAATTTCCGATCAGGCCAAACGGATGGAAAACTTTGCGAAGGCAGAGAAAATCTTGGCGGACGAGATGCCTTTGATGCCGATTCGCTTCTTCGAAGATCAGTTCCTGGCGAAGCCAAATGTCAAAGGTGTTCTGAAAAACTACATCGGCCATACCATTTTTGAGTATGCACATGTAGAGTAATCCATGAGAAAGAGGACGGGGCCTGAAAGCTCCAGCTTTTCGGCCCTGCCTCGTGAGGGAGAGTCAGCATGAAACCAATCATTGGCGTGACCACATTTTTGTCGGAGTCTTCGAAGTACAGTACGGTAAGCCGTAATTACACGGATTCGATTTATGCCGCAGGAGGCTTGCCGGTCAGTATTCCCATTGTTGCGGGTGAAACGAACTACAGCGAATACATAGACATGGTAGACGGCATTCTTTTTACAGGCGGAAACGACATCGCTCCCTATTTCTATGGCGAAAATCCCGTCAAGGAATTGCATTCGATGTCCTCGATCCGGGACGAGTATGAATTCTCGCTTTTCAAAAGCGCCTACGAGAAGAACATGCCGATCTTTGGCATCTGCCGCGGCATTCAATTGATCAATGTCGCACTGAAGGGAAGTCTCTATCAGGACATTTACAGTCAATGTCCGGGGACTCTGGGGCATTCTCCCGAACAAACCGCATCAGATGAATTTTATCATTCCGTAAAGATCAGCCGGGACACGAAGCTCTATGATATCTTTGGAGAAGAGCGAATCTTCACGAATTCCTTTCATCATCAGTCTGTCAAAGGGCTCGGGAAAAATCTGATCGCGACAGCTCATTCCGAGGATGGGATCATAGAGGCAATCGAGAGCACAGAAGACCGATTCCTGCTCGGTGTTCAGTGGCATCCAGAGTGCATGACCAAGCGGCATCCGATGTTCCTGAAGCTGTTTAGCACGTTTGTTCAGGCGTCGAGTACATACAAGCAAAGGGAGGTAGTTTTATGAAATTGTTTATCAGCGCAGATTTGGAAGGGGTAGCCGGCATCGTAAACTGGAGCGAAGCCGACATTGAAAAATCATTTAGCAAGTATTTTACTGAGCAAATGACAAAAGAAGTGAATGCTGCCTGCGAAGCCGCGATTGCAGCAGGTGCCGGAGAAATTTTGGTCAAGGATGCTCATAGCACAGCGAGAAATCTGGATCCGTCAAAGCTTCCCGAGCAAGTGAAAATTTTGCGAGGCTGGACACGAGATCCGTACTCGATGATGGCAGGGCTGGACGCGAGCTTTGATGGGGTCTTCTTTATTGGCTATCATTCAGCGGCAGGGGCAAACGGAAACCCGCTGGCGCACACGATGAACATGCAAAATGAGTATGTGAAGATCAACGGAGAAATCGCCAGTGAAATGCTGATCAACGCCTATACTGCCGCATCCATGGGAGTTCCTGTACTGCTTGCTACTGGTGACAAGATGATTTGTGAGGAAGCGTTGAAAATCAATCCAAACATCAAGACAGTCCCCGTGAGTGAAGGGATCGGCAATGCATCCATCTCGATTCACCCTAACGCAGCGCTCAAAAAGATCAAGGAACAGGTGCAGGCTGTTTTAGCGGATGACCTATCCAAATACAGGATTGAGCTGCCCGAATCTTTCCACGTAGAAATTGCTTTCCGTGAGCACTATATGGCGTATCGCGGCTCCTTCTATCCAGGTGCCAAACAAACCGGTGCCAAAACGGTTGGATATGAAACGAATGATTACATGGAAGTGCTTCGGTTCTTGTTTTTTGTATTATGATCAGCAGCCTAGCCCGCTAAGCATAAATAGGAAAAGGCTTATTCCAGCGCGATGATTTGCAGGAATAAGCCTTTCATCTATGAATACTTATCGAAATCATCTGACGATAGGGGGTGCTTTTCCTTCCGCCCAATCGAGAATAAATGCCGCCTGACCGGGATTGAGCGGGTGCGGGAGGCTGTCTCTGGTAAAAAAGCGATGTTCAGAGCTCTCCAGACCCTCCTGCTTAACTTCGCCATGATAGGACGCTACCCGAAAAATAATCTGCACGCTAAATATTTGATCCCCGTTTGGATATTCACGTAGACCGATCTCCCCGGAGTATATGCCAAACAACTCTGGTCCCTCGATGACCAGATCCGTTTCCTCCTGTACCTCCCGATGCAGAGTCTCCATAAATGTCTCGCCAATCTCCATCAGTCCACCAGGCAAACACCAATTGTTCTGATCCTTGCGTCTTTGGAGCAGAATACGTCCTTGCTCGTCCTCGATGATAGCTCCGCAGCCTACAGTAATCAATCTTTCATGGCCGATCATCCGGCGCATCGTTTGAATATAATCATTCACTTGGAAAAATCCCCCTCCCCACCCTGAATTATACAAAAAGAAAACCTGTTTGACCATCAGGGCCAACAGGTTTTTGGATCATCCCATATGTTTTTTGTACATCCACAGTTGGCCGCTCTTGATGACACGAGCCATCTGGCCGACCAGAGAGACTTTTCCCATGCTGGCAAAGCCTTCTTTTTTGCCCAGAGAACCAAGGAAGCCTTTGTGCTTGAGAGCAGGCAGAGAAGCAGGATAATCTTCTCCCTTGATGTCTTTTTTCAGCATAAGAGCAATCTGTTCCCCTTGTATCTCAGCCGTTTGGGCACTTGGCGCGACGATCGTGCTCGCACAGTCACCCACGACGTAGACGTTGGTATGGGATGGAATTTGATGATACTGGTTTAATTTGGCGCGTCCAATGTTGTCTGTTTCGATTCCGAGAGAGCGCACAATCCGATTGGCTTGGATACCTGCCGTCCAGACAATAACATCACTTTCAACCGGCTGGTTATGGTTGTAGACCACACCCGGCTCGATAGCCGTCACACATGCCATGGAAACAAGCTGTACTTCGTGTTCGATGAACCATTGAGAAGCGTATTCCTGCAGCTTTTTCGGGAACGGGCTCAAAATGCTTTGTCCGCGGTCTATGATGCGTACATTCAAGTCAGGACGGCTTTCACGCAGTTCAGCAGCCATTTCGACACCGCTCAAGCCACCACCCACAACGGTAACCGTACCATACGGATTCACATTGTTGATTTCCGAGTAAGTGTTGCGGGTAGCTCCCATTGATTGAATGGAACAGGTATACTGCTCCGCACCAGGGATATCATGATAACGGTCCTCACAGCCCAATCCAATTACGAGCCAATCGTAAGAAAGGGCGTCCCCGTTTGTAAAATTGACGACCTGCTCGTCCAAATCCAATCCTGTAATTTCCCCGTACTTGATCGTCAGGCGAGGATCGTTTGGAAAAGTGACACGCAAGTGAGATTCCGGCGTTGTCCCTGCAGCCAGAGCGTAGTACTCTGTTTTCAAGCCGTGAAACGGCATTCTGTCTACAAGGGTAATAAACACGTCGTCTGGTAAATCAGGGGACAGGACTCGCTCAATAATACGAAGACCCCCGTATCCTCCACCAAGGATCACAAGTCGTTTCATAGAAGGTCTAGTCCTTTCTTCTGTCCGTTTTTTACAGCACCCATTCTATTTTTAGTCTCTTTCACTAAAAATGCAAGCAGAATCTTTTTCCCGCAATCCCCGCTGGATTTTTACCGTAGACGAGGTACAATAAAGAACGTGACGATGACGAAATAATCGGTAGGTGACAAGAATGAAGCCTCTAGTAGAATTTTGCGCGAGCAATGTCTCATCCTATACCCAATCAGTCGTAGACGCGTTGGAAAATGATCCGGAACTGGACGTCGATGTTTTGGAATATGGCTGTCTTGGCTATTGCGGAGAGTGTTACATGATGCCTTTCGCACTGGTAAACGGGAATCTGGTCCAAGCCGAGACGGCAGAAGAGCTGCTCGTCAAAATCAAAAACAAGCTGCGTGAAGAAGATGAGCTGGATGCTCTTTTCCCACTATAGGAGATTTCTTTAGGATGTTCATTTCGCACCGCAAAAAACACGCGGGCTTGGAAAATAGAAGAAAGCTGATGCCGCTTTTGAGATAAAGGGCATCAGCTTTTTTGCAGTTGCCTGCATCAAAGGGCTGGCAATGCTTTCGATTAGTGTTCTTTGATGACGTTGTAGAAGGTGTCGCGTTCCAGTGCGCGTTTGCCCGCACCTTTAATCAACCAGACCAGTTCATCAACGGTCAGAGCTTGCTGGGTGAGTGCGCCGGCAGCATGGCTGATGCGTTCTTCCACGAGAGTTCCGTGGGCATCGGAAATACCCATAGTCAGTGACAATTGAGTGAGCTGGGTACCGATGTTGATGAAATAAGCCTTGATGTGCTGGAAGTTGTCGAGCATCAGACGGCTGATGGCCATCGTTTTCAAGTCATCAATGGCCGAGTTGCGGCG
Organism: Brevibacillus sp. NRS-1366; assembly: GCF_050467985.1. NCBI lineage: Bacteria > Bacillati > Bacillota > Bacilli > Caryophanales > Paenibacillaceae > Brevibacillus > Brevibacillus sp. NRS-1366. The sequence continues at coordinate 56,560 of NZ_JBITPN010000042.1, read as the reverse complement.
TTTGATTCCTGCAGTCGCTTTGATTGGCTGTACCGCCAATGGTATGAAGACCATGAAGCCATTCGTGTCGTCTTGCAGCTCACGCAGGCGAAGCATGTGGATTACGCGCTCCTCAAGTGTTTCGATCGAGCCGTACAGCATCGTAGTGTGGGTTTTCAAGCCCAGCTCATGTGCGGTTCTGTGAACCTGCAGGTACATGTCCGTGCTTGCCTTTTCCGGGCTCATTTTCATGCGGTAACGCTCAGTCAGGATCTCCGCTCCGCCACCAGTCAAGCTTTGCAGACCTGCTTTCATCAGCTCTTGCAGAACCTCGCGGATGGAGAGGCCAGAGATGCGGGAGAAGAATTCGATTTCCGCACCTGTGTAGGATTTGATGGTGACATCTGGATAAGCTTTTTTCAAGGTGCGAAGCGTGTTGAGATAGTATTCGAACGGTTGGTGCTGGTTATGTCCACCGACGACGTGGAATTCGCGGATACCAGGATGGAAACGCGTTTCTACATAATGAAGCAATTCTTCCGTGTTCATCGTATAAGCGCCATCGTCACCTTCATCACGACGGAACCCACAGAATTTACAGTGAGCTTCACAAACGTTTGTAGGATTAATATAGAGGTTTTGCAAAAAATAGACATTATCTTGGTTTTTGCGATAATTGACAATATTTGCTAATTGCCCGATCGTAAGCAGATCGTTGGAGTTGAACAGAGTGACACCGTCTTCTAAGGTAAGGCGTTCGCCGTGCATGACCTTTTCTGCGATCCCAGCGAGTGATTTATCTTGGATGGCAAGGGTTTCAACCGCCATTCCAAACACTTCCTTTCTAAATCGAATAGTCGTAATTTCTAGTGAGTTCGTCCCAATTTGTCCCCGTACATAGCGTTCTTGGGAAGGGAGTTATCACCTAATCAAAATGAAAATCTCGGGCAACAAGGCACCTATATTATAAACCTCTTAGGTTTGGCGAACAATATCATAAGTTCACCAACTGCGATCTGTAAAATTCTAACAATTATCGTCAAAATGTTGCTTCCATTTTGGGTAAAGTGGGAAATTTTGTTTGCGAAAATGTAGCACATCTTGTAAAATATAGGTAAGAAAGCCTGAACTATTAATAGGAGGAGCTTCAAAATGCGGGACGTTTTGCTCGAACAAATCGAACTCCTTCGACAGCGTATGGTAAATATTGGGTTAGAGTTTGGGTTAGATCATCCAGAAGTCCTAGAATACAGTATACAAATTGATCAACTACACAACGAACTGAACCAGATAGATCATAATCTGTCCAAGGCTGGCAACCGAAAGAAACAGTATCGTTTTTACCTGTTAGAAAACAAGGCTTTTTTTGCGTAAGGAGGGGAAACCCTCTTTTTTTGTGTTCTTTAAGGAAAAATAAAGAAAAAGCCATCTAAGCGAATATGATGGCTTTCCGTAAAAGAGTTATTCTTGATCGTCTGTCATGTTTCGTACCCGCTCTGCTGTCGCTTCCACAGCCACTTGTGTAGCGTCGCTGGCTGTTTCCAAAGCGTTTTGGGTGGCATCCGTCGCGGTTTCGATTCCTTTTTTCATCGTATCCGATGTTGTTTCCAAAAACGACTGATTTTGGTTATCAGACATGTTTTCTCTGCCTCCATTGATTGATATTGCGTTACACAAAGCATATTGTGAGCAATTTCCATTCGAATTATGAAAGTACTTTCTCATGAGAATGGGCTTTATAAGTGCAGGGGAACCTTGTGGGAGAGGAGGGTTCTTTTGTATACTTAAGTTATAAAAAAGCAGCTGTTATTAGGATTGAGCCTGCAAGGGAGGGAAAGAAGCATGATTACATTGACAGAGCAAGCCAGCCTCAAAGTCAAGGAAATGCTGGCAGCAGAAGGCAAGCCCGGTATGTTTTTGCGTGTGGGTGTCAGACCAGGTGGTTGCAGCGGATTTACCTACGGCATGGGCTGGGATCATGAAATGAAGGAAGGCGACGAGACCTTCGAGCAACATGGTGTGAAAATTGTTGTCGACAAGGACAGCTACCTATACATTAAAGGAACGGAAATCGACTACAAGGAGTCGATGATGGGCGGCGGCTTTTCCATCGAAAATCCAAACGCGATTGCCTCTTGTGGCTGCGGGTCATCGTTCAAGACAGCATTGGCAAAAGGAAAAGAAGAGAAATGTGACGATTAAGCTCCCATTCTCTGTGGAGAAGCAGGGCGAAAGACTTTTTGATCCATACAGAGGTATGGGTCTTTTTTTTGCGAAAAAAAAGATGCCCATGTTGTCACAAAATGAGTTCGTTGTTTGTTATACCAGTCAATTGGAGGTGAGAGGGCTTGGATAAGAACGAAATCGAACAGGCGATAAAGGAGGTAAAGGCTGGGGATATCGATCAATTTGGGATCATCATTGACGCGATGCAAAAGCCGCTGTTTGTGTACTGCTACCACATGCTGGGCCACAGACAGGAAGCGGAGGATGCTGTCCAAGAGGTATTCCTGAAAGCATACGAGCAAATCGAGAGCTACCGCCAGGAGGTTTCCTTTTCGGCATGGATGTATAAAATTGCCTATCATCATTGTCTAAACCTATTGAATAGAGCGAAGCTGGGGCGAGTGGTTACTTTTTTGAAAGCGGGTCTCCCCACTGTGAGCCGGCATGAAGGGGAGGAACGTATAGATCGGGAGTATCTTAGCAATCCACTTCATCTGGCTCTGTCAAAGCTATCAGCGAGTGAGCGCAATCTGATCATCTTGCGTGTAGTAGAAGAGAGAGGATACGACGAGCTCTCCCTTTTGTTCCATAAAAAACCGGCTGCACTTAGAAAACAATATGAACGGGCTCTGAAAAAATGCAAATCGCACATGCTCGTTTTAGAAGGTGGTGATGATCATGACACGATCTCAGCAGTCCGATGAGTGGAAGAAACAAATGATGGATGCAGTTGCCGAAGACTTCGATGTCAAGCATCAGGTCCTTCAAAAACTGCATGAGCAAAAAAAACATAAGGAGGCGTATTTTATGAAAAAAAAGATTAGTTTGATTCTTGCGGCTACACTTGTGCTGGGAGCAACGACCGCTTTTGCGGCGATGAAGGTATATGAGCTAAAGAATGATCAGGGTGAAGTCGTGGTGAAAGTAAATGAGACTCAGACCAAGCCTGAAGTCTTGGAAAGTACGCGCGATATCATAAACGAAGTTCGAGAAACGCTGAAGCCAGGAGCCAGTGTTGCCGTTTATGTACCTGGTCCAGAGAACCCGGATAAAAATGTCAGATTCATGCAAGCTCCTCTCATGCAAACGAATCATTCCGCCCTGCAGACAGAGGTAGGGAGCTTTGTCGGAATACCTACGGAGCTAGTCGGTGGTTACAAGTTTTCTGAGGGGTTTATTCATCATCAAGTGAACTACAGCCAACCAGAGCTGTTCGAATCCATGATCCAAGAAGCGGAGAAGAACAATAAGAAAGTGGTTGTCCGAGATCTTCCGATTGATCCCAGAATCGATCGGCTAAACATTACGTATAAGGGTACGAAGGGGGAAGTCTTCCTGATCCTCACCAATTTTGAAAAAGTGAAATGGGTCAGCAGTGAAGCAGGCCCGGATGAAACGGTAGAAAAGGTAACGGTTCAGAAAAAAGAGGCGTTGTATCACGTGCAAAAGCTAGAAGACAAGGAAACGAAGTACGTGGAATTTTACAACGATAAGAAAAAGCAACTGCTTGAAGTGAGAACGGTCGCTGCCGAAATTACAAAGGAAGACCTGTTGGCGATTGCGGAAAAGCTGAAATAGGTAGCGTGTTCCCTCTATAAATTTTCCAGCAAATGTATCCGCCCTCTCATCATCCACGTATTTACAAAGAGCAGCTCTTAAAAGAGACTGCTCTTGTAGCTTTTTAGATGATCGCGCAGGCAAGGAGTGGAATGATGTGGCGGATGAGGCACAGGGACAGAAAAGCTTTCAATGGCTATTGCTTGGGGCCTTTGGAATCGGGTGCTTGGGAGACTTTTTGTTTTACGGAAAAGAGTTCGGTATTTCGTATCCGTTGTTTTTGATCGGGATGTATGCCTTCTTTTTTTGGCAGGCGAGGCAGCGGCATCATCTGACGATTACTTCTCGGCAGGCATTTGCTTGGCTTTTGACCGTGCCGATTTTCTTGTTGGGGCTTACCTTCTTTTTGTATTCAAATGGGTTTTTTCACCTTGTTAATTTTGTGCTGGTTCCGTTTTTATTCGTCGTTCAAACGATGCTGCTCACAAAGCGGCATCGGGCGAAGTGGTATACGATCAGTTTTATCGGAGAAGTGCTGGAAACCGTGCTTTTTTACACGTTGAAGTATACGCGGTTGCCTTTTATCTTGGCGAAGGAATGGATCAAGGAAAGAGTGGACCGTGAAAAATATGGAGTGATCACGAAGGTACTGGCGGGAGTGGGAATATCCGTGCCCATTCTGCTTGTTGTGCTCGGTCTGTTATCAAACGCAGATAGTGTGTTTGGGCATTTTCTAAGCGAAATCCCGAGTATGCTGTTTGACGTAGGCTCCGCCGAAGCGTTATTCCGATTGTTAGTAATTGGACTGGTCACCCTTGTATTATTCGGCTATATGTATGCCCTCCTTGGTCAAAGGGAGGCGCGTGTAGAGCTCCCCGTGCCAAAAGATGAAGTGGGCAAGATCGTCTGGGATGGGATTATTCTGGTGACGATTTTGACCATTATCAACGTAGTGTATGCGGCCTTCGTCTTTATCCAGATCTCTTACTTGTTCAGCGGGGAAGAGGCGGCACTACCAGATGGAGTGACCTATGCGGAGTATGCCAAAAACGGGTTTAACGAGCTGGTTAGTGTAACAATCATCAACTTCATCATCTTGCTGAGTACGATGCACTTGGCATCGCGGGCCAAGCCTCTCTTGTATCGCATGGTCCAGATTCTTCTTAGCTTTTTGACGGTATGCACGAGCTTTATGCTCTTTTCAGCTTATTTCCGTCTTTCTCTGTATGAGGAAGCGTACGGTTATACCCATGCGCGGCTACTGGCACACGCCTTCATGATTTTCTTGTTTGTTCTGTTCGTGATTGCTCTTTTGAAAATATGGCGAAACGCTTTCTCTCTGATGAAGTATTATGCCATCGTAGCGCTGGTAAGCTACGTGCTGCTGAACTACGTCAATATGGACGCGATGATTGCTAAGAACAACCTCAGTCGCTACTATGCCACAGGGAACATCGACATTGAGTATTTGAGCAGACTGTCCTATGATGCCATTCCTGTCATCATGGAGCTTGCCAAGGACAAATCCGTAGCGGCTTCCCTGCAATACAGGCTGGAATACAAAAAAGAGGACCTGCAGGAGGAGAAAAGCTGGCAGTCCTTTAATTTAGCGAGGTATTGGGCAAAACCGTATCTACAATAGCGAGTAGGCGAAAGCGGAGACAGGAGAACTCAACGTCTCCGCTTTTTGCTGGATAAAAGGAAGAAGGTTGCGGTACCTGCTAGGAAAATGGCACCGATTACACTATACATAGAAAACTGCTGTGTCCACATGATCCCACTAGAATTGCTAGGAACACTGCCTGGTCCCAATACTTGCAGGTCTTCACTGGCATTGATCAATGGTGTGGTACGGGTGCAAATGTTTGTCTCCAGCTCATCGCTTTCCCAATAGTAAGCATAAATGAGGTGCTCAGTCCCAATCTGAAAAGGAACACCGCAAGAACCACCAAAACCACTAGTGGTAATAAGGACCCGAGTATGGTCAACTCCTTTCCAAGCAGATTGCACCTCCAGAACTACGTCGAATCCATCTCGGCTTGGACGGTTCCCAAATGGTATCCATTTACGCCAGTCACTGCGCTCCGACACCTGAATGACTTTGCCTGTAAAGACAGCGGCTGCCTGGTCTTTGGCTGTTTGTGGATCAGGTGGGGGTGCACAGCTACAGGCAGACGCGGGGAGGGGATGAAATAAAAAGGAAAAGGCGACGAATACAGCGAATATGGCGGCTAACAAAGTACGTACCTGCACTACACATCACTCCAATCAACTATAGGACGGAAGAGAAGGGAGAATGTTCCAGCGGTGTCGACTGCAATCGTATTCATCTTGTATAAAAAACAAGAGAAGCTGCGCGGTCGACCTACGAAAATCTACCAAATTCAGTTACCGAGTGAGTAATAAAAGACGCCCTTTTGAATGTTCATGAATCGTTAGCTAATTCGTCACCAATCAGCCACACGTTCCAGATTTTGGACGACTCCTTTTCAGTACAATGGAAGTGTAGAACAAATAGAAAGAAGGGGTCAGAAGTGAATAAAAAGTGGGGTCTATTGGTTTCGGCAGTTGCACTGTCTGCTATGCTGGTGACAGCATGTGGCGGTGAAAGCAAGGATCAAGCGGCGAGCGGCAATTCTGAGGCTCCTGCTGCAACGACGGGTACAGCAGTCAATATTGAAGCGAGTAATTGGAAATTTAATCAAGATACATTTGAAGTAAAAGCCGGTGAAGAGTTCACCATCAACTTCAAGTCGGAAGAAGGCTTCCATGGAATCGGTATCCAGGGTCTGGATGTAGACATTCAAAAAGAAGGCAGCAAAACTCTGAAAATCGACGAAGCTGGCGAGTACACCATTTTTTGCAACGTCATCTGCGGACCAGATCACGGCAAAATGGTTGCCAAATTAGTTGTGAAATAAATGTAACCAAACACTTTGGCCTGCCAAGCGGGTCAAGGTGTTTTTTCAACGTAGAAGAATTTATAAGCGCGACGCTTATGAATTCTGGAGCGCATGACAAGGTACCTCGGCGTTCGCTCACGGTATTACTTCGGTGAAATATTCCGCTAAAACGCGGTCGCTCCTCCTGAAATGTAAAAAGTGAAACACGCCTTTAAGCGTCCACCTCTGAGACTCACCCTGAGACGGCTGCTTTGGACGCGGTTTCGCTTTTGGAATGTAGCTGGACAGGGATGACCCTCAGCAGGTGTTCCTACGAAGCTGGAGCGTTTTCTCCTTTTTCCTTTCCCCCACAACAGTTAGACTGACCATACAGCCAAAGGACATGGGTGCTCTTCCCGCGTTTTTCTTTGTGAGGAGCAAATGTCATTATACTAAAACTTATACAATTTGTATAAAAGTTGGGGGGATTTTTTGCTAGTTTTCTGTCATGCAGACGAATGACGTATTTTTGTGAAAGCGTTACCATTGGGAAAGGTATTTTCTGAATATTCATCTTTCCCAGGAGGGGTTCTTGTGAGCAAAGCGCCGATCGAGATCGAAGTTTCGCCGAAGGGCGAAAAATTGCAGCGTAGTCTACGGGCAAGACATCTCTCAATGATTGCAATAGGGGGAGCGATTGGCACAGGCCTGTTTATTGCCAGCGGTGCCTCGATCAGCTCGGCCGGACCCGGCGGGGCACTTGTCGCCTACGTCGCAATCGGGATCATGGTCTATTTTCTTATGACTAGTCTGGGTGAAATGGCTACATTTATGCCGGTGGCAGGATCGTTTGAAACCTACGCCAGCAAATTTGTCGATCCTGCTGTTGGATTCTCGCTTGGATGGATTTATTGGTATAACTGGGCGATCACCATTCCATTGGAGATGGTAGCCGGAGGATTGGTCATGAAGTACTGGTTCCCAGCAATTCCCTCTTTTCTGTGGAGTGTCATTTTTCTCGCTTTGCTGGTGGCCTTGAATGTTTTGTCCGCAAGGGGATACGGAGAAGCCGAGTATTGGTTTTCCATCGTGAAGGTAGTAACCATCATTGCCTTTCTGATCGTCGGCGTGGCGATGATTTTTGGCATCATGAACGGACCGGCTATAGGCTTTGGCAATTTCATGTTGGACGGTTCTCCGTTTCATGGCGGTTTTCTCGCGATTATGGGCATTTTCATGATCGCCGGGTTTTCGTTCCAGGGAACCGAGCTGGTCGGGATTGCAGCCGGTGAAAGTGACAATCCGGGCAAAAATGTTCCAAAAGCGATCCGGCAAGTGTTTTGGCGGATTCTGCTCTTCTATGTGTTTTCCATCTTGGTGATTGGATTGATTATTCCTTATACCGATCCCAATTTGCTGCAAGCAAGCGTGGAGAATATCGCAGTAAGTCCTTTCACTCTTGTCTTCGAGCGGGCAGGAATGGCGTTTGCCGCCGCGGTGATGAATGCAGTGATCCTGATCTCCATTCTATCTGTCGGCAACTCCGCGATGTATGCCTCGACGCGAATGCTTTGGGCGCTGGCGAAAGACGGCAAGGCCCCGCGTCTGTTCGCAAAGGTAAATTCCCGGGGGGTCCCGATCTTTGCGCTCGTCGTAACGACGATCATCGGTTTTTCCGCTTTTTTATCTTCCTCGTTTGGTGATGGTACCGTCTATGTCTGGTTGTTGAACGCTTCAGGGATGGCCGGCTTCATCGCTTGGTTAGGAATCGCCATCAGTCATTACCGTTTCCGGAAAGCGTACATTGCACAGGGGAGAGATTTAAACCAGCTAGTTTATAAAGCGAAATGGTATCCGTTCGGCCCGATCTTTGCATTTGTGCTGTGCCTGATTGTGATTCTTGGTCAAAATTACAGTGCATTTATGGGAGAAAACGTTGACTGGAAAGGCGTGATCGTCTCCTATATCGGCTTACCGATTTTTCTGGTACTATGGCTCGGTTACAAAATCGTGAAGAAAACAAAGGTCGTTCCGTTGCAAGAGTGTGATTTGAATTATAAGGAATAGTAGCTGCAAAAGGTCGATCTCATGGTCGCCCTTTTTTCATTTCAAATCCTTTTCCATACATGTTTTTTTCCATTTTTGCGCAAAGTATAAAGGAAAACTTTGCAAGTCGGTGATGAAAGCCATCCATCGGTACAGAAGAGAGGGCGGAGCTAGATTTTCTAAAGGAGATGACAAGCCTGGAGAAAAAACGATATTACGTCACATTGCAGGCTGGAACGACGGTAGCTGAAATACGCGATGAAAAAGGCACTTCCACCTATGATTTCGAAATCGAGGCAACTGATGTCGAGGTTGGGATGATGCGCGACCTGTTCAACAACTGTGTCCATGGTGACTTCATGATGTGGATGCATGGTCATACGCTATGGTCAGACATGCCGGATCGGGACAATGATGAGTACGACGACAACCTGCGTGCCATCTATCAATTGATTTATCAGCATGGCACAGAAAAAACGAAGCAGGATCTCGAACAGATGGGCTTGGTCAAGCTGTTTGGACTGAACAGAGACGAATTGCGTCCGTTTTAGCATTCCCACCGAAAGTAAGCGGGAACTGCACCCGTCTATCATGAAAAAGGAGTGAACGACATGAAGCATTGGAAAAAAGGGATGATGGCAACCGCCTTGGTTATGAGCATGACCATTCCTGCCGTAGTTCAAGCAGCTACAGCAGGCGAACAACAATCAATCCCTATGCAGACAAGTAGTGTATACCCTAAGCATAGAGATCATGGGGACTACAACGGTCATGCGAAAATGCGTCATGGTCTGCACAGCGGAGCTCATCAGAAAATGTACATGACTTTGCTCGCAGAAAAGTATACCCCAAACAAAGTCGGAGAATGGCAAGCTGCGTTCAAGGAAAGAGAGCGTCTCATGGGCGAGTTGGCGGCATCCCGCCAAACTACGGGTGAGGATATAAAAGAAAAAAAGAATGGCGAGCAGGGAAAAAAGGAAGACAGCGAAGCAAGACGTGAGAGTATGGAGCAGTACAAACAGACCCGCGAAGAATTTAATGCGGCCATTGAATCGGGTGATTCCGCCAAAATCAAGGAATCGCTGCCGAAAATGCTGGAGCAATTGAAAAGCAAAAATGAACGACTAGCGCAAAAGCTGGTGAGCAAGAAAAAATAAAAGCTGATTGCAAAAAGGACGTGTCACAGTTACACGTCCTTTTTGTATGAATCCCTTTAGAAAATAGTTGCATTATTGTGGTCCACAAGCATATCGGATGTCCATTCTTCTACAACGACAGTTCTCTCCTCCTGACAGTTAGGGCACCAGCCAGTATGTTGGCACTGGTGATGCAGACGGTCACGTACGCCGTTGTCCATTTTGGCATCATCAATCTCTCGATAAGGGCTGTAGGCTCCATAATAATCGTACAGGCGGCCAGCATCAGTCATCTGCTGACCGCAGCGGGGGCAGTTCTCATGCAGAGCAGCAAGTCCGTTGCAAACAGGGCAGAGATGATTCATCTGACTCTCCTCCACGGGATGGGTTTGAGATTGGGGGCATTTCCTACTTTGCACGGAAGCGGAAGGGGCTATGCAGCAAACGTAGCAACGGGATGAAAAAATCCCCGTTTTTGCTTTGATTTAAAAGCAAACAGGGATTTTGAAGTCTGGCCTGGATTAGGATTTGAAGTTGTCCATGCTGGACGAGTGACCAGGCTGCAATTTTGCATCGGGATTGAAATAGGAAACAGCGTTATTCACGGCAGTAGGGGCTTCGCCAAAACCGACGGCAATCAATTTCACCTTGCCTGGATAAGTCGCGATGTCCCCAGCGGCAAAAATACCCGGGATGTTGGACTCCATGCGGGTGTTGACGACGATGGAGCCTTTTTCCAGATCGAGTCCCCAATTTTTAATAGGGCCAAGCGATGAGATAAAGCCAAAATTGACGATCACAGCGTCTACATCCAAATTTACTTCTTCTTTGGTCGTACTGTTCAACAAAGTGAGGCGTTTGATTTTTTCTTCACCATGCAATGCCGAAACTTCGTAAGGCGTGGTCACCTTTACTTTGGAGGACATGAGCATTTCTACACTGTGCTCATGTGCACGGAATTTGTCTCTACGATGGATGAGGTATACTTCCTTGGCGATTGGTTCGAGCATCAGGGACCAGTCAAGTGCAGAGTCGCCACCGCCAATGACGGCTACGCGTTGTCCCTTGAAGGAGTTCAGATCGGTAACAAAATAGTGCAGATTGGATTTTTCAAATTTGACGGCATCTGGATGTTCCAGCCTGCGGGGTTCAAACGCACCTACGCCAGCCGTAATAATGACGGATTTGGAGTAGTGAGTGCCTTTGTCCGTTTTGATTTCAAACACATCGTCCGCTTTTTTCTCGACGTTTTCCACTTTTTCTTCCAAGCAAACATTTTGCTGAAATCGTGAAATCTGATCTTTCAGATTATTGATCAAATCTTGGGCCAAAACCTTGGGAAATCCGGCTACATCGTATATGTATTTTTCCGGATAAAGAGCAGACAATTGCCCGCCAAGCTGGGGCATGCTCTCAATGATTTTTACACTTGCCTGCCTCATGCCACCGTAAAATGCGGTAAACAAACCTGCAGGGCCGCCGCCGATGATCGTAATGTCGTAGATTTGCTCGTCCTTTTGCAGAAAATTCAATCGAAAGCACCTCCGAATATTCGTGAAACGAACTCAGATTTCATTATACTCTATTTTTCCGATCGAAAAAAAGCAGGTAAAATTCGGTGGTATAGGCAAAAAACCCTTGCAAATCAAATCGGCAGCCGATAATATGAGGGTGACTGTAATAATATTGTCACATTTTTACTTTAGTTTGTGCTTTTTTTCACAGATTGCATCATACAACATAACAAGGGAATCTATTCCGTGGTAGCTTCTGCAATCATTCTGGGCATGTTATTAAGTAACTAGCCTCGTGAAAATTCGCACAAACTTCCTTTTTTTACATCCTTTATTTCAATATTATCATGATGAATGGAAGGGATACCAATGAGTACACCCAAAATCCTCATTCTTGGCGCTGGTTACGGGGGGTTGATCACCACGTTGCAGCTGCAAAAAAAGCTGAACTACAATGAAGCCGAGATCACCCTGGTCAACAAACACAATTATCACTATATCACTACTTGGCTACACGAACCGGCGGCTGGTACCGCTTCAGCCGATCATGCGCGTGTCAGTCTGGATGAAATTTTAAACAGAGATAAAGTCAACTTTGTAAAAGGAACAGTTCAATCCATTCAATCAGAGGCACAGACGGTGACCTTGGAAAATGGGGACGTTCTAAGCTACGATTACTTGGTCATCGGGCTGGGCAGCGAACCGGAGACATTCGGCATCGAGGGCTTGAAAGAGCATGCATTCAGCATTCGCAGCATCAATGCCGTGCGCAATATTCGCGAGCACATCGAGTACATGTTCTCGAAGTATAAAAACGAGCCGCATCGTCAGGACTACCTCACGTTTGTAGTAGGGGGAGCAGGCTTTACCGGTATTGAATTTTGCGGAGAGCTGGGAGATCGTCTGCCAGAGCTGTGCGAGGAATTTGACGTTGACCCGGATTTGGTGAAAGTGTACTGCATCGAGGCTGCGCCTACTGCATTGCCTGGGTTTGATCCAGAGCTGGTCAATTACGCAATGGATGTGCTGGGCCGCAAAGGGATTGAGTTCAAGATCGCCACCCCGATCAAGCAGTGCACGCCTGATGGGGTATTGCTGGCGACCGGTGAAGAGATCAAGTCCAAGACGGTTATCTGGGCAGCTGGTGTACGCGGCAACAGCATCGTGGAAAAAGCAGGCTTTGAAGTCATGCGCGGGCGCGTCAAGGTAGACGAGTATTTGCGGGCACCAGGACACGAAAACGTATTTGTGGTGGGAGACTGCGCTCTCATCTTTAATGAGGAAGGACGCCCTTATCCGCCAACTGCACAAATCGCCGTGCAGGAAGGGGAAAGATTGGGTGACAACCTGACAGCTATGATACGCGGAGAGCTCACGCAAAAGTTTACCCCTCATCTGCAAGGTACACTCGCTTCTCTGGGAAGAGGAGAAGGCATCGGCCAGGTTGGTTCGAAAAAGCTGTTTGGCAGCACAGCAGCCATGATGAAAAAAGCGAGCGATTTGCGTTACCTGTACAAAATCGGTGGCGTTGGTCTAGCGCTCAAGAAAGTAAAACTGTAGCCTTATGCGTCACGCGAGTATTCAGGTCAGAGGGCTCATGACCCGCGAAGAAATGGAACGCTACAATGCCATGATAGAAGTGGGGGCCTTTTTGGAAGAACAGGGCCGACATGACCTGGCTTGGAACGTCCAGCGTGAAGTTGATATTCTCATCCTGCCTGCTATCGACCGTCTCAAGGAAAAGGGACGGGAGAGGGACCGAGAAAATCTGCGCTATATGATTGATAATGGGCTTTTGGATGACGAGGATGACTAAAGTTTGGGTGCCCCCGGCGAATAATGTCGGGGGTTTCGTGTGGGAAGAAGGGAGCGGGTGAGTGTGAGAGAAGGAAAAGTGTGGCTGGGTGCTTGCGGGATTGTCATTCGCGGCGAAGAGGCTCTGGTCGTCAAGAAAGCGTACAGCGGCTTAAAAGGGCAATGGTCGTTTCCTGCGGGATTCGTTCAGCAGTCTGAGACCGTAGATGAGGCAGCCGTTCGTGAAGTGTTGGAGGAAACAGGTGTACAAGCAGTCGTCCGGCATGTAGCGGGAATTCGTTCGGGTGTCATCAAGGAGAGCATTAGCGACAATATGGTGGTTTTTTGGATGGACTACGTGAGCGGGGAGCCGCGAGCACAGGAGGGCGAGATTGAGGAAGCGCGCTTCATGCCGATTCACGAGCTCTTTACCGATCCGCTTTCATCCACGTACTTGAAAATTATTTTGCCCGGCTATGCAAACCGTGAACAAGGCATGACCGGACGCACGTACGAGATTGACCCCGTCTTTCAGTACACTTCTTATAAAGTCTTCAAGTAGTCGAGAATGCAGAACTGGCTAAAATAATGAGAATAAGACAGATAAACCGTGATGTTTCCGCTTACACCATGGTTTTTTTGCTTTTTTTCAGATGTAGAGATGTTGTGCAATCAGCAAAGAATCTGTTATAGTTAGATACATCAAAATAATCTGAATATACATGCAATTTGTTTTGGCGCATGTATGGCGAAAGGGGAGCTCATCATGAGACAGAAACAAGAACAATGCCCGTATTGTGATGGTCAAGGGTATTTCCAGCTGCTCCTGGGGGGCTCGGAAAATTGCCCGAACTGTGATGGAGCAGGCACACATGCAGAGCAAGAAGCTCTATCTTCTAACCATTAATGATTGTTTCGCATAGCAACGAGAAACCGTCGGGTACTGATATCCCGACGGTTTTTTTGGTTTTTTCACCTTTTTCCTTCATATTGACCTTTCCCTGCGATTCGGCTACACTTAAAAGCGAAAACAGCCCGTCTTTCCTGCAATTGCCATCTGCTTGTGCGCAAAAGCCGGAGACGATGGCAGGAGGTCTAACGGTCGATGAGCTTGCTTCAATTTATGGTATCTATCGTTCTCTTTACCGTGCTGGGTTTTGGCATCGGATTCATTTTAAACATGATTTTGAAAACAACCTGGCTTCCTGTGGTGATCGCAGTAGGTGTGTTGGTAGGGGCACTGGTCTATCAGAAAATCGTTCCAGGAATATGGGATTCTCTCATTCTTGGATGCGGAATGATTGGCACAGTCGCGAGTGGCTGGACGATCCATACCCTTCGGAAAAAAGGATATCGGATGTTTTAATGAAACGCTGGGCAGGCCTTGAAATAGGCCTGTTTTTTCTTTGTACAGATAAGAATTTATAAAATTCCCATCCAGTATAAGTGCAACCGCGGCTCCGCCGAAAGGCATGGCGCAGCCAGGTTTTCTAATATACGGACGTCAGACAAGACCTAACATACTGAATATTTATCTAACTATCCAAAATTTGTGTATACATTTCTCCTCTTCGGGACATGACTAGAACCGAGAGGAGGTTTACCAGAAATGAATGGGAAGCTGTTAGTGAGTATCGTCGTCCTTACAATTATGGTGCTGACAAGCTTTGTAAGCGATGGATACAGCTACAACGCAGTGGGGGATCGCAGCATCCAATCCACATTTGGCATTAGGGAAACCAAAGAGGGGCAGCGGGTCGTAAAAAAACGGACCGTATCGGCCAGCTCACTCACTCAAGTCATTGATAAAAATGACGTGCTGTTGGATCAGTATCCAAAAGTGCGTGTCGTCGCTACAGGTTATTACGCCGGATACGAGTCGACGGGAAAAAACCCGTCCCACCCGTCTTATGGAATTACATATTCAGGCGTCAAGGTACGAAGGGATGATTATTCTACGATTGCTGCCGATCTGCGCATCTTTCCACTGGGCACGGTTTTATACATACCGGGCTACGGTTACGGGGTAGTAGCGGACAAAGGCGGGGCGATTCGCGGTAACAAAATCGACCTCTATTTCGAGACCAAGCAGGACGTCTTTACCCAATGGGGCAAGAAATCTGTGGATGTCTATATTGTAAAACGAGGCGAAGGCAAGCTGACGGAAGCATTTTTGAACAACTTGAATCAAAAAGGCATCGCTGCGATGGCGGAGGCTGCGAATTGATCAGGAAAATTAAATAGCGAAAAAAATGATGGAATGCCGCGTAGGTGGCATAGAAGAGTAAAAAGAAAAACGTTCAAGGCGGAATGCTTTGAACGTTTTTGCATGTTGGTGTGCTTATGTATGAATCAATTCGACGAGCTTTTCCAAGCCATCGAGGATGCGTGGCGAGGGACGACAATAGAGCCCTTCCTCCAGTAAGTGCACCTGATGATTTCGAATTGCCTTCATTTCTTGCCATTCCGGTCGATCCGTAATCATCGCGGGCTTGATGCGCTTCAGCTCAATGCCGCACCAGACCACACAAATATGGTCGGGATCACGCTCTGCAACCATTTCCCGGGTGGCCTTGACGTTGGCTACCGGATAGTCGGCGAATACATTGATGCCGCCAGCAATTTCGCTCACATCCGTCAGCCAGTTTTCCTGACCAGGCGTGTAGATCGGATTGGGCCACCACTCCCAGTACAGCTTTGGTTTAGCGGGGAGCGCTGCAGTCTTTTGCCTGATGGTTTCCACTTTTTCGTCAAAATGAGTGGCGAGCTGCTCTGCCTGCTTTTCGGTTCCCGTCGCTTCCCCGACTAGCCGAATGTCAGCGGCAATGTCACCAATCCGCGATGGATTGAGTACGATATGTGGAATCCCCCGATTTTTAAGGGCCTCCACATTTTTCTCCATACCGGGAACGCTGAGGGAAGCAACGACCAGATCGGGCCTGAGTGCAGCTACCTGATCCATGTTGATGGTCAAATCAGGTCCTACGCGAGGCAAGTGCTGCCACTGGGCAGGCCAATCTGAATGGTCGTCCAAGCCTACTACGTGCTCTTCAAGCCCCAGATAGTAAAGAATCTCTGTATTGCTTGGGCAGATGGAAACGATGCGCATGTGATTCCCCCCTGTGGAAAAATCCTAGAAAAACGGATGTACCAAAAGCGCAATCATAATTCCTAACCAGCCACCGATCAGCACCTCAATCGGTTGATGGCCGAGAAGTTCTTTTAACTTTTTGGCTTTTTCCTGATTCGGGCGGACCCTGAATGATTTCATGCCTTCCAGGAGATGATTGAATTCGTCAACGAGTTTGTTCAGCACGACTGCTTGCATACCTGCGTGGCGGCGTACACCAGCAGCATCAAACATGACGATTACACCCAGAATAGCGGAAATGGCAAACATGTTGCTGGAAAATCCCTCACGAAGTCCAACCGCAGTGGAGAGAGCTGTCACGGCTGAGGAGTGAGAGCTGGGCATGCCACCAGTACTCAATAAGAGCGACCATTGCCATGTTTTGGTTGCAAAAAAATGAAGTGGAATTTTGATGAATTGGGCAATTCCTATGGCAAGCAGCGCAGCCCATAAGGGGAAGTTTTCAAAAATATCCGCCACGGAAAATCCATTCCTTTCTACTGTACGCTTCTCTAGATTATTGTAACAGAAGGGCGTTCCCTTAATCCGTGAAGTTTTCGTTTGGATTTAAAGTCACTGCCAATTTGTGTTACCATGTAGACGAAAGGTTTGAAACGGAGGCGTGCATCCATGGGATATCCCGGGCAGTATCTTCAGTTCATTGACAAATTCAATGAAGGTGAGTACTACGAATGCCACGATCTGCTGGAAGACATCTGGATGGAAGACAAATCCGACAAGTTCCTGCAAGGCTTGCTGCAGTTGTCTGTCGGGTTGTATCACCAGGAATACGGCAATGTAAAAGGCGCCCGCTGGATGTTTGGCAACGCGAGAAAGTACCTGACCCGCTACGAGCCCGTTCACTGGGGCCTGGACGTGTCTGGTGTCATTCGTTACATAGAAGCCTGCGAGAGATCTTTGCCGGAAGTTGATGTCATTTCGTATGCAGAGGCCAAAGCCATGTCGTTTCCGTCCTTGCGTTTGCATGTAGACACTTTGTGATAAACACAAATGTGCCCATAATTGTATCCTATCACAGAGAAAGAGGGAAGAGTATATGGAAGTAACAATAGAAAAACGGTTACAACTCGTAAATATGGCTTGTGATGAATTAATCGTTCCTCTTTGGAAAGGCGAAGAGCTGTCACAGGTATACCCTGATCTGGAAGCAGCTTTTGGAGGAACGCTTGGCGACTTGCAAAAGGATAAAGAAATAAGCGGCGATGCAAAGGCAATCGCGGTCATACACAGTATGGGCAGACTGGCAGCCAAAAAGCTGATTGTAATCGGAATGGGTGCGCCGGAAAAATTTGATTTTGTCGCTGCTCGCAATGCTTGGGGCCGTGCAGCCAAGACCGTTGCTTCGAAAGGAACAGGCAAAACCGTTGTGATTGATTTGCCGACGACGGAACACCTTGGAGCCGACAGATTGGCGCAAGCGGTTACAGAAGCATTCGGATTGGCTGAGTATAACTACGAGGGCTACCGGCAAAAAGCGAAGCGGGAGTCTGACCCGATCGCAGCTGTACGGATTTTGGCAGCGGACGATGCGGTCGAAGTGGTGCAGGCAGGCGTGCATGTTGGAAACGCACTTGTTTCCGGTACCAATCTGGCTCGTACACTGGTCAATGAGCCAGCCAA
This sequence comes from Brevibacillus sp. NRS-1366, assembly GCF_050467985.1. NCBI lineage: Bacteria > Bacillati > Bacillota > Bacilli > Caryophanales > Paenibacillaceae > Brevibacillus > Brevibacillus sp. NRS-1366. The sequence goes on along the minus strand of NZ_JBITPN010000042.1, from coordinate 38,655 downwards.
CTATTTGACTCCACGCGCCTTGAAAGATGCGGCGGTCGCTGTAGCAGAGCGCTATGGCATGGGCGTAGAAGTGCTGGAAAAAGCAAAGCTGGAAGAGCTAGGCATGGGCGGAGTGCTCTCAGTGGCAAAAGGGAGCGAGCTTGCGCCATATGTCATCGCCATAACCTATCAAGGAAGAGAAACGTGGGACGATGTGATTGGCCTGGTCGGAAAAGGCGTCACTTTTGACACGGGCGGAATTTCAATCAAGCCGGTAGCAGGTATGGAAGACATGAAATCCGATATGGGCGGAGCAGCCGCAATGATCGGTGCAATGGAAGCTCTGGGGCAGATCAAACCAAAGGTAAATGTACTCGCCGTCATCGGTACGGTGGAAAATATGCCGTCCGGTACTGCTTTTCGTCCAGGTGATGTGATCACCACCATGAGTGGCAAAACCGTCGAGATCATTACGACGGATGCAGAAGGTCGCCTGGTACTGGCAGACTGCATTACATACGCCAAACAGCAAGGTGTTTCTTGCCTGGTGGATGCCGCTACCTTGACAGGTGGTATCGTCGTCGCATTGGGGCATTTCTGCTCGGGTGCCATGACCAATGACAAAGCGCTCATGGATGAGCTTTTGGCAGCAGCAGACGTGGCAGGTGAGCGCCTGTGGCAGCTCCCGACCTTTGAGGAATATCGCAGCCTGAACAAGAGCCGCTTTGCAGACCTGAAAAACTCAGGCGGGCGTTATGGTCACGGCATCATCGGAGGGGTTTTCCTGCAGGAATTCGTCGGCGAGACGCCGTGGGTGCATCTGGATATCGCGGGTACAGCTTACACATCCAGTACGGGTGACATGCAGCCTGCTGGCGGTACCGGTGTCATGACACGGACGATTGCCCAATTTGTATCAAGCCGCAGTCAATCTTAATTGGAAGAAGGAGTGTTGAATCATGGTCCAAAATCCAAGTAACGAAGTGCGCAGGCAACTGCTCGAAGGATCCAAAACCATCGCGGTGGTAGGTCTCTCCAACAAGCCTGACCGGACCAGCTACATGGTCTCGGCTGCCATGCAAAATGCGGGATATCGCATTATTCCGGTCAACCCTGTTATCGCAGGTGAAACGGTTCTGGGTGAGAAAGTGCTTGCCAGCCTGTCTGAGATCGTTGAGCAGGTCGACATCGTCAATGTGTTCCGCAGAAGCGAGGATATTCTCCCCGTAGCAGAAGAAACCCGCAAAATGAAGCACAAACCAAAAGTATTCTGGATGCAGCAAGGAATTTCCAACGATGAGGCAGCAAAGCTCGTTGGCGAGGATGGCATCGAGGTCGTCAACGATTTGTGCATCAAAGTAGATCATGCGCTTTTACGTATCGGGAAATAAGCGATATAAGCGATTGCTGACAGTAAGGAGTGGGCTCACATGTTTTTCAATCAATCGACAGACCCCCAGCGAGACCGCATTCCACCCAATCAGAAGCAGACAACAGGCTTTCCTGTTCTTCATTATGGCGAGGTACCCGAATATACAGACCTGGCGGCCGAATGGAGCTTTCGTCTGTTTGGACTTGTAGAAGAGGAAGTAACTCTTTCCTATGAGCAGATGATGGCATTGCCAAAGGGCGGTACGACCAACGACATCCACTGCGTTACCGGCTGGAGCAAGCTGGACAACGAATGGGAAGGCATCCCCGTTGAAGAAGTGCTGAAGCTGGTCAAAGTAAAGCCGGAAGCCAAATACGTCATGCTGCACGCAGAGCACGGCTGGACGGTAAACATCCCGCTCGCCGATTTCATGAAAGCTGGCAATCTGTTTGCCAATAAGCACAACGGTGAGGAGCTGACACCTGATCACGGCTGGCCACTGCGCTTTGTCATCCCGCATCTGTACTTTTGGAAAAGTGCCAAGTGGGTGCGTGGGATTGAGTTTATGGCGGGTGACAAGCAAGGATTTTGGGAGAAGAACGGGTATAATATGTACGGCGATCCTTGGAAAGAACAAAGATTCGCTTGGGATTAGATGGAAATAAAAAGAGGCGGGAGACCGCCTCTTAATTCGTTTTAAATGATTTTATTTCACACGGTACACGACGAACAGGACCACCCACTGCTACCTAAAGCTTCTACTTTTCCATTCAGGTCGCTAATCGTTGTTTCCAGAACGATTTCAACGATGCCCTTTGGTTTCATGTTCACTTTCTTTACCAGTGGTTTAAATCCCATGTAGCTCATCTTCTACACTCTCCCTTGTTTATATGGCTTTTTTCTCTGCGAGTTTTATCTTTTTATACTCGTCAGTAGTGATCCAACCGCCGTATTTATCAACTTTTTTCAGCAAAGTGAGTTTTAAATTTGGATATCTATACTGGAACATCTTCACCTTGATCTTGAATGCTTCTGTCTCTTCCCTCTTGATGTCGATAACCTCCAGCGATCCGTCCAAGTGAAGCACTTCAAAATCTGCTTTGTATGTTATTGCCTGAAGGTTCTTACCATTCCGTGAGCATTTATCCTGGAGAACATAAACTGGTTGCAACCTCATTTCCTGAATTTCACCAGCAGCCAGCTTACCTTTCAGGACAAGATAGTATTCTGATTCAGCCTTGGAATCGAACTTGATGCCGTCAACATAAGTGATCTTGTTGTTATATTTGGGCACCTTCGGCTTATCGCTTTCCTGTTTGGCTGTTCTAGCTCTGCGCTTCATCGCTATGCCCCTTTGTAGATGGTCCGAGATTACTAGTTTTGATAACAGAAGAAGCTATTCATATTTAGTCGCTGGGCGACTTATCAAAATGTTCATTTTGTTTAATCAACTATTGAAAGACGTGTCATAATTTCGCCCCATGGAGCTTTTCCAATAACTTTAAATCCTAGTTTTTCATAAAGAGTGGCAGCGGCTTGGTTTTCAGGGTGGTAGGCTACCATAATATCTGTGGTATCAGGTTTTGCTTTGATTCTTTCAATAACCTGTTTCATGGTTTCAATTCCGTAACCGTTCCCTTGGTGACTGGAATCGATCATAAGTCTATAAATCCAGTATTGCGAATCGTCAGGATCTATCCCAAACATCACAAATCCAACCATTATTTGATCTTTGTACACGGCAAGTGTTTCGAAATTCGGTAAAAATTTCGACTGTGCCAGGGAATATAGATTAGAGGCGATAAATTGTTTTTGGTCTTCATTGGGCTGTAACTCAATACATTCTTCCCAGTTTTCAGAAGTTACTTCCTTTAGGATAAGGGTCACAAAAGTATCTCACAACAATAAGAGCGATAAATGCAATCAGTAGCAATCCAAATATTCCGAAGCTCGACATAATATTCACTTGCCTCCAATTTCTGGTTGATTTATTTTGCAACGTACATTCTTGTTTCTTTAAATAATACGTTTTATCTCAATAGTTACATTGTTAAAGCCTAAACCAATAGTTCAAGAAAACTATAAAACCAACCATATTAATGAAAAGCGTTAAAGAGAGTTTAATTTTATCTACTTTCTTTTGAGATTCTAGAAAAACATACAGAAGAGAAAGTAGAAAGAGAAAGATTAATGCATTTAAGATCCACCCTTTGGCTATCCAATTGCTGAGAGTTGTCTGTTCAAGTATCAAGAATAAAATAAATCCTAAGTTCGCAGTAATAGCAAGGAGTAACGAGGTGTTACTGTTCTTCATAATAGTTTCCTCCTTAATAAGACATGGAGACGTTATAACAACAGTATAAAGTGCAATAAATGGATAGGAAACAGAAAAAAACAGTATTGGAAATAAATATTATTTCATCTTAACTAAACGGTAATTATGATCAGATTAGGCAGGTGCAAGAAAAAATAACTTGAAATGAAGAAAATGAAAAGAGCGAAAAAACACAGACCCGAAACAATTAAGTTAACCTTATCTAATTTGAAAAGTCCAACAACGAGACATGAAAAACCAATAATACCAAGAAGAATCGGAATGAGTATAAACCATGTATTCTCAAAGATAATGATGTTCTCACTAACACGTTTCAAGGTTGGTACCTCCTGGATTAAATTACCTAATATTACCATCAGTGGTGTGGATGCTCAATAGTTATCACAGTATTGGCTCAATTAACAATCGTTGAGTAAAATTGTATTAACATAATTCAGAAAGCTAAGGGGATGAAATAATGGTACGGGTCCGTTTAGCTACACTTAATGATATCGATGAATTGGTCAGAATGCGGTGGGACTTTTCAGAAGAAGAGAGAGTTTCAGAATCTGATCACAGTGATTTTTTCCGTACTTGTGGTGAATTTTTAACCCAAGCAATTCATGGGGGAGACTGGTTTATTTGGGTAGCTGAAGCAGAAGGGAAGCTAGTATCGCATATGTATTTGCAACTAATTCACAAAGTACCTAGGCCTGGAAAATCTAAAGATCCTTATTTTGGATATGTAACTAATGTATACACTCGTCCTTTATATAGGAACAAAGGAATTGGAACGATGATTCACCAAGTCATGGAGCAATGGTCGAGAGAAAATAATGTTGAGTTTCTGATCCTTTGGCCAAGTAGCAACAGTGTACAGTTTTATACTAGAAATCAGTTTGTAAAATCTCAAGAAGCTATGGAAAAGCATTTCTAGTTACAAACGTAACTGCCTTACAAAACATTACTCCAATCCGCAGATTGTGGAGAAAATGAGAGGTGGATTCACAGCGGTTGTGGGTATTTTGAAAGGGAAGGAAGAGGGCCCCACGGTAGCGTTCCGCTTTGATATGGATGCTTTGCCTGTCAAAGAAAGCGCGGAAGAAGATCATTTTCCTGCTACTGAGGGTTTCGCAATGGTTCAAAAGGGATTATTAGATGATGTGGATTACTTGTTTTGCCAGCATTTAGGCGGAGACCGGCCCTTCGGCGAAATCCGGGGTGGATCTTCCGGATTTCTGGCTACGACAAAATTGGTTGCCCATTTTCATGGCGTGTCATCCCATGCTGGAGCCACTCCGGAAAAAGGGCGGAACGCGCTTTTAGGAGCGGCGACCGCTCTGTTGAATATTCATGCGATTCCTCGCTTTAGTACAGGAACTACCCGGATAAACGTAGGAATTTTGGAAGGGGGAACTGCCGCAAACATCATTCCCTCGTACGCAAAGATGCATATCGAAACACGCTCCGTGTCGGAAGTGGTAAATAACGAGCTGGAAGATCGTGTGAGGAACATCATTGCGCATAGCGCAAGTATGCATGAGCTGGATCATACGATTGAAGTGATCGGAGCGGCGCTCCCCATCACCTGTGATCCAAAATTGATTACGCTAGTTTTGGAAGAAGCGGGCGTATTGGGAAGTGAGGATGCGAGCTTCATGATTCGACGCGTTCAAGAGCGCGGGGGAAAAGGAACCTATATGAATATCGGATGTGAGATACCTGCGCCTCATCATCATCCCAAATTTGATATTCAGGAAGAGATTCTATCGATAAGCGTTCAGCACTTGCACCGGATCGCAAAACGTGTTTTACGCTAAGGGTTTGGAACAACTAATTCAAAGGTAAATCTCAATCGCTACTTTGGGATCTGTACGGCGATCCTTGGAAAGAACAAAGATTCGTCTGGGATTAAATGGGTAATAAGAGGCGGGAGACCGTCTCTTAATTCGTCTTAAATGACTTAATTTCACAAGCCACTCGTCGACCTGGTCCACCTGCGGCTTCCCATACGAATCTATAACAATTTCAGAAAACAAGGTCTGCATAATTTACGTGCCACATCGATGACTTCAGCCTTAGTCCGATGCTGGCTTGTTACAGTGGCTACTTGTGCCGTATGGCCAGGAACTAATGAAAGCCTATCTAGTACCGGCAATGGCGGGAAGCCCGAAAAATGATCTGCCAGAATGCATTCAAGACCAGGTAATTAGGTGTGCATCAGCTACGAAAGTGAGGCATCTTCATTTTCTGATGCACAAGCATTAGTTGTAATGGGTATGCTATAATATGTAAGGTAATTCTTGGAAATAGCAGCGTTTTGCTAGGGATTGATAAGATAGGGAAATTCCCCATGGAAGCTGCAGCATTTCCTTTACCCCTTCTCAAGAAAATAAAACTGAGTAAGAACCAAACGATGAAAGGTATTGGAGGAGTCCTCATGCATCCAAAAAAAGTCCCCCGTTAGTCCCGTGGTCCTCCATTCCGTTATTTGTGTCAGCTCACCCTAAAAATATACAAAGGGAGATGTACGCAAATGAACATGAATGGACCTGTAAAAATTTCTCGAAATGAAAGACTTCAAACTTGCCAAGAAATTGCTGCGAGATTACATGAGGTATACAAAGCCAAAATACTGGCCATAGGGGTCTACGGATCTGTTTCCAGAGGTACAGACGGTCCTTTTTCGGATATAGAGATGTTTTGTGTACTAGATGAATCAAACGAAGACGTAGAGTTTAGTTATGAATGGTCAGCAGGGCCCTGGAAAGCTGAAGTGAACGTGTGCAGTGCGGATGTTCTTCTAAATATAGCCGCTACGGTCGAGGGAGATTGGCCCCTAACACATGGTCCTTTCTTTGCCCCGCTTAGTCTGTATGATCCCAAGGGCTTTTTTCCGAAGCTGAAGAAAGCGGCAGAATCGTCCACAAAGGAAGATTTCACGCATGCAATCAACGAAGTGCTTGTCGGTGAAATGTACGAGTTTATAGGGAAGCTGAGAAATGCAAATCTAAACGGCTCCCACACCTACCTGCCCTACTTGACCATGCAGTTAGCCCAATACGGTGCCATGTTGATTGGGCTACACAATCAAAAACTTTACTCGACTGGGGCCATGGTTTTGCCTGAATCCTTGGAATTGCCGAATCGTCCGGCAGGATATGACCATGTGGCCAGACGGGTGATGTCCGGAGATTTGGCAGAACCGTCGAAACTAGTTATCGCCTGCGAAGATTTCTGGAATGGGTTGGAAGCTTGGACAGCTGAACATCAATACGTGATTCATTCAAAACGAATTCCTTTTTGATCAATGAAAAAACGAGACCTCTTTCACGAGGGGACTCAGATTGTCGAGAAAGCCCTGTTTCTTAGCAGGGCTTTTATCCATATTGATCCATATATAATGATTGTCTTCGAGAATCTCCATACCAACTATTTCTTCTTTATTAGCATAAATCCTGATTGCATACGCTCCTGGTGGCTTAGAATCAGTTGCTTTTTTAAGCTCCATACCTGAAAAATCATTTAATACTCTATCTACTGTAGCTTTATCGGTTATGGATATTCTTGCATTGTCGGAATAGCGCTCTATATTTATTGATAACGTCCCCTATGGAGAAATCCTAGGGGTATTTCCTTTCCCGACAGACCTAGCAGCTAGCCCTATACTTATTTAACCGGTTCACTTCGAAACAAATTTTGGGATAATGAGAACCAAATGGCTCACTTCTTGTGTCTTTCATATAGAGACCTCAAACAGGATGTGAATGGAATGAGAGAACCGATGAATGATTGCGATGAAGAGCTTGCCTGTTCGGGAGATGTGGAGGCTTTTACAAGACTGGTCAAGAAACACGAGAAGAGCATGTACAGGGTTGCCCGTTCTATTTTGTCCTCCGATAACGAGTGTCTGGATGCTGCCCAGGAAGCCATTTTTAAAGCGTACCATTCATTGTCTGCTTTGCGGGACCCCCGTTTGTTCAAGTCGTGGCTCATGCGAATTCTCGTCAATGAATGCCACCGCCTGACTCGTAAAACCAGCAAGCTCGTATTGCTTGATGACTGGCAAGAGCAAGCATCTTCCTACCGTTTTGAAGAGAACATCGAGGTGCAAGAAGCCATCCAGCTCCTGGAGGAAGAGCTTCGACTTTGCATCGTTCTTTACTACTTTGAAGATATGGCAGTCAAGGACATGGCGATCGTACTCAGCCAACCCGAGGGAACCATAAAATCTCGATTGAGTCGGGCACGAAAAAAATTGGCTGCCTATTTCACTTCGGAGTCTACAGAATGGAGGACAGGCCATGAATGAATCACAGGTTGATAAAGAGCTTCGCCAAATGGCAAAGAAAGCGATTGTGGATGTTCCAGCGCCATTTTCCGCTGGCATCGATTGTGTGTTGGACTCTCTTCCCATCCGCCCGCCACAAAAGAAACCATACAGAAGAAAGCACAAGTGGTTGATACCGGTAGCTTGTCTCCTTTTAGGGATGTTCTTATTGACCGGGACGGGGTTAGTTTCCCCAACCATGGCTCACATGCTGAAAAGCTTGCCCTACGTAGGCACCATCTTCGGATTTATCGGGGATTCGGGGGTAAAAGAAGCAGATCAGCAAGGTCTCACTCAACAACTGGATCAAACAGTGACGGACCAGGGGATTACTGTGGCTCTCAGAGAGGCCTATTACGATCGTCTGAACCTCTCCATCGGCTTTGCCGTTACATTTCCGCCGAACGAAAACGGGTTTCAGCATATAGAGAAACTCAGTTACGATTGGGGAGGGAGCACGATAACTAGAACCTTCACACCGGAAGAAGCCAAGAGAAGCTATCTGTTGCATTGGCGTCATGTCAAAGGAAATACGTACTACGGAACATTCCAGCCGTTTTTCATGGAAGAATTGCCAGAGGAATGGACGCTGCCATTGACGTTGCAGAAAATAGGCGGCGTAGATGGGACTTGGCAATTTGACATTCCACTTTCCCGAAAAGCTACAGATGCGGTGACGAAGGTGACGGAGCCGGGGATTTCGGGTCATTCGAGAGGCTTCGTACTTTCGGTCAAAAAAATTATTCGAACGCCTAGTGCTACCAGAATTGTTTTTGGGGTGCAGGGTGAAAGTGAATCCTTAAAATTGACCGAAGAAGAAAAAATAAATCAGATCGAGCTTTTGTCGAATGGCATTCGCGTTTTCGATTCAAATGGCGTTCCTCTTTCCAGCATTACAGACCAAAATGGAAATAGACGAGGCGGCATCGTGGGCGTTACCTTCTTCGCAAAGGACTTCCACCCGATTTCCGCTGACTCCCGCTCTATCAGCATCGAGGTAGACCGACAGTTGCGTTTCGAGATCCCGCTCGATTGATAACAACCACCCAGAAGGCTTTTGCTTTATAAAAAATAGTTATTCTAGAACCAAGACTGTGAGCCAGCTTAGTACCTTGCGGGCGATAATAAGTACTAACTTTGGTTAGGTCACAATTAAAGAGAAGATTGATACAATTTAATCGCCCGTTGTAAAAAACTTCTTATTCATTGATGGAACGCCGTATGCGCTGAAAGGCGCTCATACGGTGTAGGCTCGAACGAAAAACCCTCGGAAGAAGGGGATAAGTCGAGAATAGCGAAATACAGGTTGCGAGTGTATATCATGAGGCTACTATATTAGACCGGATAGTAGTGGGGGGAGCGGACGTACCTTTTAGTAAAAATGGTTCGTTAAATGGCGCGTTCCATGCAGAAGGAACTACGGCCATTATAGTTAATACAAGCGGGGATTACAAAGAAGAATTAAATGTTGATTCCAACAACAGCCCTCGGGATATCCCGGGGGTATTTTTTTACTTGACTCCACCCTAAGGTCAGACCTCAAACTCAACTTCAGGAAGTGATCCAAAATGCTGTACACCGTTCATGAAGTAGCAAAGCTTTCTGGTACAACAATCAAAACGCTCTACCACTATCAAAAAGTAGGGTTGCTTCTGCCAGAGAAAATTACGGAAAATGGTTACCGATATTATGGCGAAAAGGAATTGGAACGACTACAACAGATACTGTTTTACCGTGAGCTTGATTTTTCACTGGAGCGGATTAAAATGGTTCGAAGGATTAAACCAAGAAGAATGGGAAAAAGCCATTGCCATACAAAATGAGCATCTGCAAGAAAAATACGGTTTCTAGTTGGATACAGACAAAGTAGATGTCAATGAAATGAATGAAAAGGTTGCTGAAGCAACGGCGTTTATCACGTTTATGGCAGAGGCGTTGAGGAACAATCTGAGTGTCGACGATGAAAAGGTTGTTGCTGCTGTTGAACAACACATTGCTTTTTTGCAAAATGATCATTCCATTGACGCTAAAGATTTTGCGGCACAATCAAGATTTTTGATATATAAACAGTGGGGCATTCGTTAGTGACCTTATCTGCCTGTAATTGGCTTGCATAATGGGTCTTTCCCTAACTAGGAAAAGACAATCGCTCCGGGGATGAAGCCTTTCTCAAGAAGGTAAAGGGGTGATTACTGCATCATAAATTTTTGAGTTCGTGAGTTTACTTGAGCATGTATAACGGGTAAAATGGATGTAACAAAAGTATGATCGTTCATAAAGAACAATCACTCTGCTTACACTAATAAAGACCGAAGCGTTGCAGCGCTCCGGCCTTGCACAACAGACGTTCCCCGCAGGGGGCGGCTCATATTTTCAGGGTGAAGTAGATCACTGAGTTGGGAAGCTCAAGGGTGATCTACTTCTTTTTGTGGAAGGACAGTACCAGCACAATCAATGTTGCAAAGGCAATCATTAGACTCAGTGCTTCAAATACCGTCATGGCCTCACCCCCTTTCAAAAAGGGATGAGCCGACCACCCTTGAGGAGCCGTTTCTATTGTACAAGCCATATTATACCAAAGACTCACTCACATGAGGGTGTTTTTCGGGCACAATTAGAGTTAACTTTAGTTAGCAGACAGAATAGGAACAACAATCTCTCAGAGAGGATATATCTATGAGCCGGGTATTTACGAGTTTGTCGTATCCGCCACAGGATATAAAGATGCTTCTGTAGAGATCGAAGTGCCGGAGCCAGCAGCGCCACCTGTTTTGACAGGGAAGGTTCTGAATGAGAGTAAGTTCGAATTTACTTTCGACGATGGTCCAGTATGACGTGAAAGTATCACAGATGTATGGAATAAAACTACAGGGCGTTGGCTTGGCCTGCCCATTATTGCCAAAACTGAAGCAAGAAAGATTACGCTTGATGTAGGATTCATCAACAAACCAGAGTATGAGTTTTCCATTTACGTAGAACAGGATGGTTAAGCTGCTTTTTTTGCCGATCAGAAGACATCGGTAGATGCTGGGACGAGAGACAAAACCATTTGGCACAAACGAAAGTCCATCAACGGCCCTCGGGATATCCCGGGGGATTTTTTATTGTTGTAAGTGACCTATCTCCTGTAATTGGCGTGCATAATCGAAAATCAGTTCTTTCCAGTTGTGCCGATTGGGGAGGGGCGGAGGGACTTTCAATGTTTTTGTGCGATCGTTAATGGCGTCTTGACATAGAAGACAAGGCCCTTCTTCCGAAGAGGGCCTTGTCTTGATAAGGAGCGATTTACAGATTGTCCCTTTTTGGGGAAATCAGTTACTATGTGTCATCCCGCACAATCTTTTTACTCACCAACACCATGGCAATCGCCAATACGAGAAAATACACGGGCATGGTAAGTAATGAATCATTGTGAAGGTAGCTCATCCCACTTGTAATCAAGCTGACGACCACGTAGTAGCCCAATCCAAAAATGGCACCCGCAGTACCGAGTACATCCCCATAATGGATGAGCGCTAAGCTAAGGCAGTTCGGAATCGTCATCCCAATCCCCAAGAGGAGAACGAAGATAGAGGCGACCATCAGAATCAAAAACATCACGGTAGGACTCGTCCCACAAAGAGCAAGGCCAGCGAGACATACAGCGCCTATCGTCGTGACCATGGAGCCAAGCAGAATGATTTTTTCTGCTGAATATGTGGCTAGCATTTTTTTCGAAAGCATGGCGCCGAAAATGGAAGACAACGCCACAAAAATACCAAAAAAGCCAAATATGCCAGGTCTCATGTGAAAGTATTCCATGAAAATAAACGGAGCTTCGGCATAGTAACTGAACAAGATGCCATTCGTTGTTCCTATGAGAAAGCCAAATGACCATACTCTCCTGTCAGAAAACAAGCGCTTGGCCACAGAACGGGTGTGGATGCTTGGGCCTGAGCTCACTCTTGTTTCAGGCAGAGAAACAAAGGTGTACATGAATATCGCTACGCTCATTACGACAAGCGTAAAGAAAACAGCTCTAAATCCAAGGGATTGATCTACCCACCCGCCAATCAATGGTCCGATCGCCGGAGTGAAGGCAAGAGCAGCAGATATTTGGGCAAACACAGCATGCCGCTTGGCTCCATCAATACTCTCACGCAAAATGGTTTGGGTAACGACAGATCCCGTACTAGCGCCAAAGGCCTGAATGAACCGGCTCAGCAATAGCCATTCAACCGAGTCAGATAGATAGCACCCAAAGCTTCCGATCGCATATACGAAAATCCCCCAAAGCAATGCGGGACGCCGTCCGATGGAATCTGAGAGTCTACCCCAGCAAAAAACGCCAAGGGCGAAACCCATGAAGTAAATGCTGAGAGTCAGCTGGATCATGTTACTGCTTGCATGTAAATGGCTTGCTATATCCGGTAAGGAAGGTGTGTAAATCGTTTCGCTAATTTGTGGGAAACCCACAAGAATGATGAACAGCAGCAGTGATGGTGTTGAGATTTTTCTTTCCAAAGCTAATTCCCCCTATTATTCAAAAATCTCAATTAGCTTGGAAAGAAATTACGGAATGGGGGGTTTACACTTGCTTAATCTAGAAAATGAGAGCATCTTTTTTCACCTTGATTCTTTAATAGGGGGAAAATATATCATGCATTATAGCAAAATATCGGAAGCCTTGCTATTTACTATGCTCGTGTTCAGAGAAACGATGGAACCTAATGAAAAAGGGCAGCCCTCAAAAGGCCGCCCACCACCTATAAAAATTAATCGCAATCGCAACCAACAATAACTAAAAGGACGAAAAGAACCAAGATTAACGCAAAGTTATCACCAAAGATGCCACAGCTCATTCCGATCACCCCTTTGCTCTGATTGAGGAAGACCCCAAATCAAGGTATGCAGGATATCGAACTATGTTAGGGCGTTTGTACGGAAAATGAATATTTGGGCGTCTCCTGCCAAAACCTTTTCTTGTTCATACGATGATAATAAAGAATGGAAGGTAAATTCATTTCACCTATTCGAGCGCATAATGGAATATCAATTCCTCGCCGTATTCACCAGCAAACCGCAGACCTTTATCCATGAATCCTGCCTTCACATACAAAGTTATCGCTGGGGTATTGGTGTGATGAACGGTTAATATGATCTCATTTTTGTCAGGAAAAAGTCGCTTTGCCATTTCTGTTAATGATTTGAGTGATTGAAGTGCATATCCCCTGTTTTGAAAACGAGAGTCGATCGAAAGCGATTTGAAAAGCAGGGCACTCGCATTACTCGTGTAAACATTGCCTGACTGATCCGTATACAAGGCAAAGCAGCCTACCAAATCATCTCCAGAATAAATGACAAAAGGCAGGTTATTGGCATCCATCTGAAATGCTTCTATGACAGCTATGGGTAAAGATGTGTAGATGGCTTGTTCCTCAGGCAAAGAGTATTTGGTTATGTTAGGATAATCCTTTTCCGTATAGGGCCTTATTTCTACTCCGGTTAATCTCGACAAAGATTCACACCCCAGTTCGACAGTCAAATGCTTTTCTATAACTTTACCTAAAGGTACGAATAGATGAAAGCGTTGGAATCAACGAAGGGGACAGTTCAAAACCCTTTGGACTTTGATTTTGAGGGTAAAATCGCGTGCTCTGCTTTTTCGTATAGCTCTAGCATTTTCTGCACAACCCGTAATCGCGGCACGATCAAATAAATAGTGAGGGCAGACCCGATGCTGATCAATGCGCCCACGATGACATCCGCAGGATAATGAACACCTACCCAAATACGAGAAATTCCTACACAAATAGCTAAAATCATCCATAAAAATCCATCTTTCTTTTTGAAAAGCCAGTAGGTCATACAAAAGGAAAAGAACAGAATCGTATGGTCGCTGGGGAATGAGTTGTTTACCGCTTTTACTACCAGTTGATTCACATCGGACAGCTCTGCGAATGGTTGGGCATTGTAATGAAAGCTTCCCGCGATTTTCCCGAGTACTTCAGCGAGTACAAAAGTGAAGCCCGCACAAACAACCATGATTCGATTCCGATTTTTTCTCGTGAACCAGTAGACCAAGGCACTCAATGCCAATACATATACGGTATATTCTGCGATGACAAAAAACGCTGGGTTCAGAGATGGATATTGCTTTCCCATGTCATTAATCAGTCTAAAATAATGAATATTTATTTCCATACCATCCATTATTTGTGATCCCCCTTCTTTTCCAATAGGAGAATCTTATTCGATTTTGGAGAAATGAAAAATTGATTTTTCTTACACCGCATTACATTTTTGTAAGGTTGACAGCCATTTTCTTTTTCCGACAGTTTTCGAGTCTGAAATTTTATTTTAATCCCGATTTTTGTTAATGATATTTCATTTCAAACCCACATAGATATGTAACAAAATACCACAATTTGAAAGCGCTTTACAATCAGGGATAAAGGGGTGGATTACGTGTTGAATGGCGGTTTGCTGCGTATCCGCGAATCATTGCACATGATCAAACCGTCAGAGCAAAACGCTGCACGCTACATTCTGGCCAAACCGGATGAGGTCATTCGCCTTTCCATTAAAGAGCTGGCGGAAAGAAGCGAGTCCAGCCAAGCTGCCATCATTCGCATGTGCAAAAGAATCGGTGTAGATGGTTTTCAAGAGCTAAAAATGAGAATTGCCGGTGATATTCAGTCCAGTACCGAACAAGATGAATACAAAGAGATTCGTCCAGACGCTGCTATTTGCACATTGATTGAATCCGTTTCGTATAACAATATCCTCTCTTTGCGTGAAACGATCAAAATTCTTGAACCGGATAGAGTGGAGCAGGCGATTGAGGTATTGCACCTGGCGAAGCGAATTGATTTTTTCGGGGTAGGGGCTTCACAGCTGGTGGCCCAAGATGCCCAGCATAAATTTTTGCGGATCAATAAAATGTGCACGGCTCACTCGGATTCCCACCTGCAGCTTACCTCTGCGGTCACACTTACAGCAGGCGATGCAGCGGTCGGCATTTCCAATTCGGGTGAAACCTCGCAAATCATTACGACGATGAAACAAGCTCGCAAATCGGGAGCGACAACCATCGGTATTACCAAATACGGTCATAATTTGTTGGCAGAAGTCGTTGATATTCACCTAACCACATTTACGACGGAGACCGGGGAGCGCAGTGCCGCCACTTCGTCCCGAATTGCGCAGCTCAATGTCATTGACATTCTGTTTCGCGGAGTTGCCGGCAAAAATTATGACTCCTCATCTGTTTACTTGCGTGAGACGCGCAAAGCAGTCCGCGAACAGTACAAATAAGCCAGGTGTCAAATTTCTTCATAATGGGAGGTTTTCCATGAAAAAGAGAAGATTATTTTCAGCGATCGGCATTTTCGGTTTACTGACGGCAGTATTCATCACAGGCTGTAGCAGCCAAACCTCGACGCAGCAGGGGAACAAGGTAGAGCTGTTTCTCGGCTACAGCTCTGACCCGCCTACGAAGAAAAAGATGGAAGAGATTATTAAAAAATTCGAAGAGTCACATCCGAACATCAAGATTAAAACAGAGACCGCTCCGTATGAAGACTTTTATCAAAAGCTGACTACCCAGATTGCGGCTGGTAATGCACCTGACATCTGGCAGAGCGATGGGACAAAGGTATTCGGGTTTGCTCAGCGGGGCGCGATTCGCGACATAACTGAATATGTCACGAAAGAGATCAACAAAGATGAGGTAAACGGCTTGGAATTCAACAAGGACGCAGCCGGGAAATATTGGGGTGTACCGCAGGGCATTCAGGTTGGTGCTCTATTCTACAACAAGGATTTGTTTGACAAAGCTGGAGTGAAATATCCAACTGCAGACTGGACATGGGATGAACTGAAAGTAGCCGCTGCCAAGCTGACGCTTGATGCAAACGGGAAAAACGCCGACGATCCCGCCTTTGATAAAAATGCTGTTAAGCAGTACGGATTTACCTTTTTCGGCAGCTCCCGCGGTGCCTTCAATATTTTGAAAGCGTATGGCGGCGGCGTGCTGGATCCAACGATGACCCAATCAATTATAGGCTCACCCGAGAACAAGAAAGCCGTGGAGTGGATGGCCGACGGGATGAAACGAAAGCTTTTCCCCAATCCGGCTGATCTGAAGGCATTCCAAAGCAACTTCAAGGTATTCCTGAGCGGCGCTTCCGCCATGCAGATTGATATTTACGCAGCGACTACTGCCATGAACGGCGCTGATTTGAACTACGATGTCGCCCCGCTGCCCAAAGGACCGGATGGGAAACGCTTCGCCCCGGTGATTGCCAACTCTTGGGTGATCAACAAGAAAGCAAATGAACAAAAGGTGAAGGCTGCACAGGAATGGATCACGTACTGGACGACCTCTGATGAGGCGCAAATAGAGTGGACACAGGTAGGCGAAGCCATTCCGGTGAAAAAATCGGTGGCGAACTCGGATAAGTTCCTGACAACTGATACTAAGCCGGAGAATAAAAAGGTATTCCTCGACAGCCTGGAGTTTGCCGGAACGATTGACACCAATGCCGTATTTGCAGAATGGGTAAAGGTGTTCACCGATAATCTCTCAGATTTGTTTATGGACAAATACGGGGTGGATGAATATATCTCGAAAACAGATCAAGGCATTCAAAAGGTCCTTGATGATTTCTTTAAAAAATAGGAATCCGCCAGTGAGGATGTGTGTAGGGCCATGCTGAAGCTGGAAAAGAGCCAAGCGGCGCAGCCAGAAGTGAAGAACAGAAAATGGTTGGACGGCGAGGGGAGATGGGGACTGCTCCTCGTCTCTCCATACCTTGTCCACTTTGTTGTATTTGTGGTAGGAACCTCCCTCGCGTCGCTTTATTTCAGCTTTTCCGACTACGATATTTTAAATCCGCCGAAATGGACAGGACTGGATAACTACGAAAAGCTGTTTCAGGATCCGCTGTTTTATCGGGCGTTATGGAATACCGTCTACTTTACGCTCCTGTATGTTCCGGCCAAAACCTTTTTGGCGCTGCTCTTGGCGGTAGCGCTTAACCAAAAGCTAAAAGGGCTGAAATTGTTCAGGATGGTACACTTTCTGCCGGTGATTTCCTCCTGGACGGTGATCGCTTATGTAGCAGACGCGATTTTTAACCAGCGGATCGGCTTTGCCAATGCCGTTCTGGCTAAGTTTGGCATCGCTCCGCAAAGCTGGCTGATTGACGAGGGATGGGTCATTCCCGTTCTGGTGGTCGTAGCGATCTGGAAAAGTGTCGGATATATGATGATCATTTTTCTGGCCGGCCTGCAAGGGATTTCTTCTGAATTGTACGAAGCTTCCTCGATTGACGGGGCCAACGCCTGGCAAAAGTTTTGGCGAGTGACCGTTCCGATGATTTCTGGAACGACGTTTCTGGTGGTGATCCTAAATACCATTTACTCCTTCCAAAACTTCGAACAAATTTTTGTCATGACGGGCGGTTCTACGGAGGCAGGCTCAACGGGAGGAGCAAACAACGCCAGTCTGGTCCTGATGCTTCTGATGTTCCGTCAAGGGTTCAGCTTCTTTAAAATGGGCTATGCCTCTGCAATTGCTTGGGTGTTGTTCCTGATCTTGCTGGCGATCACCCTGATTCAATTCAAGCTTCAAAAGAAATGGGTTCATTATGACTAAATTTGGTGGCTATAGACGAGGAAAAGGAGGTAGCCATGAAAAGACGTTTTCCTCTGGGTAAAATCACAGGATATTTATTTGTGCTCATTAGCTCGTTGATCATGTTTATCCCGTTTTTGACCACCGTCTTTAACTCGCTGAAAACCTATAAGCAATACATGCAATTCCCACCGGAGTGGCTGCCTGATCCTGCAAAATGGAGCAACTATACACAGGTGTGGGAACAGGCCAATTTTAGCAGCTACACGATGAACAGTGTAATTGTCGCGGTCCTATCTGTTGTGGGAACGCTTCTTTCCAGCTCCATGGTTGCGTTCGCCTTTGCCAGACTGCGGTTTCCTTTTCGCGATACGCTTTTCATGATCGTGTTGGGGACGATGATGATTCCCGGGATTGTGACGATCATTCCGCAATTTATTATCTTTAAAAATCTTGGTTTGCTCGATTCGCTGACGCCGCTCTGGATATTGGAGTGGCTGGGCCAGCCGTTTGCTATCTTCTTGATGAGGCAAGCCTTTTTGAGTATCCCCAAGGATTATGAAGAAGCAGCCAAGCTGGATGGATGCAATCCGTTTCAAATTTATTGGAAGGTGTTTTTGCCGATGTGCAAGCCTTCTCTTGCAACCCTGGCGGTGTTTACCTTTATGGGAAAATGGAATGAAATCCTTGCACCTGTAATTTACCTGCTGTCAGAGGAGCATTTTACACTGCCCATCGGCATTTTGTCACTGCGCGGACAGTACAAGACGGACGACCAATTGCTGGTGGCGGGTGCCCTGATCAGCTTGATTCCGATTCTGATCGTTTTCCTTTTTGCGGAGAAGTATTTTGTAGAGGGCTCCAAAACATCAGGACTGAAGTAAGGCGAGGGGAGGCAGTGAAGAGTCATGCGTTATTTGCCTTGGGATGTTGCCTTTCTGGAGGCGCTGTGTGAGCTGTGGAATCAGGAGCTGGGGGAGCGGTTCCCCATGCGAGAGGAGCTTTTTCGACAAAACAGCTTTGATGACGAGAACGTATTCCATACAGGATCATGGATTGCCTGGGATTCTGATGCTCGGCGACCTGTCGGCTTCGTGGTGGCAAAATGCTGGCAGGAAAAGCTGGCTGTAGAGATGGGAAAAGGATTGGGCTGGATACAGGTGCTGCTCGTCGCCGAAACATACCGCAAACAGGGCATTGGCGGGGAATTGCTGACGAGGGCGGAAGCAGCGCTGCGACAGCAAGGCGTGCAAAGAATTCTACTGGGACGTGATCCTTATCACTATTTCCCAGGGATTCCCGAGGAGTATCCAGATGTAAAAACATGGTTCGAAAAGCAAGGTTATTCTGCCGCTGCCCCTTTGGAACACGACCTGTTTTGCCGATATCCTGATTCAACCTATGCAGAACTACCACTTGTATCGGATGGCCATTTCCGCCTTTTGACCTCTGCAGACAAAGAGGCGTTCCTTACCTTTTTGCATTGCTGCTTCCCTGGGCGGTGGGAGTATGAAGCGATTCATTATTTCAGGCGCGGGGGAACAGGGCGGGAGTTCGTCATTTTGGAAAGGCAGGGAGAGATCATCGGCTTTTGCCGCATCAATGACAGCCAGTCTCCTTTTATTGCACAAAACGTTTACTGGGCGCCGCTTTTTCCAGATGAGCTAGGCGGAATAGGACCGCTCGGAGTGAATGTGCGGTACCGGGGACAAGGCATGGGGTTGGCGATGGTGGAAGCAGGAATTGTCATGCTGCAGAGTCGCGGGATCAGGCAGATCGTGATCGACTGGACAACGCTTGTCGATTTTTATTCCAGGCTGGGGTATCAGAGCTGGAAGCAGTATGCAAAGTACAGCAAAGAGCTCGGATGAGAGAAAAGGCATGTGGTTTAGACTGATACAGGGGGTTCTTCATGAGAGCGGAGCAGATGACTGTTGAGCAAAAAGTAGGGCAAATCCTAATGATTGGCTACCAAACGATGGATATTCCTGCGGAGATGGAAACATGGATCAGGAAGCGCCATATTGGAAACGTCATTCTCTTTAGTCGCAACATCGATACACCCGAGAAGACGTTTGAACGGATGCGGGTCTTACAAAGCTGGGCACGGGAAGCGAAGCAGCCTTATCCGCTGCTCATCGGGACCGATCAGGAAAATGGCGTCGTCACCAGGCTGCAAAGAGGTGCGACCCGTTTTCCTGGAGCCATGGCGCTCGGAGCGACAGGAAATCCAAAGCATGCGAAACGCATCTATCAGGCGACCGGAGAGGAGCTCCGATCAGCAGGGATCTCGATTAATTTTGCCCCTACCATAGACGTGAACCTCAATCCGCTTAATCCGGTTATTGGGGTGCGCTCGTTTGGGGAAGACCCGGAATGCGTCTCCCGTTTTGGAGAGGCAGCGGTTCAAGGATTGCTCGCAAGTAATGTGATTCCTGCTGTTAAGCATTTTCCGGGCCATGGAGACACCAGCACCGATTCTCATGAAGCAATTCCTGTTCTCAGGCACGATCTGAAACGATTGACCGATGCAGAGCTGGTTCCGTTTAGACGTTGCATCGAGGCTGGTGTTCCGATGGTGATGGTGGGTCACATCAGTTTGCCCATGATTGATGAAAGCGGCTCGGCAGCATCGACCTCAACTGAAATGGTAACTGAAATTCTGCGCAATTCTCTCAGATTTGAAGGCGTTGCGATTACGGACTGTATGGAAATGGCCGCAATCGCAAATTCAATCGGGGTTCCAGAAGCAGCTGTACTGGCGATACAAGCAGGGATTGACATGGTTCTCATATCCCATACGCAAGATGTTCAAAAAAAGACCCATGCGAGGCTGCTTGAGGCGATTCATCGGAAAGAAATCTCGCTAAACAGGGTAAACGAAGCGGTAGCTCGCGTGGTTCAGTTGAAAAAACGATTTCTTTCCTGGGAAAGCTGCCTGGCAGAGAAGGGACCGTCTTTTGATCGAGATTCGCATGAAAAAATGGCGGAAGAAACCCTTTCGCAAGCAGTTACTCTAGTTAAAAATGAAAATCAGCTTCTTCCTATTGCCAAAAGCATTCGTCAGTTGGGAGTGGTTTTGCCAGGAGTCACTACCCTTACCTTGGCGGAGGATGACCAGTCTCTCTCAGAGGATCTACTGGCACCTCTGCAAAAATATTGCGCTGTGAATGGCCAAATCTTATCCTCGCTCGATCCATTGCAGAGTGAAGTGGAGCGGATCGTAACAGAAGTGGCCAAAACAGAAATCGTCATCGTATTCACTTACAACGCTCACATTTACAAAGGACAGGCGCTGCTGGTGCAAAGGCTGAAGCAGTCGGGGAAAAAGGTAGTAGCAGTGGCGCTTCGTAACCCCTACGACCTAATGGAATTTCCAGAAGTGGATACCTATCTCGCTGTATACGATCACGGAAAAAAGGCAATCGAGCGCATAGCCGATGTCTTGTTTGGAAAGTGCCAGGCTGTCGGACAATTGCCTGTCAGCATTCGCTACAATCGTCATTCAAAAACTGAGTAGCTTCAGGTTTCACACCTGACGTTAGCTCGGTTTTTTTTGCTTTCAAATTGCAACGCTCACATTTTTTATGTAAAAACCTATTGACCTATATATCCGACTGCAAAGGGTTAAAGTATAAAACACGCAGGGAAGGGAGGCAATTTATTATGGAGAAAAAGAGATTTGTGGTTACTCCCGGTTTCGAAGTAGGAGGAACTATTTTTCGGCCAGAACAGTTGGCAGTTCTTGGTTCTATCGTGGGTAAAGATGCCAAAATTGAAATGACCACGTTTAAACAACTTTATGTGGAAGTGCAGGGTGAACGTGAGGAAGAAATAAAGGAAAAACTGAAAGCAACAGGGCTGGAAATTCACCCTGCCGGTTTTTACACCAAAAGTTTAATCACATGAAATTTCTGCAGAGGAGCAGAAGAGGCAGGAATCGGGTATCGGTTGAAACACTACGTGAAGTGGTCGTATAGATTTGCCTAATGAGTACGGCTAGCGCCAGATTATTCTGGTGCTTTTTGTTGTTCAACACGCTGCCTCTCCTCCTTGAGAAGGCAAGGGCCAGGTTTTTAGAGCAATAAGGAATGGAAACGATCTATCAAGGGAACATTTTAATGGAAATTATCGATAAAGGAGGCTTTGATGCTATGTCCATCAATCTTGCCGTTATTTATTACAGTTCCACTGGTACGAACTATCAATTAGCTGATTGGGCTGCTCAGGCTGGAAAAGAAGCGGGGGCAACAGTAAGAATTTTGAAGGTTCCAGAACTCGCTCCAGAATCAGTTATAGCTGGGAATCCGGCATGGAAGGCGCATGTAGAGGAAGCGGCATGCGTACCGACTGTTTCCGAAGATGATTTAGTATGGGCGGATGCCATTATTTTCAGTACACCGACTCGTTTCGGAAACGTCGCGTCCCAAATGAAGCAATTTTTAGATCGAACAGGGGGACTCTGGTTTCAAGGAAAACTGGTGAACAAGGTAGTCAGCGCCATGACATCGGCTCAAAATCCCCATGGGGGCCAAGAGCAAACCATCCTTTCTCTTTACACAACCATGTACCATTGGGGAGCCATTGTGGTTGCACCAGGGTATACCGATCAATCTGTTTTTACTGCTGGCGGAAACCCGTACGGAACGAGCGTAACGGTAGACCAGGATGGAAAGATGAAAGAGGACGTCAGAGGGGCAGTACAGCATCAGGCCAAGCGTGTTGTGACTGTAGCCGAGTGGGTTAAGAAAGGTATGCAGTAATTGCTTTGTCTGGACAACAGAATGTAAAGGAGGGCTGTTGCATGGATAAATGGCATTTGTGGATCAATGGAAAATGGGAAGAGGCCGAAAAATACGAACCGCTGCACGCCCCCCATACCGGAGAAGAAATCGCCCTGATCGCCCAGGCCACACCTGAAGATGCAAAAAAAGCGATCGAAGGGGCACATGGTGCGTTTCAGGAATTCAAGCGGCTGCCAGCGCATGAACGCTCTCGTATTTTATTGAAGGCAACGCAACTTCTGGAACAAAGAAAAGAAGAGGCAGCCCGAATTATTGCCACGGAAGCGGCAAAGCCGATAAAAGCAGCGCGAACGGAAATCGTACGCACCATCCAGACATACCAATTTGCCGGAGAGGAAGCCAAACGAATATACGGTGAGCGGATTCCCATGGATGCAGCCATCGGTGGAGAAAACCGGGTCGGTTTCACGATGAGAGTTCCGCAAGGCGTGGTATCGGCGATCACTCCTTTCAATTTCCCTTTTAATTTGGTGGCTCACAAAGTGGGGCCGGCAATAGCAGCAGGCAATGCCATTGTGTTGAAACCGGCAGAGAAAACACCACTCAGCTCGCTGTTTCTTGCGGAGCTTTTTCAAGAGGCGGGATTGCCGGCTGGCGTTCTCAATATCATCCCGGGGTTGGGACCAGAACTGGGACCAATCTTAGAAACTCATCCGTACGTGAAAAATATTACGTTCACAGGCAGTCCAAAAGTGGGGAAGGAAATTCGCAAGCTGGCTGAATTTCGCAAAGTGACGTTGGAGCTGGGGTCAAATTCGGCGTTGATCGTCGATGAAGGAATTGACGTAGACAGCATCATGGATCGAGTAGTGGAGGGGGCTTTTTCGTACAACGGCCAAGTCTGCATTTCCATCCAGCGTATTTATGTGCACCATTCCTTGTATGAGACGTTCCTTGAACGAATGATTGCTCGAACAAAGCAGCTCGTGATCGGTTCTCCGTTCGATGAAAATACGGATATTACGGCGGTGATCACCAAAGACTCGCTGGAGCGGCTCGCCACCTGGATCTCAGAGGCAGTTGGGCTTGGCGCAAAGGTGGTATACGGAGGTGATGTGGACGGTCAAATCATGACTCCCGCTATCCTCACTGATGTTTTGCATCAGGCCAAGGTCATTCAGGAAGAAGTATTCGGTCCGATCGTCAGTGTCATGCCTTTCGAACATATCGAGGACGCGATTCGGTTGGTGAACGACTCGCGCTACGGACTGAACGCGGGAGCGTATACGCGCGACATCAATCGCGCCTTTGCCTGTGTCAACCAAATTGAAACGGGCGGAGTATTGATCAATGACATTCCGACCTTCCGCTTGGATCATATGCCGTATGGCGGAATAAAGGACAGCGGTACCGGCAGGGAAGGAGTCAGGTTCGCGATGATGGATATGATGGAAGAAAAGTTCGTAAGCTTCCATTGGGACAGCAAATAGGGATGAAAAATCCATTTTTGGGGTGAAATGATGAAAGCAACGGATTTGCTGGTGAATTGCCTGGAAAATGAAGGAGTACGGTACATATTCGGAATTCCGGGGGAAGAGAACATTGATCTTGTTCACTCGTTGGCTTCTTCTGAGCAGATTCAATTTGTGGCAGTCAGGCATGAGCAAGGAGCGGCGTTTATGGCTGACGTATACGGCAGGTTAACCGGGAAGGCGGGGGTTTGTTTAGCCACACTGGGACCGGGGGCCACCAATTTGCTCACTGGTATTGGCGACGCCCATTTGGATCATGCACCTGTGGTTGCGATTACTGGACAAGCCGGGATGGAGAGGATGCATAAAGAATCGCACCAGTACATTGACGTAGTCGCCATGTTTGAACCCGTGACAAAATGGTCCATTCAGATCAAGCGACCGGAAACAATCCCGGAAATTGTCCGGAAAGCTTTTAAGCTGGCTGAAATGGAGAAGCCCGGCGCAGTGCTGATCGAGCTTCCCGAAGATATTGCGGCAGACGATATTGACGCGAAAATCCTTCCGAAAACACCATTGCCAATCACTGTTCCCACGGCGCACAGCATGAACAAGGCTCTGGAGTTAATGGAGAAAAGCCAAAAACCGTTTATCATCGCAGGAAACGGAGTACTGCGACAGCAGGCGTCAGAAGGACTGCGAGCATTTGCGGAGGCGTTGAAGGCGCCGGTCGCACACACGTTCATGGCAAAAGGAGTCTTGCCTCCCGATCATCCCTTGAACATGTATACAGTAGGATTGCAGATGAAGGATTATGTATTGTGTGGGATACATGAAGCTGATCTCATCATTGCCGTCGGCTACGATTTTGTCGAGTATCTCCCCATCTACTGGAATGAGCATGAGCCAAAGCCCATCGTCCATATTGATACAGAGCCGGCCGAGGTCGACGAGCATTATCCAGTTGGCGCGGAATTGGTTGGAGATATCAAAGCCACATTGGAATATTTGACGGAAAATCACACAGGAGCGAAAGCATGGACGCCGAGTGGTGACCTCCATCAAAAGCTGAAGCAGGAGCTGGCCCAAATCAATGCGGATGCAAGCGATGGCAGCACGCGGATTAAGCCAAAGACAATCCTGGAGGAATTATCGAAAATCACGTCAGAGAATACGATTGTGATTTCGGATGTAGGAGCCCATAAGCTCTGGATTGCCCGAAATTATCAGCCCAAGCTTCCAAACCGCGTAGTCATCTCCAATGGTTTTGCTGCCATGGGGATCGCAGTACCGGGAGCGATTGGCGCCAAGCTGGCTTGCGCCGATGATCCGGTCATATGCATCACGGGTGATGGTGGGTTTTTAATGAATGGGGCAGAAATCGAGACGGCAAAACGGTTGGGATTGGCGTTTACCATCCTTGTGCTCAGCGATTCCAAGTATGGCTTGATTGAGTGGAAGTTGAAAAATCGGTTTAATGCAAGCTACGGGGTAGAATTTGAGAATCCGGACTTTGTCCGTTTTGCGGAAAGCTTCGGGATCGTTGGTTTGCGTGTCAATCATGCTGACGAGCTGGAGCCGACATTGAGAAAAGCCATAAGCATGAATGACATCGTTATCGTAGAAATTCCCGTAGATGCCGAAGAGAATCTAAAATTAAGCCAGCACTTGGGGAAATTGGTTTGCAGACAGTAAACAGCGTGTGACTTGCGTATGTGTATAGATAAACGGCCAAAGTGACAGTTCTTTGGCCGTTTGGTGTTTGGTTGGGTACACTTGCATGAAAAAGACCACAGATGGATCTCATCTGTGGTCATGGCAGCTGTCGCCTTCTATCATTCACGTACTACCCCATTTGTTCTTTTGTCTATGTAGCTGACAGCTATCCACTATTTAGGATAGCATAATATGCGCGCTTGTTGATGCGGTAAGTTATGTATGGATTGATATAACTCGTCAGGATCACAAAGCATCTGGAGCGCTATACCCAATCAACGGGAATGACAGGAGATAAACAACAAGGGACTGGGGAAGCTGGAGCGTTTTCTTCTTTTTCCTCTCTACCACCACAGTCTCACCGACCACTTAGTCAAAGGACGTGGGCGCACTTCCCGCGTTTTTTTAAGCTAGGATTGTCTTTTGGAATGTCTACGATTTGCTGGAAAAAGTAAAGCTCCCGTTTTCCAGTATTTTTACGTCATCAATGTACACATTCGGTTTGTTCACAATCAGGTCAATATGTACCCTCGCCTCAATCGTTCCCCCGAAAGTAATATTGCTGCCGAAAGCAACATGAATCGTCCCGAAAGCTTTTTCATCCTCCAATACGATCCCGATAATTCTCGCTTTATGGTTGGTCCCAATGCCGAATTCCGCGAGCTGGCGACCGTCTTGCTCTCCCAATGTGCCAAGAAGCTGTGCGGCCATGGGACCTTGGACGTCAATGAGGCGCCCGTCCTTTACCGTCAGCAAATGCGGCTCATCAACCATGCTGATTCCGGCGATTGAACCATCCACCACGATTTGTCCGTTGGCGCTGCCCTCTACTGGTGCGATATAAGCTTCACCAGAAGGCAGATTCCCTGATTGACCGCTTTCCAAATACACCCCAGTACTGGGAACTCCGTATCTCTTATCAATGGAAAATTGCAGCACATGTCCATCCTTTTCGATGCGCACAAGTTTGCCGTTGGTGAGTATGTCCGTCACGACTTCTGTCAATCGTTTCACTTCGTTGTAATCGGCTGCAATCGCTCCGGCTGTGAACATGTCAGAGGTAATGCCTGGCATGGTAGCTACGCGTGTGCCATGAGCCGCAGCAACCTTTCGTGCCTGCGTGTGAGTGAGGGAATGTTTGGTAATACAGATGGCTACATCCGCCTGCTTCATCGCTTCGGCAATCGCTTGAGGAGGCTCCTGTCCAGATTTTTCACGTTCTTTCATCACCAACAGAATGGTCTCTGCACCGAGCTGTTGTCCGGCTTGGTAAAGGGCTTCAGCCAACGGGCGCTTTTCTTCATCCGTCACGATAACCAGTTCTTCCTTTTCTTTTACCCCTAAACAAGTAGCGATCAGATTACGGCTAATCTCAACCAAATGGTTCATTTTCAGACACTCCCGCCAAAAGAATTGAAATAATAACTGATTGTACTGAATGGAAACACTGTTCATCAAGATAAAAATTTTTAGATTTTTGAGTATTTACACTAAATTAATGATTTGCTATAATCCAAAACGTAACACATATTGAACATATGGTTCATTATTTGAAACACCTTAAACTACTGGGGGGATTCGTAGTGAGGAAATTTCTTAGGGGAAAAGCACTGTTTTCTGCTGTCACGGTCGTTTCGATGATGGCACTGGCTGCTTGTGGCGGACAGAGTAGTGCTCCCGCGCAAGATGGAAAAGGGGCTGCACAAGAACAAACCGCTGCCGGCGAACCGAAAGATGGCGGAATATTAAAAATCGGCTTGTCTTCTACGGCAAAAACACTGGATCCAATTGCTTACACAGGTGCTTACGAATCAAACATCATCCGCAGTATTGGTGACACGCTTGTCCGTTACAGCAATGACTTGTCCAAGATCGAGCCCAGCTTGGCAACAGAGTGGAAAGTATCGGATGACATGAAGATGTACACCTTCAAGCTGCGTGACAATGTGTATTTCCAACCAGGTAAATACCAGGATGGACGAAAAATGACAGCGGAAGATGTGAAATACAGCTTGGAGCGTTCCGCAAAACAATCCGCGCTGAAACGTCTTCGCGGTGTGCAAAGCGTAGAAGTCGTTAGCGCAAACGAGGTAACGCTGCATCTTGATCAGCCAAATGCAGCTTTGCTTGCCATGCTGACAGACGGTGGCAACATCGTCGTTCCTCGTGAAGAGGTTGAAGGATGGGGTGACCAGTTTGGCCAACACCTGATCGGTACCGGTCCTTTCCAAATGGACAAGTTTAATCAAGACGATTCCGTAGCGTTGAAACGCGCGGACAAATATTGGGGACCCAAACCGCATCTGGATGGCGTCGAGTTTAAATTCATCACGGATGCCAACATGATGACCAATGCGCTGCGTTCCGGAGACATTGATGTTGTAACCGATGTCAAAGGCCAAAACCGTGCGGTCATTGAAAAGGACCAAAATTTGAATTTACAGACCAAACCAGGTCTTTCGCTTGAATATATGGGCTTGAATCAAAATGAGGGTCCAACCAAAGACAAAAAGGTTCGCGAAGCCATCCGCCTCGCTGTCGATGTAGAAGGACTAGTTAAAGGCGTGTTCAAATGGGGTGGAGCGGAGAAGTCCTATCTGCCTTTGCCAAAAGCATCTTGGGGCTATGATCCTGCTCTCGAATCTGCAGTGCCTGCTTTTGATCCACAAAAGGCGAAGCAGTTGCTGGCAGAAGCGGGTTTCCAAAATGGATTTAAAACGGAGCTGTACGTCATTGCTTCCCGTGTACCGCAAGCAACTATCGTAGCTCAGCAACTGAAAGACAACCTGAACATTGATGCTGAAATCAAGACTGTAGAGTGGGGAACCTTTAGCGATGTCGTAGCAAAAGGAAAAGCGCCACTGTATATCATGGGCTGGTCCTGGTATCCAGATCCTGACTTCTTCCTCTATCAAATGTTCCACTCGAAGCAAATCGGCTCGCTCGGAAACGGTTACGGCTACAGCAACCCGGAAGTAGACAAGCTGCTCGATCGTGCGACGGCCGAAACAACAGATGAAGCGAAACGCAAAGAAATGTACGGCCAAGCCATGAAAATGATCAACGATGATATTGTCCATGTAGAGCTAGGTCTGCTCGATGTGGCGACGGGCATGAAGAAATATGTACAAGACTACCAAGTACGTGCTGATAGCTCGATCTTCTTGGTGAATGAAGAGACGAACGTTTGGTTGAACAAATAACAATCTAGCGAAATCAACAGATCGAAGAGAGGGCCAAGCTCCTCTCTTCGAACATTCTTATTCTCGAAGAGAGCCCATAGATACCAGGAAGGAGGAGAGAAGGATTGCTTAAACTGATTCTGAAACGATTAGTCGACCTGATCCCGACTTTGTTGGTGGTTGCTACCACCGTGTTTATTATCACTCGCTTGATTCCCGGTGATCCGGCGGCGGTGCTTTTGGGACCGCAGGCATCTCCCGACGAAATAGCGAAGATGCGCGAGACACTTGGCTTAAACGAGCCGATGTACCTCCAGTATATTGATTTTCTCGGCAATCTTTTGAAGGGGGACCTGGGGACATCCCTTGGGTACCATCAGCCCGTTTTATCGTTGATTTTGGAGCGTTTTCCGAATACATTGCTTCTCTCCGTTTGTGCTCTCGCCATCGCACTTCTGATCGGAATTCCGGCAGGCATCATCTCTGCGACCAAACAGTACTCGGTTTGGGATTACACGGTCATGATCTTGTCTCTGGTCGGGGTTTCCATGCCGATTTTCTGGCTCGGGGTGATGCTGGTTCTCTATTTTAGTGTTCATCTTGGCTGGCTACCAGCGACAGGGATGGGTTCACTGTCAGAAGGTTTTGGAAGCGTCATCACTCACCTTGTTTTGCCGAGTATTGCGCTGTCTACCATTCCCATGGCGACCTTCGCGCGAATTACACGCTCCAGCATGCTTGAAGTGATCAGGCAGGATTACATCAAGACAGCGCGAGCAAAAGGTTTACGTGAATTTTTCGTCGTTTGGAAGCATGCTTTGAAAAATGCTCTGACGCCGCTTTTGACGGTAATGGGGATGCAAATTTCCTCTATGCTTGGCGGTGCTGTTTTGACAGAAACAATTTTTAGCTGGCCCGGGATGGGACGTTTGGTGGTAGACGCAATCGAAAACCGTGATTTCGTCGTGGTACAAGGAACGGTTTTGTTTATCGCTGTGATCTTCGTATTGATCAATCTGCTCGTTGATATTTTATACACGGTGGTCAACCCGCGCGTGAATTTTTCCAATAAAGGGGAGGGCTGATACGACATGAGTAACCATGCCCAAAATCTCTCGCCAGTTTCAGTACCGCTTCCTGTAAAGAAAAAAAGCAAGGAAAACAGTGTTTGGAGACGCCTCTTGAAAAACAAGCTTGCCTTAGTCGGCATGATCATCATTGCCATCATGGTGATTTTCTCTGTGTTTGCTCCGCTTATTGCAACGCATCCGCCGAACGCGATGGATCTCGCCAACTCCTTGTCAGAGCCGGGTGTTGATGGACACATTCTGGGTACAGACAACTACGGCCGCGATTTGTTCAGCCGGATCATTTATGGAACCCAGATCTCGTTGATCGTCGGAATTTTTGCGATCGGACTCGGAGGCATGATCGGTACACTGCTTGGTCTGGTAGCCGGTTACTACGGGGGTAAATGGGACGCGATCATCATGCGCTTAATGGATGGATTGTTCGCCTTTCCGTTCATCCTGCTCTCGATCGCTTTGATGACTGTGCTTGGGGCCGGATTGTTTAACGTCATTTTGGCGATTGGGGTTGCCAACATTCCAGGGTTTGCCCGGATCGTGCGTGGCCAGGTACTCGCTGTAAAAGAAGAAGAGTACATCGAAGTAACGAGATCACTCGGTGCCAATGATTCTCGCATTATTTTTAACCATATCCTGCCAAATTGTATGGCGCCTATCATCGTGTACGCAACGATGAATGTGGCAGGAGCCATTATTTCCGAAGCAGCCTTGAGCTTTTTGGGCTTGGGTGTCCAACCACCTACTGCTTCTTGGGGCAGCATCTTGAAGGACGGTAAAGATTTTCTCGTGCTCTCGCCGCATATGGCTACTTTCTCCGGTCTAGCGATTCTCCTGTCCGTACTTGGCTTCAACCTGTTCGGTGACGGATTGCGAGATGCCCTGGACCCGAAAATGAAAGTGTAACAAAGGAGTGAAAGGGAATTGGCAAAACCAGATGTATTGCTCAGTGTGAAAGATTTGGCTGTCTATTTTTACTCGTCTGGAGTCGTTAAGGCGGTTAACGGCGTGAGTTTTGACTTGAGACAGGGAGAGACGATCGGAATTGTGGGAGAATCTGGATCGGGAAAAAGCGTAACCTCTACCGCCATACTTGGGCTGATTCCGTCTCCCCCTGGAAAAATCGAGAGAGGGAGCATTCTCTTTGAGGGGAAGGACCTGACGAAGCTCTCCCAGGATGAGATGCGGAAGATTCGCGGGAATGAGATCTCGATGATTTTCCAGGATCCCATGACTTCTCTGAATCCGGTATTTACGGTAGGAAATCAAATTATGGAAGTCATACGCTTGCATCAGCAAGTAAACAAAAAAGAAGCACGGACCCGTGCGATTGAGATGCTGAAGCTGGTAGGAATCCCCGAACCGGAAAAGCGCTTGGAGCAATATCCGCATGAATTTTCTGGCGGGATGCGACAGCGAGTGATGATCGCGATTGCTTTGGCTTGCAATCCCAAGCTGTTGATTGCCGATGAACCAACTACTGCTTTGGACGTAACGGTTCAGGCACAAATTTTAGATTTAATGAAGAAACTCCAGGATGATCTAAAGACATCCATCATTATGATCACGCATGACTTGGGAGTAGTCTGGGAGAGCTGTCAAAAGGTACTCGTCATGTATGCCGGTAACACGGTTGAATACGCAAACGTCGAGGATTTGTACCAAAATCCGCTTCATCCATATACATGGGGATTGCTTGATTCCCAAATCAAGTCCGATACAGTGGGCAAATTACCTTCCATTCCTGGAAATCCCCCTGATCTGCGCAATGAAATTGCAGGCTGCTACTTTGCTCCTCGCTGTGGGTACGCGCAGGAGAAGTGTTTTACCGAAAGGCCGCCGCTCGTGGAAGTAAGCCCGGGGCATATGGTGGCCTGTCATTTTCAAACAGCTGATCAGCGACTAAAGCGGGAAGGAGGAGAAGCGAGTGAGTGAAGCAATCCTTCAGGTGAATAACATTAAAAAGTATTTTCCTGTAAAAGAATCAGCACTGTTCGCTAAACCTTCTAAGTTCGTCAAGGCAGTGGACGATGTCAGCTTTGAGGTGAAAAAAGGGGAAACGCTCGGCATCGTAGGTGAGTCCGGCTGCGGGAAATCGACCTTGGCCCGGCTCGTCATGCAGTTGATCCGTCCGACGTCCGGCTCTGTCATCCTGGGTGGCCAAGACCTTGCTGCCTTGTCCGATCAAGAGTTGAAAAAGGCGCGGAAATCGATTCAGATGGTGTTCCAAAATCCGTATGCCTCGCTGGACCCGAGAAAGACAGTAGAGCAGCTCGTGATGGAGCCTCTGGTGATTCATCAGGTGGGTACGCAGCAGGAGCGGATAAAAAAGGTGCAGGAATTGCTGGAAGTAGTGGGGCTCAGCGACTATCACGCCACCAGATATCCCCATGAATTCAGTGGTGGACAAAGACAGCGGATCAATATCGCCCGCGCACTCGCTCTGCATCCGGACGTTGTGATCTGCGATGAGTCTGTATCCGCGCTGGACGTATCCATCCAGGCTCAAGTCATCAACCTGCTGAAGGAGCTGCAAGCCAAATTTAATCTCACTTATATCTTCATCTCTCATGACCTGAACGTCGTTCGCTACATCAGTGACCGTATCGCTGTCATGTACTTGGGTCGAGTCGTAGAGATGGGGACATACGAAGAGATTTATCACAATCCACAGCATCCTTACACGCGCGCGCTTCTCTCGGCTGTGCCAAAAGAAAGCCCGCTGGTTAAAAAAGAACGCATGATTTTGACCGGGGATGTACCAAGCCCGATGAATCCGCCTTCTGGATGTCATTTTCACCAGCGCTGCCCTTATGCCACGGATCGCTGCAAGACAGAAACACCAGCGCTGGAGTTGTTTGAGGGGCAGCATCGGGTTTCTTGTCATCTACTAGGAGATATATCATAATAACTGAAGGAGATTTGTTCTATGTCATTCAAACACGTTATTGAAATGTATGATCTGATGGATAGCGCTTTTGTTAGCGGGAATGACCTGAAAGAATATTTTGAGCAGCGTCATTTTTCAAATGTGGAAGTTTCTACCGTAACAGGTGAAAAAGGAAAGACCGATTTTGTAAAAGTAACCATTAAAGGCAAAAATGGAAAGAGCAATGGCGGAAATGCGCCGACGCTCGGCATCATTGGCCGACTGGGAGGAATTGGAGCACGTCCTGAGCAAATCGGATTTGTTTCCGATGGGGACGGTGCCCTCGCTTGCATGGCTGCTGCCGCAAAACTGGCAGATATGCAGCAGCGGGGTGACATCCTGGAAGGGGATGTCATTCTCACCACCCACATTTGCCCGGATGCGCCGACTCTGCCGCATGATCCGGTGCCTTTCATGAATTCGCCTGTCGATATGAAACAGATGAATGAATACGAAGTATCAAAAGAGATGGATGCGATCTTGTCCATCGACACCACAAAAGGGAACATGATCCTCAACCATACCGGATATGCCATTACCCCTACGGTAAAAGAAGGATATATTCTGCGCATCAGCACGGATTTGCTTGAAGTAATGAAGCAAACCTCTGGCAACATGCCAGTGACACTGCCAATTACGACGCAAGATATCACCCCATACGGCAACAATGTACATCACATCAACAGTATCATGCAGCCGTGCGTGGTAACGGACAGTCCTGTCGTAGGGATTGCTCTGACGACCCAAGTGCCAGTAGCTGGTTGTGCAACGGGCGCTACCCACCTCATTCATGTCGAGCAAGTCGTTCGTTTCGTGATTGAAGTGGCCAAGCTTTACGGAGTCGGCAAGTGCGCGTTCTTCGATGAGAAAGATTTTGAGATCATGAGCTCGTTGTATGGAAGCATGAAGCATCTGCTGACACTGGATGGCAGGGTGAGCGAAGCATGAGCGATCAAATCAAACAACTAAAAGACCAAGCCGTCGCCGCCGTTGAAGAGAACAAAGATGAGCTGATTGATCTGTGTTGTCGCCTGATTCAATTTCCGAGCGAAAACCCGCCGGGCGATTCTGAACCGATCAGCCGTTATATACATGAATACCTCGAGCGTTTTGGAATTGAGACGCAGTGGCATGAAGCGGGTACAAAAATGTATAACCTGATCTCCCGAATTGGCAATGCTGGGGGTAAACGCCTGATTTATTGCGGTCACACCGACGTCGTACCGGCTGGGGATCTCTCCAAGTGGGAATTCGATCCGTTCAGCGGAGAAGTCAAAGACGGCTGGATACTAGGCCGTGGGGCTTCCGATATGAAAGGCGGGCTGGCTGGTCTGATTTTTGCAGCCACTATTTTGAAAAGGCTCGGAATAGAATTGCCCGGGGAATTGATTTTGGCAATCGTTCCTGACGAAGAAACGGGCGGAGAGCTGGGCGTACCGTGGATTTTGGAACGCAAGCTGGTAGAGGGAGATGGCTGCCTCATCGCTGAACCTTCATCACCATACAATCCGACACTCGGTCAAAAAGGATCTTGCTGGTTCCAACTGACTGTATATGGGAAGCCTGCGCATGGCAGCCTCGGACCGATTGCCGGAAAAAATGCAATCATTGATGCGATGAGAGCGGTCGAATGCATCCGTACCGTGTGGGATTATCCCGTAACGATCCCGGACGAAGTGAAACCACTAGTCGAAATTTCCAAGGAATACATGCTCGGAACAGAACGCGAGCCGTATCAAGGCGTACTGGAGCGGATTTCCTGCAATATTGGAACGATCCAGGGTGGAACGAAGTCAAATGTCGTTCCTGACACCTGCACGGTCGAGGTGGACTGCCGTCTGCCATTTGGCGTAACGAGAGAAGAAGTGATGGCGTATATTCACGGGAAGCTGGATGCTTTGGAGATTGACTATGATATCAAGCCGTTTGGCATTATGAGTCATGCGAACTACACCGATCCTTCCGACCCTGTTTGCCGCGCGATTGTCGACAACATTACGTTTGTAACCGGAGAGCATGCATACGGGGTGCAGCAGTGGGCGAGCAGTGACGCCAGACACTTCCGCGACTACAACATTCCAGTCCTGCAATACGGACCGGCGTATTTGCCAAGCATTCACAACTTTAATGAAAAAGTGCTCGTAGAAGACGTCATTCGCTGCGCGAAAGTGTATGTGGCTGCAGCCATTGACTTTTTGCATGGGCAGGACGGAGCTTAAGCTTTTGCCCATCTTACAACATCAAACAAAATAAGGGGAGTCGTCGTGTTAAAAACATTGGATCAATCACTCAAATTGTTACAGTTATTCACAAAAGAAAAGCCAGAGTGGGGAGCCCGGGAGTTGGCCAAGGAAACCGGTTTGAATCACACGAATGTTTACCGCGTCTTGTCCACTTTTGAGGCAAATCGCTTTCTGGTGAAGGATCCGGAGACGAAAAAATACGCTTTGGGTATTCGGCTGTGGGAACTGGGTCTGACAATGAAAGAGTCGTTCCATGTTTCACGACTGCTTCGTCCCATTTTAGAGCGAATGATGGTCGAGGCGGGAGAGTCTATCTTTTTGACTTGCCTGGACGGGGATGAGGGGTTGACCCTGGATGCACTCGAGCCTGATCATGTCGTGAAATATTCGGTCTCGATAGGCAGCCGTTCTCCTTTGTTCGTAGGGGCGTCCTATCGCTCCATTATGGCCTATTTGCCGAAGGAGCACATCGAGCGCATTATTTTGCAGGGCCTCAGGCAGTACACCAAAAATACGATTGCAGATCCAGATCAATTGCGTGCAGAGCTGGTTCATATCCGGGAAGAGGGGTGGGCGCGGAGCACGGGTGAATATACACCGGACGTATTGGCTATCGCTTGCCCGTTGTTCCATTATGATGGTCATATCATGGGATCGCTGACGATATCTGGCCCGCTTTACCGGATGCCGGAAGAAAAAATCGCAAAGTACCATGAAATCCTAATGCGGGGAAAACAGGAGATTGACCAAGTCATCAAAGAGTATCGGATTGATCTCTCTCGGTATTACTTGTTTGGCTAAATACGAGGCCCTTCATCTCGCAGGGTAAAAACCCAGTCTAAAACACGTCATGTCGTTTTAGACTGGGTTTTCGTTTTGACAAGGAGGAGGAATTACTTCCCCGACTGTCTATCTAGTACAGATAAGAATTTATAAAATTCTTATCCAGTATAAGGGCAACCGCGACTCCGCCAAAAGGCATGGCGTAGCCAGGTTTTCTAATCTTGATAGCAGTATTGCAGCTTGGTAAAGGAATTTCGTAGCTCGATGACTGTGGCTTTGATCACTTCTGGCTTGTCTTTTTCCGTCAATCCCCGCACGATGAGGTCCGCAATGATATCCATCTCGGCTTCTTTCATTCCATACCGTGTCACTTCGGTGGTGCCGATGCGCAAGCCGCTTGGATAATCCCAATCTTCTGGATTGTCTCCTGGGATCAAATTTTTGTTTGTGATGATATTGGACTCTGCCAATTGCTTCGCGACTTTGTATCCGCCGCCGTAATCACGTACGTCCAGAATCACCTGATGAGTCTGCGTATACCCTTTATGATCGCCCAGTACACGGACGCCTCGCTCGTGGAGAGCTTTGCCGAGCGCCTTGGCATTGGCAACGATTTGCGCCATGTACTCTTTGCCAAAAGCAAGGAATTCTGCAGCAGCAGCAGCGAGCGCCGCGACCCGGTTTACTTGATGAGTTGCTGCAAGTGTAGGGAAGATGGCATCTGTAATCGGTACGGAAAGTTCTGGATCGTTCCAGACGATGATGCCGCTTTGCGGTCCGCTGAACGTTTTTCCTGCTGAGCCGGTAATGACGCAGGCACCTTCGCGCAGAGGATCCTGGAACTGTCCGCCGCCAATGAGTCCGAGCTGATGGGCACCGTCAAAGAAAATTTTTCCGCCCCACTCTGCCACGATCGCTGACATCTCTTTCAGAGGGAAAGGAAACAGTGTCATGGACGCCCCGAGTGTGACTAATTTGGGGCGAACCTGTCTGGCTACTTTGGCGAATTCATCCAGATTAACCGTCAGTTCAACCGGGTCCATCGGCACGTCCGTAATATGTAAGCCGCGGACTCCAGCGGGACCGTCCATGCGATTGCTGGAATGTCCGCCGAATGGTTGGGAGATGGTCATGATTTTGTCGCCGGGCTGAGTCAAGGCGGAGTAGACGGTCATGTTGCCAATCATGCTTGCTACCAGACGGTGATCGGCAAAATTGGCTTGAAAAACTTTCTTCAACAGCTCAACACAAAGGGCTTCAATTTCATCAATATATTTGGTGCCGGCAAACCATCGCTGCCGGGAGCCGATATGTCCTTCAGCAGCACGGGTACCTACTTCTGATGCCAAGAGCTGACGAACAAGCGGACTCGCAGGTGCCTCTGGTGCCAGAAGATTCAGACACTCAGTTCCGCGCCAAATGGCATTACGATTGACTGCATTTACGATTTCCTCCTGAACCAATCGGGGCGACGGACTATTCTCAATGATTTCGCGCGCCCGTGCCAGAACGCTGGTATCGTGAACTTCCCCTTTCAGATCTACAGTGCTCATGCGTGTTACCCCCTACTCAATTAAATTGTATCCTCAGTAAGTAACCTGCCAAGACTGAGCCAGTTTTCTTCAACGAGTTCAGCTGCAGTCTGACTTTGACTGTTTTTCATCGCTGTAATTATTTTTTTGTGCTGCTCAAATGAATCTAGACCTTCCAAAGAGCCGAATCGTGCAAACTCAAGCCGTCTGATTTTGGGTACAACTCGCTCGAGAGCAATGTAGATTTCCCGATTTCCCGCAATGTGTAAAAAAACCTCATGAAATCCGTCATCCGCCTCGATTGCCTTCATAACATCTTTTTGTTCCAGTGCGTCATACAAGCTGTCGTTCCACTTTTCCAATTCGGCGATATCAGCCTCCTTTACTTGTGGGACTGCCAAACGTGCAGCCAATGCATGCAATGCGGCAACAACAGGAAAAGCGTGTTGAGCCTCCTCTATGTTTAATGGTGTTACGCGAGTGAGAGAGCCCGGGATGGATTCTACTAATCCTTCGTCCTCGAGCCGCTTCAATGCTTCCCGGACAGGTGTCCTGCTTACTCCAAATTGGGTAGCGAGTTCGTTGTCATTCAGACGCTGTCCCGGTTCCATTTGCAGCATGACGATCGCTGCTTTTAACGATTGATACACTTGATCACGCAGAGAGGGGCGGTTGATGTGTTTTATAAAGGTCGTGTTCATAAAACCAATATATTGGATATTAGTTGGGTAGTCAATCCGTAATTTTTAAATAGTTGGAAAAGACAGAAAATTATGTGCTGAAGGGCAATCATGGATCAAATGAAGTAAAAAAACATTCATCGCCAAAATGTTCACAGACTTTTCACTTATGAGGAGTTTTTCACTATCTCTATAATAACAAGGGGAAAAAGAAAGGATGATGGAAATTGCCAACAACTAAAAGAGAAGATTTTTATTTTGGGTTGATGATGTGCTTTGGAATGGTCGTAATCATGACGCTTTATAATTTAATTCAAAATGGCTTGATTGGCACGGTATCTCTGAAAGATATACTTTTTCAATTTATTCTAGGCTTTATTGTTGCTTTCTTATTGGAAGTATTCATTGTTGGTCCGGTTGCTAAGAAAATTGCTTTATCTTTACCCTATGACAAATCTAGGAAGGGATTTGTGATTCTATCTATTTCATTTTTTATGATGATTGGAATGGTTTTCTTTATGTCTCTATATGGATTGGGGTTTGCTTACTTTTCTAACAGCTTGATTGGAGAATCAAAAAGCTAGGAAAACAAAAGAAAGTGAACGCTATTCGCAACGTAGACGACAAAGAACAACGATGGATGAAAGACAAAGACCACAAGGTTAGTCGTGAAA